>NZ_BMVN01000009.1:0-287353 GCF_014650735.1 Streptomyces canarius
GAGATCGCCGAGCAGGCCGCGTACTACGGCGACGGCTTCTTCCACAACAACATCTTCTGGCCCAAGGAACACACCAAGAAGCTGATCGACCTGTACCGGCGGCGGTACGCCCACTACGGGCACGGCACCCCCGAGCAGGCCATCGTCGGACTCGGCGGTCACGTCTACATGCGTCCGAACTCCCAGGACGCCGTCCGGGAGTTCCGCCCGTTCTTCGACCACTCACCGGTGATGGGAGGCGGGATGTCGATGGAGGAGTACATGGAGCAGACCCCGCTGACCGTCGGCACGCCCGAGCAGGTCATCGAGAAGACGCTCACCTTCCGTGAGCACTTCGGGGACTACCAGCGTCAGCTGTTCATGGTGGACGGCGGCGGAATACCGCTGGAGACCGCGCTGGAGCAGATCGAGATGCTCGGTGCGCAGGTCGTACCGGTGCTGCGGCAGGAGTTCGCGAAGCACCGGCCGGCCGACGTGCCCGACGCGCCCACCCACGCGTCCCTGCGCGCGGCCCGCGACGCGTAACGCGTGCGCACCACCGGCTCGGCGGCCTGAGGCCGAGGCACACGCAAGCCCCACGGCAGAGGAGAACGAGGAACGATGACCGACAACTTCAGCGGATACACGGCGGGCGACGGAGTGGCCCCCGACCGGTGGGCGAGCGCCCTGCACCTGTTCGACAACGGCGCCGGCGCGCCGCACGAGGAGACCACCACGGAGCGCTGGGAGCGCGCGCAGCTGCTCTTCGAGGCCAAGGACTACATCGGGGCCGCGCGACTGCTCGCCCTCGTCGTGGAGGAGGCTCCGGAACAGACCGGTCCCCGGCTGCTGCTGGCCCGTGCCTACTACCACTCCGCTCAGCTGCGGCGTGCCGAGGAACAGCTCCGCGCGATCATCGAGCGTGATCCGGTGGAGCACTACGCCCACCTGATGCTGGGCCGCACCTTGCAGCGCCAGGGGCGGCAGGACGAGGCCGAGCCCTTGCTGCGCATGGCCGCCGCGTGGTCGGGCGAGTTCCCGGAAGACGACTGAGGGAAGCGGCGCCAAGACCCGTCCCGTGGGTTCCGTCCGGGGTGTCCGGGGTCACAGCCCCGGACACCCCGGCGGCTTGCGGTCAGGCGGTCAGAGGCGGCACGTGCGAACACGGGGAGCCGCGTGAGGAGGCGGGGGTCCGCGGCGTCGCGGACATCGCAGTTCGGCCTGGGGCCGGACAGGGGGCCGAGCCCGTCCCCGTAGCGGGTGACCAGCCAGGCTTCCGGACCGCCCGCGATCACCGCACGCCGGGCCGGGCCGTCCTCGCGCGGCTCCCGGTGGAGCGGGAAGGGGTCCGCCAGGAAGGCCGGGTCGGAGCACGGCAGGAGCACCGGCTGCCGGCTCGTCGTGGCTCCCGGGCCGACCCCGGCCCATGCCGGCTCCGCGACCATGCCGCACGTCGGTGCACGGATGTGCACCGACGTGCGGCAGGCGACGGCGTGAAGCGGGGCGCCTCGGCTCGGGCGCGCGGCTCGGTCGCTCACCGGAGCCGCCACCCGTCGCCCCGCACCGCGCGGTGCTCGCGATCTCCAGGGCGGCCGGGTGCCGGTCAGCGCGGCTCGTGGCCGAGCAGGGCGGCCCGCAGCTCGCGCTCGGTGATCTGCTCGGCGGGGCGGTGGAGCACCCAGCGGTGGGGTTCGCCCTCCATGGGCAGCACCGCGACGACGGTCTCCCGCGGTGGGTGGCCGGCCTGGCCACAACTGAGCTGACGGATGATGACGGCGGTGTCGTCGTCCAGGCCGAGCAGGGCGCGTACGGCGTCGTTCAGTTCGCGCAGGCGCGGGCTCGGCCAGGCGATTCCTGGGCGTGGTTGCAGGTACATGGGGTGTCCCTCGGGCGGTTCAGCCGGGTGGTGTGCGGGTGGTGGCCCAGGCGCCCGTGCCGACGGGCGGCCGGGCGGCGCGGGGGCGTCCGGCCAGGGTCACCTGCCAGACGGCGAGGAGCAGCAGCGTGCCGGTCTCGGCGAGGAGGCTGAGGAGGGCCTGTGGCGCGGGTCGCAGGCCGTGCTCGGCGAATCCGAACACTCCGGCGGTGCGCGAAGCGGCGAAGCCGCCCAGGGCGCCGAGCGCGATGCCCGCCGCGGCGATCCTCAGCATCAGGGGCGGTGTTCCGATCAGCAACAGGACGGCGAGCGCGAGGGAGGCGCCGGCCTGGAGCAGGAACAGGGGGCCGATGACGGGGATGAAGCGGTAGCCGTCGACGTAGAGCTGGGCGTGGAGGTACCCGCCGGCGGCGAGGGTCGCGGCGGTCGCCGTCCGCAGGGCGGGGGCGAGGAGCCGTCGGGTGTTCATATGAGCCTCTGGTCCGTGATGGCCAGTTCGCGCTCGCCCCGGCGGTAGCCGACGGTACGGATACCGAGGGCCTCTTTGAGCTGCCGGGCGGGGACGACCTGCGGGGTGGGGGCGGGAGCGCGGCCCGGGTGGGGCAGGGGGTAGGCGGTGGTGGTGGCGGAGTGGAAGGTGATGTTGCCCTCCGTCTTGGTGAAGAGCTGGTGGACGTGCCCGTTGAGGCAGGTGACGGAGGAGAAGCGGCGCAGGAGGGCGATGACCTTCAGGGCGTCGTCCGTGCTCCAGCCCCACTTCGGGTACATGGCGAACAGCGGGATGTGGCTGAAGACCACGATGGGGGTGTCCGACGACAGTCCGGCGACGTCCTTGCGGACGAAGTCGATCTGGGCGTTGCCGAGGTGGCCGAGCTTCTCCAGGCTCAGGGTGTTGACCAGGGCGATGAAGTGCACGCCGTGGGTGTCGAAGCTGTACCAGCCGTCGCCGAGCGTGCCCGAGCCGAAGGCCCGCCGGTAGGCGCGGCCCGCGTCGCCGATGGAGTCGTGCTCGCCCGGCACGGTGAAGACGCGGTCGGTCCGCAGACCGGTCATCATCTGCTTGACCTGGTCGAACTGCCCGGCCGTGGACAGGTGGGTCAGGTCGCCGCTGTGCATCACGAAGTCGGGCCGGAAGCCGAGCGCGTTGACCTGGTGGATCGCCTCGGAGAACGAGCCGGCCACATCCGTGTTGGCCGGACCCTGGAACCCGATGTGGCTGTCGGAGACCTGTACGAACCGCAGCGCCCCGGTTTCCGCGGCGGCGGCCCCGGCGGCGCCCCGGGAGGTGCCTTCCCGGGCGTCGGCGATCTGGCTGATCACCTGTCCGCCGGCCACGGTGAGCACCACCGCGCCTCCGAACCAGGCGGTGTGGCGCATGAGTTGACGCCGGGTCATACCGTGCTCGGTGTCGGGCCGGCCGGTGTCGTCGGCCGGTGCTCCGTCGTGGCTGTTCCAGTGGGCGGTCATCGGGTCACCTCCACGGTGGCGGTCATGAACGGATGGATGGTGCAGAGGTAGGCGTAGGTGCCGGGCTTGGTGAACGTGTGCCGGTAGGTGGCGTGGGTGGCCAGGGCGGCCGAACGCAACGGGCCGCCCGATCCGGTGCTGGTGACGGTGTGGGCGTCGGTGTCCTGATTGGTCCACGTCACCGTCGTGCCCGCCTTGATCCTCAGCTTGGCCGGGGAGAACGCGAAGTTCTTGATCGCCACCGCGTTGCCGCTGACCGGCGCGGCCTGCGCGCCCTTGGCCGAGGGACTCATGGGCATGCTCATGCTCGGCATCGGTGAGGCGCCGGGAGTGGAGCCCGCCGCGCCCCCCGGCCCCGTGGCGCCGGACATCCCTGCCATCCGGTGCTGACCCGGGCCAGGTGTGAGGGCACCGGCTCCGGCCGCCGGGGAGTGCGACGACTGGCCGCATGCGCTGAGGAGCCCCAGAGCGCCGCCGGCGGTGACGATGACGACGGCCATCCCGGCCGCGGCGCGTGACCGGCGGCCCGGCGCGCGAAGGTTCAGGTACATGGTGTCCGTTCCTCGTTGATCGGGCGGAGGCGTGGACCGCGCCGGATCGGCGCGCGCACCCGCGCGAATGTGTGGTGGATGCCGTGTTCGTGGGCGCGTGCCCCTCACCGGCCGGCCGGCGGACGAACAGGGGCACCGCCCCGTGCACGCCGCTCGCCTCGACGTGTCCCGCGCCGCACCTGCGCCCCTGCGCACCGCGAAGGTGCGGGCGGGGGCAGGGCGGACGGCGCCGGGAGCGCTTCCGTCGCGTGGCATGTTCCGGCCACCTCTGCCCCCTCCTTCGCTATGCGGGGGACCGGTGAGGAATCGCGCCGGAGTCGGCTCTTGTCCGGCTTCACGGACGGCGGGGGCCCCACGGTTCGACACATGGGCACCTTTCCGGGACGAATCGGTATCGCCACAGGTCAGCCAGGGCTCCGGGCGTCACGCACGCCGGCCGCCGGCGGTGCCGCACGGTCCGGCAGGGTGCCTCGCCCACGGGGTCCGCCGCCCGCCACTTGCGCCTTTCCGTGCATTACAGGACAAAGGAGTGCATATGCGCGACGATCGACTCATGCCCTGGAACCAAAAACGTGGCCCGCGGACCCGTCCGGATCGCTCCGCAGACCGTGTCACTGGTGAAGGGACCCTTTCGACCGCGGACGAGGAACTGCTGCGCACTCTGTACGCCGAGCACGCGGGACCTCTGTTCCACTACGTACTGCGGCTGACCTCGGGAGACTGGCAATGGGCGGAGGACGTGGTGCAGGAGACACTGCTCCGGGCGTGGCAGCACCCCGCCGCGTTCGACCCCGCACGCGGCCCGGCCCGGGCGTGGCTGTGCACGGTCGCCCGGCACCTGGTCATCGACGCCCACCGGGCCCGGCGGGCGAGGCCGGCCGAGGCCGGCGGCGAGGCGCTGGAGCGGGCCGCCGAGCAGAACCCGGGCGAGGACGAGATCGATCAGGCACTACAGAGCTGGGCGGTCGCCGACGCCGTCCGGTCGCTGTCCCCGGACCACCGCGCCGTCCTGCTGGAGACCTACTACCAGGGCCGGACCATGGCGGAGGCGGCACGCGTGCTGGGCATCCCGCTGGGCACGGTGAAGTCGCGGACGTACTACGCCCTGCACGCGCTGCGGCTGGCGTTGCAGGAACGCGGGATCGAGCCATGACAGAGGCGTGCGGGAGGTGGCGACCGTGAGTGCGGAGCACGACGATCTCCGGCTGGCGCTCGGAGCGTACGTCCTGGGCACCCTGCCACCGGAGGAAGCGGAACTGGTGCGCGCCCACCTCGCGCACTGCGCGGAGTGCCAGGCGGAACACGCCCGGCTGGCGGGACTGCCCGCGCTGCTGGCGACGGTGTCCGTGGCGGAGGCTTCGGGACGTACGGTGCCGGCGGCCGACGGGAACCTGGCCGACCGGCTGGTGGCACGGGCGGGCGAAACCGTGCGCGGCCCTTCACCCGAAGAGCCCACGGCGCCCGCCGTGCCCGTGACACCGCCCACGCCGGAGAGAGGTGTGCTGGAGAGACTGCTCCAGCAGGCCGCGACCCGGCGCCGCAGAACCCGGCGCCTGCAACTGGCCGGCGCGGGCGCCTCGGTGGTGCTCGTCGCGGCAGCGGCCGGCGGCACGTGGCTGGCCGCCGTCGGCACCGTGGGCAGCGTGGCGACGCCGCCCGGGCCGAGCGCGCCCACGTTCACGCGCACCTTCTCCGGAAGCGACCCTGCCACCGGCGTCTCCGCCTCGGTGAAGGTCTCGCCCTCCGTCTGGGGCAGTGTCCTACAGGTCTCGGCCAGGGGGGCGCCCGCCGGGACCACCTGCCGGCTGCAAGCGGTCGGGCCCGGCGGAGTCAGGGCGGACGGCGCTACCTGGTGGGCCGGCAAGTACCCTGCCGGCAGCACGATCCCCGGGACGGTCGCCATGGCCCCCGAGGCCATCCAGCACTTCGAGATCATCGCGGACAACGGCCAGAAGCTGGTCACGATCCGGGCGTGACCCGGCGACGGCCGGACCCGGCGACGGCCGTCGGATGTGTGCACAGGGCGGGACGAGGGGCCGGGAGGGGTCCGGGCGGCCGACGGGAGGTGAGCCGCCCTACGACCGGTGGACCAGCCCGAGGGAGCGCGCCCAGGACGTCCGGCGTACGCCCTCCTCCCGGCACGCGCGGCGTCACCGTCGCCGGCCGGTCCCACCACGCGGCACGGCTACGGCGGCGGTGGGGCCGTCCGACCACGGCAGCTCACGGATCAGCGTGGCCACCTCGGCAGCCGGTACCGGCACCTCCGTGGCCGAGAGGCTGACCGGCGTGGCCCGGGCCGGTGCGCGGGCAGGGGCGTTGCTCCCCGGCTCCGCGGCGCGACGGTCCGCAGGGGCGTCTCCGCCCGGTTCAGTGACGCCGCGTACCCGCACCCCGCGTGAGCCCGGCCGGGCCGCCGCCCTGACGTGAGCCGCAAGAAGCCGAGCAAAAGGGGCCGAGCACCGAACCGTTCAGCATGCGCCACCCGTGAAACCAGATGAGCGCGCCATGCAGGACCAGCCCGCCGACAACCCGAAAGGTTGCCGCTGGTGGTCCCCCTTCCCGGTCTCCGCACACTCACAGAAGAGCCAGAAGACCATGTTCGTGACCGACTCCCCCCGCACCAGTGCACAGCCCGGCCGGCCCTGCCGCCACGAGGCGCTGCTCACCCTGCCCGCGCAGGAGGCGCACGTCTGCGCCGTCCGTCACTTCACGGCGGATCTGCTGGAAGCCTGGCAGGTACCCACGAGCGAGCGGGACTCCGCCGTTCTCATCGTCGACGAACTCGCCGCCAACGCCGCCCAGTACGGCCGCGAGCGCATGACCCTGCGGCTCGTCCTCCACGACGGCACGCTGCACATCGTGGTCACCGACTCCGGTGGGGCGGTGGAACGGCACCGCCCCGACCTCGCCTCCGACGAGCACGGCCGCGGCACCGGCATCGTCCAGTACCTCGCCCAGTCGACCGAGGCCCACCAGACAGGCAGTGGCCGCGAGGTCCGCGCCTGCCTGAGTGCTCGTCACGACCAGGAGGAGTGACCATGGACATCACGCCGGACAACGGCGAGGGCATCGACGTCCCGCCTCCGCACGAGGCGTACGCCAACGCACCGGGCCTGCGCCGCGAGCTGCACCAAGTGCTCGCACTCGACGCCGAACGCGACGGCCGCCGGACCGGGCCCGGCACCGGTTCCCCGGCCGATGCGACGGCCGCCGAACGCACCCGACTGCTGCGCCGGGCCGCCCTCATGGACCGACTGGCCTGCGCCGCCCCCGGTCCCGGCCCGATCGCGGCCGCCGCGGAAACCGCCGAACAACTCGTCCTGCACGAGCGCCGCCACCCCGACCTGGTGGCCGGTCCGCACCATCCCGACGCGATCACGTTCGCCCGCAGCCGCCGCCTCTACGTCCGCCAGGAGTACGCCGCCTGGACGGCTGCCGGGCACCCCGGAACCTGAACCGGCCGACCCGACCAGGAGCCGGCTCCGACCCGACCGGAAGAAGGAAACATGACCAGCGACGACCGCGACACCCGGCACGTCTCCGCGCCGGCCGGCCGACCCCCCTCACCTCGCCCGCCCCGCCCGACAGCCGTGCGGGAACGCGCCGACCGGCAACAGGAACGCTCACGCGGTACGGGCGCCGACACGTTCGAAAGGGCGGTGTGACGATGTTCCGCAACGCGCTGGAGCCCTGGCACCTGCTGATCCTGGTCGCCGTGGTGATCATGATCTTCGGCTCGAAGAAACTGCCCGACACCGCCCGGGCGCTGGGCAGGTCCATGCGGATCCTCAAGAGCGAGACCAGGGCGATGAAGGACGACGGCGCCTTGGACGAGGCACGCCCCGAGGCGGCGCCCGCACCGGGGCCGCGGACGGCCCCGGACGCTCCCACGGACGCCGCCACCACCCGCACCACGCTCACGGACGGCACGTCCGGCGACCGGGACTGAGCGGGTCCGCCGCACGAGACGAGGACATGGCATGGCCCAGTCGGTCCGCAACAAGGAGAAGGACCCCGAGGGGCGGATGCCGCTCGCGGAGCACCTTCGTGAACTCCGCAACCGGCTCGCCAAGGCCGTCCTCGCCATCCTGGTCGTCACGGTCGTCGCGGCCTTCTCCTACAAGAGGATCATCAACTTCCTCACCAGGCCGGTCCTGGCATCGGTCGGCTGCCCGACCTCCTTCGCGGATCTGGCCGGGCGGCCCACGAACACCGCCTGCGCGCACATCACGATCAACGGTCTGCTCGCGCCCTTCACCCTGGCGCTGAAGGTCTCGCTGGTGGCCGGCGTGGTGCTGTCCTCTCCCGTCTGGCTGTACCAACTGTGGGCGTTCGTCGCCCCCGGCCTGCACGAACGCGAGCGGAAACACGCCTACGCGTTCGTCGGCGCGGGCGTCCCGCTGTTCCTCGGCGGCGCCTTCTTCTCCTACAAGGTGCTGCCCAGGACCGCGAGGGTGTTGATCGGCCTCACACCGCACGGGGTGAACAACCTGCTGCCGCTGGACGACCTCCTCGACCTCGTCACCCGCATGGTGGTCGTCTTCGGTCTCGCCTTCGAGATGCCGCTGCTGCTGGTGATGCTGAACCTCACCGGAGTGCTGTCCGGCCGGCGGATGCTCGGCCGGTGGCGCGCCATGGTCGTGGGCATCACGGTCTTCTCGGCTGTGGCGACGCCGAGCACGGACCCGCTGACCATGCTGGCACTGGCCGCGCCGATCTGGGCGCTCTACTTCGCCGCCGTCGCCTTCTCACTCCTCGGTGACCGGCGCAAGGCGCTGCGAGAGCATCCGATCTAGCTGTCCTCCCGGAGCGGGTCGCGATGCCCCGCCACCGTTCCCAGCGGTGGACGCAGCGCTCCGGCCTGTGCGGTCGGTCCGCCGCGGGACCGGCCGATGGCGTGGCCGCCGGGTTCGCCGGCCGGGACCCCCTTTCACGGGCCCCGGCCGCGTGCCCGGTGAGCGCGCACGACCGCGCAGTCCACCACGTGGACGCGATGACGATCAGGTGACCTGAACGAAACGGCCTAGCCGCGCCAAGGTCCGGTCACCGCGAACGTGGTGCCGGGCGTGTAGCAGTTGACGTACATCGTCTCGCCGTCGGCGGAGAAGGTGACTCCCGCGAACTCGCCCCACTCCGGCTCCTGCGCCGTACCGCCCGCCGTGAGGACCTGGCGGCCCCGGGCCATCGGGTACACCTCGCCCTTGCGGGTCACGCCGAAGACGTGCTGGGCCCCGTTGCCGTCCTCGCACACCATCAGGCCGCCGCCGGGGGCGAGGCAGATGTTGTCCGGGGACTCGCCGGGGAGCCGCACATCGGTGTCCGGGCCGAACACGACGACCAGGGTCAGCCGGCGGTGCGCCGGGTCGTAGCGCCAGATCTGGCCGTAGTGGTCGGCCGCGGAGCCCTCCGCGCTGCGGGCGAAGGACGACACGAAGTACACACAGCTGCCGCCCCAGTAGCAGCCCTCCAGCTTCTGCGCGTGGGTGATGCCGCCGGGTCCGTAGTCCTGCAAGCGGGTGGGAGTGGAGGCGGCCAGCGGGTCGGGTACGTCCACCCACTCGATGCCGTCGAAGCGCGTTCCCGGCTCCTGGACCGGGGACAGGTCCGGTACGCCGGGCACCCGCATCGCCTGGAGCCGGCCGCCCGCACGCAGTGAACCGACGCCGCCGAGCGGCTTGTCCGGCAGGAAGCGGTAGAAGAGGCCGAACGGCTTCAGGAAGGCGTCCTCGGTCTCGTAGACGATGCCGGAGCGCGGGTCGATCGCGACCGCCTCGTGCTGGAAGCGGCCCATCGCGGTGAGCGGGACGGCGCCGGTGCGGTGCGGGTCGGTGGGGTGGACCTCGAAGATGAAGCCGTGGTCCTTGGTGTAGCCGTTGGTGCCCGCCTTGTCCTCGGTCTCCTCGCAGGTCAGCCAGGTGTCCCAGGGGGTACGGCCGCCCGCGCAGTTGACGGCCGTACCGGCGATGGCGACCCGCTCGGACAGCACGTGCTGGTGCGCGTCGAGCGTGAGCGCCGTACAGCCGCCCTTGCCGGCCGGGTCGTAGGTGAGGCCGCTGACGGTCGGGACCGGGATCGGCGCGGTGACGCGGTTCTCGTGGTTGCGGACGAGGTGGGTACGGCCCCCTCGGCCGGCGAAGGCGGCCATGCCGTCGTGGTTCGAGGGGACTCTGCCCTCTCCGGAGCGGAGCTGGTCGCCCTCGCGGGAGAGCACGGTGTAGCGGAAACCTTTCGGCAGGTCGAGCAGGCCGTGCGGATCGGAGACGAGCGGGCCGTAGCCGGTGTGGCCCAGGTTCTGCGCGGCGGCGGTGCCCGCGAAGAGCTCGGACAGGGCCCCGGTGAAGGCGATGCCCGCTCCCAGGGCGCTCGCTTTGGCCAGGACCTGACGGCGTGTTGCAGACATGCGGCAGCAACCTTCCTGTTGGCGGACAGGAACTGTGATCCCGCTGTGTCTACCACCTGCCGCGGGCCGCGGGAACCAGGCGTGTACCACGTGTCACGCCACGTGACGTATGCCAGACGGGCGTCCGTATTAACATGTTCAAGCGGAGTCGGGGGAAAGGGCGGACATGTCCGGACAGGAGGTCGCGTTCGGGCCGTTGCTGCGCTCGATGCGACGGGCGAAGTCGCTGACCATCGAGGCCCTGGCGGAGGCCTCCGGGGTCAGCGAGCGGGGCATCGGCGACCTGGAACGCGGACGGCGGGCCGCACCGCAACGGCGGACGGTGGCCGCGCTCGCGGACGGCCTCGGCCTGGACGACGCCGACCGGGAACGGCTGCTCGCCGCCGCCCGCGCCGGACGCGCCCCGGGATACAGCCCCGTCGGCGTCCGCTCCTTCCCGCGGGGCATCGACGACTTCGTCGGCCGCGCGGACGAACTGTCCGGGCTGGACGCGCTGGCCGCGCCCCGGGAGGTCCGCGCCGCCGGGGAGGTCCGCGGTGTCCCGGACGACCAGCCCGTCGTGGTCGTCATCCACGGACCGCCCGGCACCGGAAAGACCACCCTCGCGCTGCGCGCCGCCCGCCGACTCGCGGGCCGCTTCCCGGACGGCGAGCTCATGGTCGACCTCAGGGGGACCGACGACAGCCCGCCCGCCCCTTCCGAGCTGATGGTCCGGGTGCTCAAGGCCTTCGGCGTGCCCGACCGCGACCTGGCCAAGGCGGGACCGCAGGCCCACCCCGTCCTCTACCGGCAGGTCCTCGCCGACCGCCGCTGTCTGCTGGTGCTGGACAACGCCCGTGACGAGGCGCAGGTACGCCCGCTGCTGCCGGGCTCGGGCGGGACCCTCGTCCTGGTGACCAGCCGCCGCATGCTCACCGGACTGGACGACGTGCACCGGCTGCCCCTCGGCCGGCTCGAACCCGCCGAGTCGGCCGCCTTCCTGACCTCCCTCGTCGGCGAGGCGCGCGCGACGGCCGAACCCGAGGCCCTGGAGGAGGTCGCCCGGCTCTGCGAGCACCTGCCGCTGGCCCTGCGGATCGCGGGCAACTGGCTGGCGACCCGCACGGGATGGACCGTGCGACGGCTCGCGGACCGGCTGGCGAGCGAGGAACGGCGGCTGGACGCGCTGTCCGCCGGGGACGTACGCGTCGCGACCGCCTTCGACCTGTCCTACCGGCAGCTCACGCCCACGGCCGCCCGCCTGTTCCGGCGCCTGTCCCTGGTCCCCGGCCCGGACGTGGGCGCCGCCTGCGCCGCCCGGCTCACCGGCCAGGACGTCCACGACACCGAGGACACCCTGGAGGAACTGGTCGAGGCCGGCCTGCTCGGCGGCGTCGAGGACCGCTACCGGCTCCACGACCTGCTGTGCCTGTACGGCCGTGGCCGTCTCGTCGCGGAGGACGGCGAGGCCGACATCGAGCGGGCCCGCCGGTCGATGTTCCGCTGGCTGCTGGAGACGGCCGTCGTGGCGGGGCGGTGGTACGAACCCGGCCACGGAGCCCCACCCGCTTCCTGGCGCGGCACGGTGGACCTCTCCAGCGCCGACAAGGCCCGCGAGTGGCTCCAGGCCGAGGCCGCCAACTGGCTGGCGGCCCTGCACGCCGCCGCGGCGGACGGCGAGCACGCCACCGTGGTCGAGGTGGCCGAGTCCCTGCACTGGTTCTCCGACCAGTGGATGTTCTGGGGGCACTGGCCGGAGGTCTTCGGCACCGCTGTCCGCTCCGCCGAGGCGCTCGGCGACCCCCTGCTCGAAGCGACCCAGCTCAACTACTACGCCTGGGCGCTGATGATCTGCGAGGGCCGGCCCCGGGACAGCCTCCCGTACGCCGCCCGTGCGCTCGCCGCGGCCCGGCGGGCCGGTGACGCCGGGCAGCAGGGGTGGGCGCACGCGTACGCCTCCTGGGCCCACCGTGCGCTGGGCGAGGACGGCCCGGCCGCCGAGCACAGCGACCACGCCATCGCGCTGTTCGAGGCCGCCGGCGACCTGTACGGCCTTCTCCAGGCCCTGATCTCGCGCGCCCTGCACCTGAGGGGCGTGGGCCGCGACGAGGAGGCGATCGAGACCTACCAGCGGGTCCTGACCCGACTGGACGAGGCCGGCGACCGCCTCGAACCGCACATCGCCGCCTTCACCCGGGTCAACGCGCTGGCGGGCCTCGGAGGCTGCTACGGCCACCTGGGCCGCTGGGAGGAAGCGGTGGAGTACCTGCGGGCATCGGTCGAGCTGTCCCGGACGGACGGCAACATCGCCCTGGAGAGCCGCTACCTCCTCTCGCTCGGTGACATCCTCCTCCAGGCCGGCCGTCCCGCCGAGGCCCGTGAGGCGTTCACGCGGTGCGTCGCCCTCGGCAGCGACGCGGACCCGCGACGGGTCGCCGAGGCCCGCTCCCGGCTCGCCCGCGTGGACGGCGACCGGCACCGCCCGCCTCCTGGCGTGGGCGTCAGGTGAGGGTCGGACCCGCCGGCTGCTCGTCCTCGCCCCGCTCCAGGTGCAGGGTGCGCCATTCCCGGGGGGAGAGCCCGTACGCGGCGCGGAACGCCCGGCTGAAGTGGGCGGGATTGACGAATCCCCAGCGCCGGGCCACCGCTGAGACGGTGGGTGTCACCCGTCCGCGACGGGCGAGTTCACGCCCGCACGCCTCCAGTCGCCGCTGCTGGATGAAACGGCTGACGGTCATGTCCTCGCCCTCGAAGAGCCGGTGCAGATAGCGGACGGATATGTGGTGCGCCCGGGCGATGGATTCCGGTGAGAGGGAGGGGTCGGCGAGCTTGCGGTCGATGTGGGCCCGGACGCTCACCACGAGATGGTCGCGGTCGTCGTCCGGGTCCCGCAGGGCGTGATCGGTGATCAGGGTGGCGAACAGGTCGACGACATGGCCGGCCAGCCGGTGCCCGATGGCCGCCGGGTAGGAGGGGGCCGCGTCGGCCAGCGTGGCAAGGAAGGGCCGCAGCACAGCGCCCAGGCCGTGTGCCGTGTCGATGGCGGTGCCCGTGACCCGCTTGATGTCACTGTCCGCGACGCTCAGCACATGCCGCGGCAGCTGGAAGACATGGGTGGCGAACCGCTCCGGATAGGTGAAGGAGAACGGCCGCGCGGTGTCGTAGAACACCAGGTCGCCCCCGCCCATCTCGGCCCGCCGGCCGTCCTGGATGAAGGTGGCGCTGCCCGACACCATCAGGCCGACCGCCACGAGGGCCTCGGGTGAACGCTCGATCAGGGCCGGCGTGCGGCTGACCCGCCCGGCGTCGGCCTCCATGCGCGAGACCCGCAGGTAACCCAGGGAGTCGCTGGTGATCCTGCCGTCGAACCGCCGGCCGTCGCGGGGGGCCACGGTGACCGGCACGAGTGCCCTGCTGACCGCGTCGTTCCAGTACGCGACCTTCTCCTGGTCCGGCACCGTGTCGGTCGTCAGCACCAGGCTCAACTGGCTCTCCCTTGGCATGCGTGGCACCGGGGCGCCGTACTGGTTCTGTTCCCCGGCCAGCCAAGCAGTGGGAGCCGGGGAGCACCAGGAAGGAAGCAGGCAGAAATTGATCAAGCGAAGTGCCGCCACAGCGCGGCGACCGCCGGTGACGCCTCGCCCGGAGGGCGCACCAGCATGATCTTCCAGCTGGGTGCGTGGTGCCGGAAACCATACGCGGTCAGGTCGGGGAAGCGGTCGGCGATCGACCTGGGCAGGATGCAGATCCCCAGGTCGTTGCGGACCAGCTCGGCCGCCGCCACGATGTCGTTCACCTCGAACGTCGTGCTGCGGTCGACGCCCGCGGCCCGGAAGGCGCGGTCCACCGAGTGACGGATCGCCCAGCCCGGGCTGAAGTCCACCAGCGGCAGCCGGGCGGCATCGGCGAGTTCCACCTCGCCCCGGGGCGTCGTGGCCCCCACGACCCGGCGCGGCGACGCGACCAGCACCATCTCCTCCTCGGACAGCAGCCGGGTGGTCAGCCCGCGCTGCTGCTGGCGGTCCAGCGCCACCACGGCCAGGTCGACCGTGCCCTCCCGCAGCGCCTGCCGGATGTCGGCGACCGCCGCCTGCCGCAGCTGCACGCCGAGCCCCGGGTGCTCCGCCCGCAGCGCGGCCAGGGCGTGGTGCAGCCCGGCCCAGACCCCCTGCATGGTGCCCACGGTGATCCGGCCGCGCAGTTGCCCCCGCACCGCGTCGACCGCCTCCCGGGCGGCTTCCGCGGCCCGCAGGGCGGCGCGCGCCGCCGGCACGAACGCCTCACCCGCCGGCGTCAGCGCGACACGGTGCGTGGTGCGGTCGAAGAGCGCCGTGCCCAGCTCGCGTTCGAGTGCGCGGACCGTGCCCGACACCGCCGACTGGACCACGTGCAGCTGTCGCGCCGCCGCCGTGAAGCCGCCCGCGTCGGCCACCGCGACGGCGACCTCCATCTGCCGCAGATCCATCGTGTGCTCCTTCGGGCTGGTGCGGGGGTGGTCGCCGGCGGGTGGGACCCGTGCCGCATCGTAGGGGTGCGCCTGACGGCGGATGTCCGTCAGGCGCCTGTGCGGGGTGTGTCGGCCGGCCTTGCCCGGCGTCTCAGTCGCGGGTTTCCGCGGCCGGGGTCCGCCGCGCGGCCCGGGGCCGCTCGAAGGCCCAGTAGACGAGCGCGGCCAGCGGGAGCGCGGCGCCCAGGACGGTGAGGCCGGCCCAGCCTCCGGCGTGGTACACCGTGGACCCGAGCTGCGAGCCGGCGGCGCCGCCGACGAAGAACATGGCGATGAAGGCGCTGTTCAGACGGGCCCGGGCGCCGGGGTCGAGCGCGTAGATGGTGTGCTGTCCGAGGATGAGCGTCGCCTGTACGGCCATGTCGATCAGGATCGCGGCCAGGGCTATCAGCACGATGCTGTGTCCGCCCAGACCCGCGAGCAGGAAGGCCAGCGCGGCGACCACGAACGCGGCACCGGTCATGGGACGCGTGAGCCCCCGGTCGGCCCAGTGGCCGGCGAACGGGGCCACCGCCGCGCCCGCCGCGCCCACGAGCGCGAAGATGCCGACGCCGACCGGCGAGTAGTGGAAGCGGGGGCCGGTCAGGACGAAGGAGACCGTGGTCCAGAACGCGCTGAACGCACCGAACATCGCCGCCTGGTACAGCCCGCGGCGCAGCAGCGCGGGATGGGTGCGCACCAGCCGGACCGTGGAGCGCAGCACGTGGTGGTACGGGACGGAGGTGGTGGGGGCGTGATCGGGGAGAGCGACGCGCAGTGCCACCGTGAGGACGGCCATCAGGGCGGCGGAGCCGAGGAAGACCACCCGCCAGCCGGCGACGTCGGAGACCAGACTGCTCAGGGTCCGGGAGAGCAGGATGCCGGTGAGCAGACCGCTCATGACCCGGCCGACGACCCGGCCCCTGGCGTGGTCCGGGGCGAGGCTGGCCGCGAAGGGCACCAGGATCTGGGCCACGACCGAGGTGGCACCGCTGATCAGCGCGGCGATCAGCAGCACGGGGAAGTTCGGGGCCAGTCCCGCCACCACGAGGGCCGCCGTCGTGACGATCAGCAGGACGGAGACCAGATTGCGCTTCTCCAGCCGGTCGCCGAGCGGCACCAGGAAGATCATGCCGAGGACGTAGCCGATCTGGGTCAGGGTGATCAGCGTGCCGGCGGTGGCCTCGCTGATCCCGAACACACCGCTCAACGACGACAGCAGCGGCTGCGCGTAGTAGAGGTTGGCGACGGTCATCCCGGACGCGACGGCCAGGAGCGCGACCAGCCAGCCGGGCACGCCCTGCACCTCCCGGGCGGCGTGGGTCCTACGGCGGAGATCAAGTGGTGTGGACATGGGCACCTTCTTTCGTCATGCAGCACAACGACCTGACCGCCGGCCGCCTTCCTCACCTGGCGCGATCGTTCGGGATGTCAGTCATCTCGCATGGAGATGAGCATGCGAGCACCGGGCGTCGACCCTAGAGGCGGGCGGACGGTGCTTCTTGCCAGGTGACGCACGCGACGATGCCTCACCGCGCACGGCTCATGCCCCTGCCCGCACGGAACACCGGACGGCCGCCTGCGCGCTGCCCAGCCGCTCCAGGCTGGCATCCGTGGACTCCTCACCGGACGTCCACCGCCGGCCCGTCCCGGCGCGGAACCACCGTTTCAACCAGGGGACCCCATGAATCCGATGCCCCCGCCCACCGGAACCGGCAGCGCCGCCGGCCGACCCCCGTACCCGGACCTGACCCTGGCGAGCGCCCCGGTGCCCGCGCCGATGCGGGCCCTCCTGCCCGCCCACGTCCGTGCCACCGCCCGCTTCACCGCACCGGCACAGGTCCGCATGCTCGGCCTCCTCCAGGTCAGCACCTACCGCGGACCGGCACGGTCCTTCGTCCGCTCCGCCGAGGACACCACCGAGCCGCATCTGACGCTGGGCGTCCACTCCTCCGGCAGGGCGACCCTGGTCCGGGAGGACGGCACCGCGGCCTGCCGTCCGGACGACATCTTCGTCTGCGACCAGGCGGTGCCCTTCCTGCTGCACGAGTCGGTGGACTTCGAACTGCACCTCGTCCGGATCCCACGGGTCGCGCTCACCCTGACCGACCGCCAGGTGCGGGCGCTCAGCGCCCGGGCACCCTTCGCCGACGGCCCCGTGGCGCCCCTGCTCGGCCCCCTCCTGCGGGGGTTGCTCGACACCCTGCCCGCGTACTCGCCGGCGACGGCCCTCCGCCTGGCCACGACCGTCACGGGGTTCGTCGGTTCGCTCGTGGCGGAGGGCCCGGGGCACTCGCAGGACGTGGAGGACACCGTGGACGTGGCGAGGACGGAGGGCGCGGCGGGCGCCGGACCCGCGTCCGGACCGGTGCAGGAGCAGCAGGACCTCCTGTGGCGCGTGCGTGCCTACGTCGACGCGCGGCTGTGGGACCGCACCCTGACCCCCGCCACGATCGCCGCGGCCCAGCACATCTCGGTCCGCTATCTGCACAAGCTCTTCGAGGGCCAGGGCAGCACGATCGGCCGGTGGATCCAGCACCGCCGCCTGGAGGAGGCACGGCGCGAGCTGGCCCGGCCCGAGGCGTGGGACGTCACGGTGGGGGCGGTGGCCAAACGGTGGGGCTTCGCCAACGCCACCCACTTCAGCCGCAGTTTCCGCGCGGCCTACGGCATGTCACCCCGCGAGTGGCGCAACCGTATCCGGCCGTCCGAGGACCCCACGGGCGCGGACGGCTGACGGCGGAAACTGTGCACGCAGCGGCAAGTATCCACAGCACGGTGCCGCCCCCATCCCGTTCGCCGCGCCCTAGGCTGGGCACTCGTGCCGGTGGAGCCGCCTCCGGCGCCGCACGCCTGCCTGCCCGGTCGCGGGGGAGGGGCCGGCACCCTTTCCGACGGTCCGGTCCCTTGCACGGCCGGGCCCCCGCGCAGGAGTTCTCTTGCAAGATGACGTTCCCGCCCCTCGGGCCGCACCCGTCCTGGAGCGGCTGGCACGTGCCTTCGTCGAGAGGTACGCGCTGCCCGCGTCCTCGGACCCGGACGGCGCCAGGGCGCGAATGGCCTCCTTGTGGGCCGGTGACGGCGGTGACGAGCCGGACATCGAGGAGGAGTGGCTGGCGCTGCCGGGCAGCGACGGCCACCGCGTCCGGGTGCGCATCCTCCGGCCCGCCGGCAGTGACGAACCGCTGCCGGTGGTGCTCTACCTGCACGGACTGGGCTGGATGCTGACCGACGCGTACGCGCACCGGCACCTGCTGACCGACCTCGTCCTCGGAACGGACGCCGCCGTGGTCATACCGGAGTACGACGCGCCGGAGGACGTCCGCTATCCGGGCGCCGTCGAGCGGGCGTACACCGTGGCCCGGTGGATCGCCCGGCACGGCTCGGGATGCCGGCTGGACGGGAGCAGGATGGCCGTCGTCGGTGCCAGCGCGGGCGCCCAGCACGCCGCCTCGCTCGCCCTCCTGGCGCGGCAGCGCGGTGGTCCGGCCCTCCGGCACCAGGTGCTGCTCTGCCCGGTGACCGACGCCGCGATGGACACCCCCTCCTACGACCAGTTCGCCGACGGCTACTTCCTGAGCCGCGCGGCCATGCGCGACTACTGGGAGCAGTACGCACCCGACCCGCGGATCCGGACGCACGACACCGTCTCCCCGCTGCGCGCATCCACCCGGTCGCTGCGCGGCCTGCCGCCGACGCTCGTGCTCACCGCGGAGGCGGACGTGCTCCGCGACGAGGGCGAGGCCTACGCCTCCCACCTGAGGGAGGCGGACGTCCCCGTGGTGTCCATCCGCTACCACGGCACGATCCACGGCTTCGTGCTCTTCGACCCCCTCCGCGACACCGACGCCTCCCGCGCGGCCCGCATCCAGATGACGGACACCCTGCACACCGCGCTGCACGCCGCCTGACCCGTCCGCCCGGGGCGCGCCGACGCGGGCGGCGCGCCCGGCTCACCCGGCCGCGCCCATCGCCTCCTCGCGCTTCAGCCGCCGCCACTCGCTGGGCGACACCCCGTACGCCGCCTGGAAGCGCCGGCTGAAATGGCTCGGGCTGCTGAACCCGCAGCGGGTGGCGATCGCCGCCACGGTGAGACGGTCGTACCGGGCGGCGGCGAGCATCCCCTGTGCCTTGCCGAGGCGCTCGGTGATGAGCCACTGCTCCAGGCTGAGCCCCGCCCCACTGAGCAGCACGTAGAGCCGGCGCACGGAGATCGCGTGCTCCGCCGCGATCCGTTCGGGCGTCAGAGCGCGATCCGCGAGGTGGCGCCGCGCATGGGTCATGATCCGGGTGAGCAGGGTGTCGTCCATCACGGACCGGACCTCGGCGGACTCCTCGGCGTGCGCGGCCGACACGAGCAGCGCGCGCACCAGATCGGTCGTCGCGGACGCCAGGTGCCGCGCGCCGGGGTCGGCTTCCAGGCCGTCCGGGTCGCGCCACACCCCGCGCAGATGGGCCAGGACCAGGTCGTGCAGCGGACTGGCACGCAGCCGTTCCGCCGCCCGCACCACCACGTCCACCGGCAGGCCGAGCCGGTGCATGTCGAACATCATCGACTGGGACGCCCCGTCACCGGACCAGCCGTACACCCGGGGCGACAGCTCGTGGAAGACACAGATGTCGTCCGGGCCCAGCAACCGCCGTGCGCCGGAGACCTCGGCCCGGTGCACACCCTCGGGCTGGAGCGAGACGGACACGATCGGGTTGCTCCGGTGGTGCCGGACGTGCCGTTCCGTTCGCCGCACCTCGAAGCCGGAGTTGCGGGTGGCGAAGAGATGCAGATCGCCCACCCGCCACATCCGCATACGGGCGTGGATGCCGGAAGCGGGCTCCTCGTGGACCACGTCGTTGGGCACCGATGAGTCCGTCAACGCGTGGTGGAACGCGTCCGCCCGGTCACGTGGTGCCACGGTGGCGAGATCGAGCAGCAGCACACAACCCCCCGAATCGACTTCCTGGATGCCGCGGTCCCGACGATACGACGCCCCCGGACGGGCCGGTGGCCGCTGAGCGCGCACAGGCCACAGCTGGTGCACAGACAGTCAATCCACCCCCTTGCGCCCGCCCTAGGGTCTCGGAGGTACCGGCGGCTTCGCCACGGCGCGGTGGCGCGCTCCCCGCGCACGAACCGGACGATCGACCCGTCCGGACGTCTCACGGCCCCGGCACCACCCACGAGCCACCCACCCGCCCGGCAGCCGGGCATGGGCCGGCACCCACCCCAGCGACCAGGGAGTCTTCCCATGTCCCGTACCGACGGACCCACCGTCGTCCTCGTCCACGGAGCCTTCGCCGACGCCTCCAGCTACGCGGAGGTCATCCCCCGGCTGATCGCCCGCGGCCTCGACGTCGTCGCCCCGGCCGTGCCCAACCGCAGCCTCCTCGGGGACGCCGCCTACGTCGCCGGCATCGTCCGCCAGATCCCCGGCCCCGTCGTCCTGGTCGGCCACTCCTACGGTGGTGCCGTCATCACGGTCGCCGGGACCGAGGACAACGTCAGCGCCCTGGTCTACCTGGCCGGCTACGCCCTGGAGGAGGGCGAGAGCCTCGGCGAGCTGCAAGGCCGCTTCCCCGACTCCGACCTGGCCGGCGCCCTCGTCTACACCCCGTTCCCGACCGAGGGTTCGGACCAGCCCGGAACCGACGTGTCGGTCCAGCCCGACAAGTTCCCGGCCATCTTCGCCGCCGACGTCGACCCCCGCCTCGCCTCGGCCCTCGCCGTCTCCCAGCGCCCGCTGGCCGCCCAGGCCTTCGCCGAGGCGGCCCCGGCCGCGGCCTGGAAGACCAAGCCGTCCTGGGGCCTGGTCGCCTCCGCCGACCACACCATCAACCCCGACGTGGAGCGCTACGGCTACCGGCGGGCCGGCATGACCACCGTCGAGGTGGACTCCTCCCACCTGGTCATGCTCGCCCACCCCGAGCGGGTCGTGCGCCTCATCGAGGACGCCGTCCGGGCCACCTCCCGCTGACCCCGGCCCGCAGCCACCCTCCACCCCAGACAGAGAGCGAACGATGACCGCACCGATCTCGCGCCGTACCGTGACCACGTCCCTCCTGGCCGGTGCCGCCGCCCTGGGCACCGCCGGAATCGCGCACGCCGCGCCGGCCGCGGGCCGTCCGGCCACCGGACACGGCCGCCCGGCCGACCCCACCGTCGTGCTGATCCACGGCGCGTTCGCGGACGGCTCAAGCTGGCGCGCCGTCGTCCAGCGCCTGCTGCGGCAGGGCCACCGCGTGCTGGCGCCCGCCCTGCCCCTGCGCGGACTGGCGAGCGACGCCGCCTACATCCGCAGCGTCCTGGAGAGCGTCAGCGGACCGATCGTCCTGGTCGGGCACTCCTACGGCGGCGCCGTCATCAGCCAGGCCGCGGCCGGTCTCCCGAGCGTCAAGGCGCTGGTCTACATCGCCGCCTTCGTCCCCGAGATCGGGGAGAGCGCGCTCCAGCTCACCGGCAAGTTCCCCGGCAGCACCCTGGGAGAGGCGACCGTCACCCAGCACTACCCGCTGCCCGACGGCGGCCAGGGCGACGAACTGGTCATCAGGAAGGACCTCTTCCGCAACCAGTTCGCCGCCGGTGTCCCCGTGCCGACCGCCCAGGTCATGGCCGCGGGCCAGCGCCCGATCACCCTGGCCGCGCTCCAGGAACCGGCCACCGCCGCCGCGTGGAAGAAGATCCCCAGCTGGTACCTCGTGGCCACCGAGGACCGCAACATCCCGCCGGCCGCCGAACGCTGGATGGCCGAGCGCGCCCACGCCCACACCGTCGCCGTCCGCGCCCCGCACGCGGTGTCCGTGAGCGACCCCGGCCCCGTCACCGACCTGATCCTGCGCGCGGTCCGCTCCGTCCGCACCGGCCACTGATCCGGCCCGCCGCCCGTCACCGCGCCGGCCCTGTGCCGGCGCACACACCTGCCACGGCGCCCGTGAGCCCCGAGCGCCCGTGAGCCCCGAGGGAGAAGCACCATGACACTCCGTCGCATCCTGCCCGCCGTACTCGCCTGCTGCGCCGTGCTGACCGCGTGTACGAGCCACAGCGCGGACGGCACCTCCGGGGGCGCCCCGCCGGCGTCCACCGCGGCCACCGGTGCGCCGTCGGCGACCGCCTCGGAACCCGCCGGCGGCGACACCGCCGGCCCCTCCGAGCCGACCGGCACCGGCACGGCGGCGGCGTCACCCGCCGCACCGGCCCCCAAACGCTGCCGCACCTCCGACCTCAAGGCGTCCCTCGGGCCCGACCACCCCGGGGCCGGGCAGGAGAACTTCGCCCTCGTGCTGACCAACCGGTCCCCGCACACGTGCAGCCTGTACGGCTTCCCGGGCGTGGCGTTCGTCGACGGAGCGGGCGACGCCGTCACCCCGGACCCGGAGCGGGCCACCGGCCAGCCGCAGCAGCGGGTGACGCTCGCCCCGGGGGACGACGCCTGGTCGGCGCTGAGCTACAGCGATCCGGCGATCACCGGCGTCACCACCGTCACGCCGCAGGCCCTGCTGGTCACCCCGCCCGACGAGACCACCTCGCTCTCCGTCCCCTGGACCGGCGGCAAGGTCTCCAACACGGGCAAGGCGTCCGTCCCCCAAGTGAGCCCCCTCAGGCCGGGCAGCGGGGCCTGACACACCCGTCCCGGCCCCGGCCCCATCCCGTCCCGTTGTGAACCAGCACGTCAGGAGCCAGTGTGTCCCGCACCCGCCTCCGCGGTTTCTCCCGGTCCGACACCACCCGCGCGGAGGCCTTCAGCGACGGCGTGCTGGCCATCGCCGTCACGCTGCTGGCCCTCGGCCTCGCCGACCCACCGCACCGGCCGGGCGGCCTCGGCCACGCCCTGCTGGCCCAGTGGCCCGCCTACCTCGGCTACCTGGCCTCCTTCGGATACGTGTCGGTCATCTGGCTCAACCACCACCAGGCCTTCGTGCGGGTCCGTGTGATGGACCGGGGGCTGCACGCCGCGAACCTGCTGCTGCTGTTCAGCACGGCGGCGCTGTCGTTCCCCACCGCGGTCGTCGCGGACGCGCTCCAGGCGGACCCCGACGGTTCCGACGCCCGGGTCGCCGTCGCCCTCTACGCCGGTCTGGCGGCGGTGATGTGCCTGAGCTGGGTGGCCTTCTACCACCAACTGGCGCGCCGCCCCGAGCTGTTGACCCCGGAGGTGGAGAGCACGTACGTACGGCACGGCCGCCTGCGCTCCTGGGCGGGAGCCCTGGCGTACAGTGCCGCCGGGCTCCTCGGCGTCGTCGTCGCGCCGCTGGTGGCCGTCGCCGTCTTCGTCATGCTGCCGGTGTTCTACTTCATCACCAGCGACGGTTTCCCCGAGGGACGGTGAGCGGACGCCGCCGTGTCAGGCGGTGGGGTCCTGCGGGGGCCGGGCCGGGAGGGTGAGCACGGCCAGGAAGGCCAGGACGGCCACCGTGGCGAAGAAGTAGAAGCCCCACGGGTGGCCGATCCCGGCGGAGACCAGGGCGCCGGTGATCGACGGGCCGACGATGGAGCCGATGCGGCCGATGCCGGACGCGGAGCCGAGCGCGGTGCCGCGGACGGAGGCCGGGTAGTACTGCGTGACGTAGGCGTAGACGAGCACCTGCGCCGAGAAGACGAACACGCCGGTGAGGAAGACGACCGTGTCGAGCAGCAGGTCGCTGTCCATCTTGACGCTGAGACAGGCCAGCATGCCCACCGAGACCGCGAACCAGCCCAGCGTGGTGAGCTTGATGCCGCGCCGGTCCGCCACGAAACCGCCCAGCACCAGGCCGGCCACACCGCCGACGTTGAGAACGAGGAGCTGGGTGACGGCCGTGGGGACGGGGTATCCGGCGTCGTTCATGAGCTTGGGCAGCCAGGTGTTGAGGCCGTAGACCAGCAACAGGCCCATGAAGGAGGCCACCCAGATCCCGATGCCGGCGCGGAGGTAGGCCGGCTTGAGCAGCTCGGTGAACGGAACGCGCTCGGCACCCGGCGCCTCCTTGGCGCGGACGAACGCCTCCGACTCCGGCAGACGGAACCACTGGACGGCCGCGACGACCAGTCCCGCGACGCCCAGGACGTAGAAGAGGACCTCCCAGTCGCCGGTCACCCGCAGCGCGAGCAGCGAGGTGATCACGGCGCCGGTGTGGTAGCCGGTCATGGTCAGCGTGCTGGCGCGCGCCCGCCGGTCCGCCGGCATGTGTTCGGCCATCATCGTCAGGGACACGGGCATGCACGCACCGAGCCCCAGACCGGCTATGAGGCGGAGTACGGCGAACACCGTGACCGAGCCGGCGAGCGGCACCAGCAGGGTGAAGACCGAGAACAGCACCACCGAGCCGATGAGCAGCAGGCGCCGGCCGAGCCGGTCGGCCAGCGGGCCGACCAGTACCGCGCCGATGGCGACGCCGACGAGCGACAGCGTGGCGACGGTGGTCGCGTCCCCCGCGGTCATGCCGAGGTGACGCGTCTTGAGCAGGGTCGGGATGATGGCGCCGAGGACGACGAGGTCGTAGCCCTCCAGCAGGACGGTGATCCAGCACAGGACCACCGTCCAGAGGTTGCGTCCGGCGGTGCCGGTCCCCGTGGTGGTGCCGGACGCGCCGGACGAGGCGATGGATGCCATGGCGGTGTTCCCCCTGTGAGCGGCTGCGGGAGATGGAGACGGAGATGGGGTGAGTGCTGAGCGGTGGTGCCGAGGGCGGTGCCGGGCCCTGGTTCAGAACGGGTACTCGGCGATGTCGGGCCGCACGGTGAGCCACTGCGTCTCGGTGAACGCCTCGACGTTGGCGGCTGCTCCGCCGAACCGGGAGCCCGTACCCGACGCCTTGACCCCGCCGAAGGGCGCGTGGGGTTCGTCGCCGACGGTCTGTTCGTTGATGTGGACCTTGCCGGAGTCGATCCGGTCGGCGAGCCGCATCGCCGTACCGACGTCACCGAGGATGCCGACGGACAGCCCGTACTCGCAGTCGTTCACGATCCGCGCGGCCTCCTCCGGCGTGGAGAAGCCGATGACGGGTGCGACGGGTCCGAAGATCTCCTCACGCCACGCCGGCATGTCGGTGGTCAGGCCGGTCAGCACGGTGGCGCGGTACCCGGCGCCCACGATCTCGCCGCCCGCGGCCAGTGTCGCGCCCGCCGCGACGCTCTCGGTGACGATGCCGTGCACCCGTTCCAGCTGCCGCCGGTCGATGATCGGGCCGAGCGCCACGTCCTCCCGGGCCGGGTCGCCGACGGGCAGCGCCCGGGCCTTCGCGACGAGCGCGGCGGTGTACTCCTCCAGCAGGGACTCGTGCACGACGTGCCGGCCGGTCGTCATGCAGATCTGCCCCTGGTGCAGGTACGAGCCGAACGCACCGGCCGAGGCCGCCTTGCCCGCGTCGGCGCCGGGCAGCACCACCAGGGCGTTGTTCCCGCCGAGTTCGAGGTGGGCCCGCTTGAGCAGACGGCCGGCCCGCTCGCCGATGGCCCGCCCCACCGGTGTGGACCCGGTGAACGAGACGACCCGCACCTCGGGGGCCTCGACGACCGCCTCGCCGACCGAGCCGTCGCCGGGGAGCAGATGGAGCACACCGGAGGGCAGCCCGGCCTCCTCGAAGACCCGCGCGATGACGACACCGCCGCTCACCGCCGTGCGGGGATCGGGCTTGAGCAGCACCGCGTTGCCCAGCGCCAGTGCGGGAGCCACCGAGCGCAGCCCCAGGAGCAGCGGGAAGTTGAACGGCGCGATCACGCTCACCACCCCGGCCGGGCGACGGCGGGCGAACGACCAGCGGGGGTCCTCGGACGCCAGCACCTCACCCTGCGGATACGTCGGCAGCGCCGCGCACTCGAAGCACTCGCCGCGCGCCAGCCCCACCTCGAAACCCGCCTTGGCCCGGACGGAGCCCGCCTCCCGCACCAGCCAGTCCTCGATCTCGGCGGCGTGCTCGGTGAACAGCTCGCCCGCGCGGCGCAGTACGGCCGCCCGCGCCTGCGCGGGGGTGGCCGCCCAGGCCCGCTGAGCCTCGGCGGCGCGGGCGGCGGCGCGGCCCACCTCCTCGGCCGTGGCCAGGCCCACGGTGCCGAGCCCGTCCCCGGTCGCCGGCTCGACGACCGGCTGCTCGCGGGTGGCGGCCGTCCAGCCGTCGCCGAAGATCTTCTTGCTCCAGACGCCGCTGTCCAGGAGTGTCATCGGATTCCCTTCGTGGAGCTGCCGTGGAACGGGGGACTCGCGGGCGTTGCGTGCTCAGGAGGGCGTGGTGAGCGCCGTGTCCACCTGGACGAGCCGGGGACCGTCCGGGCGTTCGGCGAGGACCGCCCGCAACTCGTCCACGCCGTGGGTGTGCAGGGCGGGCACCCCGTAGCCCTCCGCGATACGGGTGAAGTCCAGACCCGGGATGTCCAGGCCCGGAGCGTCCGGCACGCCCAGGAGGCCGCCGAACCAGCGCAACGCGCCGTACGTCCCGTTGCGCAGCAGCACCACGGTGAGCGGCACCCGGTGCTGGGCGGCCGTCCACAGCGCGGTGACGCCGTAGTTGGCCGAGCCGTCCCCGATCACCCCCACGACCGGCCGGCCGGGCTGGGCCATGGCGACCCCGACCGCGCCGGGCAGGCCGAACCCGAGACCGCCCGCCGCCGGGAAGTAGTAGGAGCCCGGCCGGCGCAGATCCATCTGGCGCCACCACGAGGAGTTGGTCGAGGTCGACTCCACCACGTACGCGGTGTCGGCGGGCAGTTCGTCCCGCAGGGCCGCGAAGACCTCCTCCGGATGCAGGCGCGGCCCCTCGGCGGAGCGCGGCGCCGGCACGGGCCGGTAGTCGGCCGAGGGCACCCCGGACGCGTCGAGCGCGTTCGCCAGCAGCTCGATCACCGCGCCGGGATCGGCGACCAGCGCCTCGCCCATCGGCGCCCGCGCGGCGGCGGACGCGTCCTCCGTCACCTGGATCAGCCGGGTGCCCGCCGGCAGATACCGCCCGGGGATGTGCTCGTGGTAGCGGAACACGGGGGCGCCGAGCACCAGCACCAGGTCGTGGCCCTCGAAGGCCCGGCAGACCGGCTCGATACCGGCGGGGAGCACCCCGCGGAACAGCGGGTGGCGGTTGGGGAAGGGCAGCCGGAAGAGCGAGGGCGCCGCCCACACCGGGCCGCCGAGCCGCTCGGCCAGCCGCACCGCGTCGTCGAAGCGCCCGGCCGTGTCGATGTCACCGCCCAGGACGAGCGCGGGCCGCCGGGCGCCGGCCACCGCCTCGGCCAGCCGGTGGCCCTGTTCGCCGGCGGGCACCCCCGCGCGCTCGACCCACCGGTCCAGCACGGCCGGCGCGTTCTCGCCCGCGTCGGCCGCCCAGTCGTCGTACGGGACGGAGAGGTAGGACGGCCGGCGCTGCAACCGCGCCTCGAAGACGGCCTGGGCGAGCGCGCGCGGCACGTCCTGGGCGCACGCCGGTTCGGCGGCCCAGCCGACGAGCGGCCTCATCAGCGCCGGGGCGTCGACGTTGGCGAGGTTGGCCTCCGGCCCGATGGCCGGCCGCACCTGCTGACCGGCCACGATCACCAGGGGCGTCCGCGAGGCCACGGCGTTCGTCAGCGCCCCCATCGCGTTGCCGGAGCCGGAGGCGGCGTGCAGGTTGACCAGCACCGGCCGGCCCGTCGCCTGGGCGTAGCCGTCGGCCATGCCCACGACGGCACCCTCGTGCAGGCCGAGCACGTACCGGAACCCGTCGGGGAGACCGGTGAGGAAGGGCAGCTCGTTCGAACCGGGGTTGCCGAAGACGGTGGTCAGACCCTGGCGCTCCAGGAACTCATGGGCGATGCGGCGCACGGACGGCACAGGCGTTCCTCTCCGAAGTGACGCAGCACACGCTAGGGAGCGCGCGACCAGGCCACCAATAGATGTTGGCGCGCCGCGATATAGAGTCGATCGATATGGGCAGCTTCGATCTCAACCTCGCCCGGGTCTTCGTGCTGCTCTACGAGACGGGCAGCGTCACGGCCACCGCCGAGACCCTCCACGTCACCCAGCCGACGGTCAGTTACAGCCTGGCCAAACTCCGCCGGCACTTCGACGACGACCTCTTCCGCCGCACCGGCCGCGGCCTGACCCCGACCGCCGGCGCCCGCCGCCTCTACGAGCCGCTGCAACGCGCCCTGGCCGACATCGACGGGGCGATCCGCCAGGGCGACGACTTCGACCCGGCGACCATGGCGGGCCGCTTCACCCTCGCCCTGTCCGACCTCGGCGAGGTGACCCTGCTGCCCCGTCTCGTGGCGGCGGCCCGCGCCCGCGCGCCCCGGGTGTCCTTCACCGTCCGCGCCCTGGACGTCGACGACGCCGAGGGCCAACTGCGCCGCGGCGAACTCGACGCGTTCGTCGCCACCCCCGTTCTGACCTCCCACCGCACCGTGCGCATCCCGCTCTTCCACGAGCGCTACGTCGGCATGGTCGCCGCCGACCACCCGCGCGTCCGGGGCGCGTCCGTCACCCTGGCCGAGCTGGCGGCCGAGCACCACGCCACGGTGTACGGCCCCAGCGGTCACGTCGTCCCCCGCTCCGTGCTCGCCACCTACGGGCTCCTGGACCGCGCGGCCGTGGACGCCACCCGCTTCTCGATGCTGCCGTACCTGCTGGAGCGCACCGACCTGATCGCCATCGTCCCCGAGTACGTCGGGGAGGTCTTCACCGCCTCCCACCGCCTGCGCCTGGTGCGCCTGCCGTTCGAGACCGAGCCGATCGAGGTCGCGCTCTACGCCCGGCACGAGGCTTCCCGCAGCCCGTCCCAGCGCTGGCTGGTGCAGTTCATGGCGGAGGTCCTGGGCGAACGGGTCAGCCCGGCCCAACTGCCGCCCAGCGCCTAGGAAACCGGAGGGCGGGACTGGTCCCGCTCCGGCGTGCCACCGCCCGGCCGGTCACGCCGGCCGGGCGGTGGGGGCCTGCCGCGTGCCGCCGCTCACCCCGCGGGATCGAGGACGACCGGCAGCTCGGCCAGGCCCCGGAAGGCCGGGAACGGCACCTCCAGCCACCGCGGTTCACCGGCGGGGTCGGCCAGGGCCATCCGGGGGAACCGCTCGAACAGACGGGTCAGGGCCAGCTGGGTCTCCAGCCGGGCCAGCGGGGCTCCCAGGCAGTAGTGGCTGCCGTGCCCGAAGCCGAGATGGGCGTCCTGCGCGTTGCCCGGCCGCCGCACGTCCAGCTCGTTTGGCGCGTCGAACTTCCGCGGGTCGCGGTTGGCCGAGCTGAGCGCGATCTGCACCAGGGCGCCCTTGGGGATCAGTGTCCCGCCGTACTCCACGTCCTCGGTCGCGTAGCGGAACGTCGCGCTCTCCACCGAGCCGTCGTAGCGCACCAGTTCCTCGACCGCCGCACGGATCAGCTCCGGGTCCTCCCGTACGGCACGCAGCTGGGCGGGGTGGGACAGCAGGTGGTGGACGGCGTTGCCGATGAGGTACGCGGTCGTCTTGTGACCCGCGAACATCAGCAGGAACGCCGTGGAGACCAGTTCGCTCTCCGTCAGACCGCCGTCGTTGTCGCGGGCCGCGATGAGCGCGCTGAGCAGATCGTCGCCCGGACGCGCGCGCTTGGCGGTGAGGAGGTCGGTGAAGTAGGCGTGCAGACCCTCCTCCGCCTGCTGCTGGGCCCGTTTGGCCTCCTCGCCGAATCCGGTCTGCGCCACCGTGGTGGACAGGCGCTGCATCCGCGTCCGGTCCTCGGGGGGCACGCCCAGCAGATCGCAGATCACGATGATCGGCAGCGGGAACGCGAACGCGGGGAGCAGGTCGAAGCGCTCCCGGGCCGGGCACTCGTCCAGCAGGTCCCGGACGATCTCCTCGATCCGGGGCCGCAGCGCCTCCACGCGCCGCGGGGTGAACGCCGAGTTGACCAGCCGGCGCAGCCGGGTGTGCTTCGGCGCGTCGGAGTTGAGCATGTTGTCGTCCAGCGCGACGGACGAGTCGCCGAAGATCCTCCGGTAGGCGTCCATGGCCCCGTACATGTCCTTGCTCAGCCGCGGATCCGACAGGGCGGCCCGCGCGTCGTCGTACCGGGTGACCAGATACGTCTCGTTGCCGTGCGGGGGGCTCATGGGGCAGACGGGCGCCGAGTCGCGGAGGTGGGCGTAGACCGCGTGCGGGTCGCGGCGGAACTCCGGGGTGCACCGCTCGGCCGCGGTGACGGCCTCCTGCGTGGTGGTCACGGACGGCTCCTGAGGTCGAAGAGGGTCTGGGCGTTGCCGCCGAGGATGAGCCGCTGGGACGCCTCGTCGACCGGCAACTTCTCGATCATGCGGATGAAGTCCTCCAGCGGTGCGGCCATCGGCGGCGAGTCGGTGCCGAACAGCATCCGTTCGGGGCCCAGCACTTCGGCGTTCAGGCTCAGGTGCGCGGCGCTGAAGGGGCTCGTGTCGACGTACATGCGCCGCAGGGCGGCGGCCGGGTCGGCGGCGGGCCGCACGGCCTGGGCCGCCGGCCGGCCGGCCGCTCGCTCCTCGGGCGGCCGGCCCTTCGCCTCCGGGTGAACGGCGTCGGACGCCCCGGCCCCGGACCGCCCGGAGGGCGGCGCGCCCCCGGCCCAGTGCCGGGGGCGCGCCGCCGTCCGCAGGCGCTCCGGCAGCAGCGCCATCGCGCCGCCGCCGGTCGCGCCGATCAACCGCAGACCCGGGTACTTGTCCAGCCACCCCGCGAACGCGATCATGGCCATGCCCATCGTGACGTCGCCGAAGCGGCCGATCTGCTCGACGAACCCGGTCTCGTCCACCCGTTCCGTGCCCACCGGCTCGGCCGGGGCGTGCACCAGCACCGGCACCCCCGCCTCCGCGGCCAGCGCGAAGAAGGAGTCGGCGCGGGGCGAGCCGAGCAGCTCGCCGTGCACGCTGGACGTGGTGATCAGACCGACGAAGGCCGGGTCCGCGAGGGTCTCCCGGACTCCTTCGAGGTGGTCGTCGTCGCCGAACGGGTTGGCGTACACGTAGCCGCGCAACTGGTCCGGGAACCTCCGGATCAGCCCCGACATCCAGTCGTGGAAGCGGCGCAGCCGGTCGCGGGGCTGGGCGTAGTTGTCGACGCCCGGCACCCGCGCCATCGCGCCGGCCCCGACGGGGCTGCCGATGACGGTGAGGTCGATCCCGGCCTCGGCGCGGGCGGCGAGCATGCCGTCGACGTCGGTCAGGCTCGGGGGCATGGGGAAGCGTTCGGCCGCTTCCGGTGGGGACAGATGCCCGTGGATGTCGATGATCACGTGTCGGTTTCCGGTTTCGGTACGAGTGCGCGGGTGACCGCGGCACAGTCCTGGTCGCCCAGTCCCTGCTCGGTGGCACGGACGTGGGTCTCCGCCGCGGCGGTCGCCAACGGCAGGCTCAGGCCGACTGTCGCCGCCTGCTTGGAAGCGAGCATGAGGTCTTTCGCCATCAGCCGCAGCCGGAAGTCCGGCTCGTCGAAGCGGCCGGAGGCCAGACGCCGGGACTTGAACGCCATGACCGGCGAGGCGAAACCGCTGCCCGCGATGGTCTTGAGGACCTGCTGCCGGTCGAGGCCGCAGGCGCCCGCCAGTTCGGTGGCCTCGGCCAGGGCCTGCACCTCTATGCCCATGAGCAGGTTGAGGAGCAGTTTCATCCGCATGCCGGACCCGAGTGCGCCCAGATGGACGACCTCCTTGCCCAGCGTCCGAAGCAGCGGGCGGGCGGCGTCGAAGACGCGCTTGTCGCCGCCGGCGAACAGCCGCAGCTCTCCGTCGCGGGCGTGGTCGCGGTTGCCGAGCATGCCGACGTCCAGGACCGAGGGCGCCTCACCGGCGATCTGCACGACCTCGTCGGGGGCGACGGTGCTGGCGCAGATCAGGACGCCGGGGTACGGGCCGTCGGCCAGCACGCCGTGCGGCCCGCGCAGTACGGTGCCGAGGGCCTCCCCGTCGGACACGACGCAGAGGGCGGCGCTCGTGCCCGCGACGGCGTCGGCGGGGTGGGCGGCGGCGTGGGCGCCCGCCTCGGCGAGCGGCTCGGTGCGCTGCGGGGTACGGTTCCAGACCCGGACCCGCATCCCCTGGTCGAGGAGGCGAGCGGCCAGGCCGGCGCCCATCGTGCCGAGACCGAGGACGGCGACGGGGCCGTTGACTGTGCCCGTCATGCGGACACCCCCTTGGTCTCCTTGACCACCCGGAACCGCATCGACTGCCGCTGGTCGACCCACTGGCGCAGCGGGGCCACCAGCTCCTGGTGCTCCTCGCTCTGCTGCCAGGCGAAGAAGTCCTCGGCCGACCGCCACTCGCTGGTGATCACCCACTGGCGGGAGTCGTCGACGGGCTCTCCGAGCCGCTCGACGATGTGACCCGGGGTGTTGGACACGGACTTCCGGAGGTGCTCGTACAGATCCAGGAAGCCCTGCTCGCCGCCCTCGACCACGCGGACCGCGAAGACGACGTTCAGCTTCTCGGCCGGCAGGCCGTTGTGGTTGGTGCTCATGTGTCTCCTCCTGAGTGAGATCCGGCAGGACACGACACCAACGGACTCATGTCCCTCGTACGGCCGCAACTCCGAACGGGGGAGGGGCCGGTCAGCACAAGGGGCGCACGTTCCGGTATTAGCCATTTCGAGTGACGAGGGGGGCCACTCCGACGGGTGACCCGCCGTACGGCGGCCGGGTGACGGTGCGTCGCCGGGGATGAAAGGATGATCACCCTGTGAGGTGACACCGGGGCGGGCCCGCCCTGGGAGGGGAGTGGCGCGGCGTGCCCGACAGGCCGGCGGAAGAAACGGCAGACGAGGCGGCGAGGGGGGCCGGTGCGGCGCCGTGCCGGGTCGTGGTGTGCCGGGACTGCTGCTGCGGCAGCCCGAAGGTGACCGGCGTCGACCACGCGGCGCAGACCGCGCGGCTGCGGGCCGAGGTGCCCGTGCGTGTCTCCGACTGCCTCGACGTCTGCGACCAGGCCAACGTCATCGTCGTCCAGCCGTCCGCCGCCGGCCGGGCCGCCGGCGCGCGGCCGGTCTGGCTGGGGCTCGTCAACGATCCGGACGCGACCGAGGACATCGTCACCTGGGTGCGCGCGGGCGGCCCGGGCGTGGCGCCCCTGCCGGACATCCTCGACCTGTACGCCTTCACACCGCCCCGGCGGCGCGCGGATCCCTGAGACCCGGGCCGCGCGGGGTCACCCGGCACGGTGCCGGCGCCGGTCCTGCCCACGCAGCCCGGGCCGGCGACGCACGTCGACGTCGCGCCACGGTGTGCGGGGCGCCCGCGAGCCGGGGCCGTCGTCCTGTGCACCGCCGAGATGGCACGCGGACCTCCCGAAGGAGCCGGCCGCGCGCTGACTCCCGCCGACCACCGGCGGGTCCGGGGGCCGTCCCCGCCCAATCGCCGTTCGGCAGGCGGCTGTTCGGTCCCCGGTGCGGACAGCGGACGCCCCGGCCGCTGAGTTCGGTGACGGTCAGGGGCGGTACGTCCAGGCGGCAGAAGGCCGCGACGGGCATGCCCAGTGCCGCCACCGCCGCCGCCGTACCACCTCCGGCTCGCCCACGGCGAGGGTACGGCCCTCCAGGCCCCTCACGCTGGGGGAGGCGAGCACACGGACCGCGGAGGGCGGCGACCCGGCCGCCGAACGGGCCCGCCGCGGCGGCACGCTCATCGCGGGCGAGACGAGAAGGACCCGGCGGGTCACGCGGTCGCTCCCGCCGCTGGTGCCGCGGGGCCTCGATGCCGAAGGGCGACGGTGGGCGCGTCGGGATGCGGAGGGTGAGGCGGGACACCCGGTCCCGTTCGGCCGCCGTGGTACGGGCAAGGCGTCACCTCCGATCCGGACACCCCCTGGAGGCGCGGGCACCGGGTGACGGCCTCGTGACCGCGGGCCGGGGCGCACTTGATGAGGCCGAGCGTGTTCCGGGCGTCGGTGACGCGGAGGCCCGGCGTGCCGGTCTCCCGGCCGAGGGTGTTCCGGCGGTGCCCGGGGGCGCCGGGCCGGCGAGAACGGTGTGCCCCTCCGCGGACGGGAGGACCGTGCGTCGGCGGCCTTGCCGTGGTCGGCGTCGGGGACTGCGGCAGGGTCCCTCGGGGGCGTGCTGTCTCGCGTCCGCTCAGTGCCGCGAGGCATGCTGGGCTGGGCAGTCGCGGAGGTGGTGTGGGCGTGCGGGCAGCGCGGGCCGGAGGGCAGGATCCCGTGCGGCCGGGCGGGATCGGGCCGTGGCGGTTCGTCGTGTGGTTCGGCCTGGTCAGCCTGCTCGCCGACTTCGTGTACGAAGGCGCCCGCTCGGTCACCGGCCCGCTGCTGGCGTCCCTCGGCGCCTCCGCCCTGGTCGTCGGTGTGGTCACCGGCGCCGGTGAGGCGGCGGCGCTGGGGCTGCGCCTGGTGTCCGGGCCGCTGGCCGACCGGACGCGCCACTTCTGGGGCCTGTCGATCGGCGGCTACGCCCTGACCGTGTTCTCCGTGCCCCTGCTGGGCGTGGCCGGCGTGCTGTGGGCGGCCTGCGCCCTGGTGATCGCCGAACGAGTCGGCAAGGCGGTGCGCTCCCCGGCCAAGGACACCCTCCTCTCGCACGCCACGGCCGCTACCGGACGCGGCCGGGGCTTCGCCGTCCACGAGGCGATGGACCAGGTGGGCGCGCTGGTCGGTCCGCTGACCGTGGCGGGCGTGCTCGCGCTGAGCGGGAACGCCTACGGCCCCGCGCTCGGCGTGCTCGCCGCGCCCGGCGCCGCGGTGCTGGGGCTCCTGTTCTGGCTCCGGGCGCGGGTACCGGACCCGGCGGCGTACGAGCGGCAGGCGACGGCCCCGCCCGGGAGCCCCGCGCCGGACGGCGCGCTGCCCGCCGGCCCGTTGCCCGCCGCCTTCTGGACGTACGCGGCGTTCACCGCGGTCACGACGGCCGGCTTCGCCACCTTCGGCGTGCTGTCGTACCACCTCGTCCAGCGGCACCTGATGACGACGGCGTGGGTGCCGGTGCTGTACGCGGCGGCGATGGCCGTGGACGCGGTGGCCGCCCTCGCCACCGGCTGGCTGTACGACCGGACCGGCCCGCGGGTGCTTGCGGTCCTGCCCGTGCTGGCCGCCGCCGTACCGGCACTGGCGTTCACGCACACCGTCGCCACCGCCGTGGCCGGTTCGCTGGTGTGGGGCGCGGCGACGGGCATCCAGGAGTCCACGCTCCGGGCGACCGTCGCGGACCTGGTGCCCTCGCCGGGCCGGGCGACGGCGTACGGCGTCTTCGCCGGGGTGGTGGGCGGCGCGACCTTGGTGGGCGGCGCGCTCACCGGAGCCCTGTACGGCTACTCGGTCCCGCTCCTGATCACGGTCGTCACCGCGATCCAGGCCGTCGCGCTCGCCCTGCTCGCCGTCCTGCGGGGGTCGGACGCCCGCAGGGCCGGGCGCCGGGCGCCGGTGAACAGGGCTCCGCGGAACGGTGCGGACGGACAAGCGTGAGGCGGGGTGCCGCGGGGACCATCGAGTGGCAGGAGCACGTGCAGGAGTCCGGGGCGGGGAGTTCAGCGGGCCCCGCGGTGCAGCAGGAGGTCGGCGACCACCGGGCGGTGGTCGGAGGCCGTGGTCCCGGACTCGTGCGCGGCGGTGACGGTGACGTCCGGCGAGACCGTCACGAGATCGATGCGCCTGACCGGTTCCACCGCCGGATAGGTCTTGCCGCCGCCCGGGGCCGCGTCCGCCAACGGGCCCCACAGCCGGGCCAGTTCAGGGGCGTCCGGTTCGGCGTTGAAGTCGCCGAGGAGCACCTTCGGGCCGGAGTCCGCGGCCAGGACGCCCAGCATGTCGTCGACCTGGGCGCGCCGGACCGAGGGGTCGGCGCGGTAGTCCAGGTGGGTCGCGTACACGTGCACCAAGGTGCCCCGGACCTTGACCGCCACCTCGGCGAAGCCGGGCGCGGGGGCCGGCACCGGGTCGGGCGTCTGGGTGGACAGCCGGGTGATCTCGTGGTTCCACGCGCCCCGTACCGGCAGGCGGCTCAGCAGCGCGACGCCGTACTGCCGCCGCTCCCCACCGGGCGTGGCGGGCGGGAGGTCGTAGATCGGCGCGAAGAAGACCCGCATGCCCAGATCTCCGGCCAGTTCCCGGGCCTCGTCCGTGAAGTCGCTCCGCGCACCCCAGTGCACGTCGACCTCCTGCAAGCCGATCACGTCGGCGTCCAGGTCCCGGATCGCCGCCGCCGTGCGGTCGAGGTCGAAGACGTCGTCCTGGCCGGCTCCGGCGTGGATGTTGTACGTGGCCACGCGCAACGGCACACGGGACGCGGCCGGTCCGGCGCCGGTCACTCCGTCCGCCGCGGTCATTCCGTCCGCCGCGGTCGCGCCGGGCGATGCGGCGCCGAGCGCGGCGGTGGCGGCGAGCACGGCGGCGGCCAGTACGCGCAGAGCGGGGCGTCGGGGCTTGCGGTCCACTGAATCCTCCCGAGGTGATCCTTGTAGGTCGCTGGGCGGTTCCCCCGCCTCAACCCGTCGGCGCGGGCGCGGGGTTGCCCTGATGGGCGAAGGCCGCCCAGTGGTGAAGGCCGTGGAGGTCGGAGCGGGCGGCCTCGTGGCGGAGCGGCTCGTCGAGGTCGAGGGGGAGCCTGCGGTGGGGGTCGAGCATCCACAGCTGGGCGGCCCGCAGGGCGTCGGGCGGGGCCAGCCCACCCGCGGTGAGGTGGTGGTGGAAGACGGCCATCATCACGGCGGTCGGACCGTCCCGCACCGCCCACCGCGACCCCACGACGTCGGCGGCCCCACGCGTGATCAGCGCGGTGGCGAGCGTCAGCGACTCGTCGTGGTGACGCGTGCTCAGGTCGGTCTCGCAGGCACTGAGCACGACCAGCGGACCGGCGGTGTCCGGCCGCGGCCCGGCGGCACCGTCGAGGAGACCGGCCACGGTGAGCCGGCCGCTGTCCCGGCCGGCGCCGGGCGCGACGGCCAGCCGCAGCGCGGACTCGGTGGGGCGCGGCGCGGCCCAGGCATGACAGGCCAGGTGCACCACGGACGCCGGTGACGCACCGCCGGGCAGCACCGCGAGCAGGTCCGCCGGTGTCCCCGCCGCGTCCGGCTCCTCACCGGTGTCCAGGAACTCGCCGTAGCGCAGCGCCCCGGGATAGCAGGAGGCGTACAGCGCGGCCGTCTCCACCTCGGCCCAGGGCAGGGTCAGTTCCGGGTCGGCGACGAGCACCTGCCGCCCCTCGGCGGGGGGCATCCGGCGCCGGCCGGCCGCGGCGAGGAACTGCGTCCCGGACGGCGCGTAGCTGATGACGGCCTCCTGGCAGGCGTACCGGTGGCCGTGCCCGCCGGCGCCCCCGGTCCGCGCGGCGTGCCACGGTACGACACCGATCCGGCCGCAGGGCACCAGCACGAGCCGCGGCGGCCGGTCCGGTGGCACCCGCGTGCCCGGTGCCGAGCGCACCGCCGAGAGCACCGGACTCATGACCGCCGGCCACGCCCAGTCGCACAGCGCGCGCAGCGCGGCCTGCCAGTCCATCTCGAAGGCGGCCCGGAACGACGAGTGCATGGTCGGGTGGACGAGCGCCCGGGAACGCGCCGCCGCGGCCTTGAGATACCGCTCCAGCGGCGCGCTGCCGGGGCGGATCAACTCCGGAAGCGGCAGCATGACGGGTTCGGCGCCGGGACGCAGGATCAGCGCGTGGCCGGGGTACGAGCCGCCGGTCGGGGGCAGCGGCACGCCCGGCAGCAGGTAGACCAGCGCGTCCGCGCCCGAGGCGGCGAGACCCTCGGTGAGCGCGGCGACGTCCGCGGCGCCCACCAGCTGCCGGGGGCCCCGGCCTTGTCCGGGGCGGGGACGGACACCCAGCGCGGCCAGCGCGTCACGCCGCAGAGCGCTGGGGATGGGCGGGGTCGCGGCTGCCGGGGCCGACGCGTCACCGGTCCGCGGGCGCAGCGGGTCGGCGGGGATCCGGGTCCGCCACCGCCGGGCCAGTTCCGGGTGGCCGGCGGCGTCGAGGAGTTCGGGGATGCTCCGGGAGGCGGTGGCGGCCTGGTGCACCAGGGCCCGCCCCTTCTCCAGACCGGCCACCGCGTCGGCGGGCCGACGGAGCAGGAGCGCGGCCCACGCCAGCCGCTCCGACAGCAGGTCGCCGTTGAGGGCCGCGGACAGGCCGTCGTCGGCCCCGGTCTGGAGCAGGACGTCGGCGGCCAACTCGTCCAGCGCCTCATGGGTGATCTCCAGGAACGCCCGCTCGTCCGCGGCGGTGTGCGGACCGCGCCGGGAGGCCCGCATGAGGTGTGCCTCGGCCAGTTGTGTCAGGACGTCCACCCGGCGCCCCCCGCCACGCCCCTCGGCGAGCAGCGTCCGGGCGCGGGCCAGCTGGCCGATGGCGCAGTCCAGCAGCACCGGGGCGGTCAGGCCGCGCCGGACGGAGAGGAGCAGCCGCATGCCGAGGGTGACGCGCCGGTCGTACTCGTGGTGGTGGTACAGCGCCGGAGCGTCCAGTTCACGGTCGATCTCGGTGACCGCGCGTTTCAGGTCCTCCAGCTCGGCGGCGAGGTCCACCGCCGGCTGCGCCTCCCCGGCGGCCTGCCGCTGCCCGCCCGAGCCCAGTTCCTCGATCTGCTCCAGCCGCTCCGCCACCGCGCCGCGCCGGTCGCTGTCCACCGGCAGGGCGGCGTGCCGGGCGCGCAGCTCCTCGACCAGGCGCGGCAGTGCCTCGTGGTTCCCGGTGCGCCGCGCGTGGTCCAGTTCGCGGTCCGCGGTGGAGAGCAGGAGGTCCAGGGCGAACGGCGCGTCGAGCGGCAGCGAGCCGTCGTGGCGCAGGGCCGTGCCCAGCTCGCGCAGGGTGGCCAGGGAGCTGTCCGCGTCGTGGAAGCTGCCGCCGTACGAGGCGGCCTGCTCCTGAATCTCGGCCAGCTCCGCCCGCAGGGCCGTGGCCCACCAGGAGTCGGGGCTCAGGTCGATCGCCTCCGTGAGCAGGACGGCCGCGTCCTCCAGGTAGCCGGTGTCGCCGGTCCGGTAGGCCAGCAGCCGGTCGATGCGGGCCGCGTAGCGCCGCTCGCGCACGCCCAGCTCGGCGGAGAAGTCCCGTAACGGGCCGTCGAGATGGGCGACCAGACCGGGCTCCAGGGCGAGGCCGGCCGGCCAGTCCCGCAGCCGGCTGCCGCGGCTCTCGGCTGGGGGCACGGGCCGCTCCGCGGCGCGGAAGTCGACCGATCCGGGCTCCAGCGTCTCCACGTGGACCAGCAGCCAGGCGTGGAGCCGGGCGACCCGGGCCCGTTCGGGCGCGTCCGGGGGCAGTGCGTGGAGCGACCGCAGCGCCAGGTCGGCGGCGCCGCGCAGGCCGTCGGCGCCGGCCGCGCCGCCGACGGCGGCCCGGCGCAGCAGCGTGGCGGCCTCCGGGTCCAGTCCCAGCTCCTGGTACGGGTGGTCGCCGGACCCGGACCGCAGGGTGGTCAGCATCCAGAGCAGGATGCGGGTGAACGTCGCCGTGCTGCGCGCTCCGGCGAGGGCCACCAGGCCGCGTACGGCGTCGAGCAGCGCGGCCTCGGGGTCGTCCAGGGCATCGACGGCCCGCCCGCCGCCGGGCACGGCCGTGCGCGCGCCCGCCGCGTCCGCCCCGCCGGCCGGCGCCGCCGTGCCGGCCGGGGTGGGGGACGGCGTGTCGAACAGGGTCGTGCCCGGTGCCAGCATCCGCTCGATGACCCGCTTGACGTTCGCGGTCCCCTGCTCGAACTCCGCGCCGATCGGCGCCGCCGCGATCCGGTCGACGGTCTCCTTGGCCTCCACGAGATCCCGGCGCACCGACTCGGTCAGCAGCTCCTCCCCGTAGCCGGGGGTGAGCAGCGCGCTCCGCAGGACCGTGTCGGTGCCGTCGGCGCGGGGCAGGGCCCAGGGCACGAGCAGGAAGACCAGCAGCATGCGGGCCTGTACGACGAGCAGGTCGTCCACCGGCCCGTTCCGATCCGCCCACCGTAGGCGCCGCAACGCCTCCGCCCGCTCCTCGGCGCCGGAGCCGGACGACGCGTGCTCACCCCCGCGCAGGTGGCGCATCCCGAGCACGAGGCCCACGAAGACGAAGACGACGGAGAAGTTCTCCCCGTGCTCCCGCAGCGCGGTCTCGATGCCGGTCAGCCGCTCGAGCAGCGGACTCCACGCCTCGGCGGGCTCCCCGCCCGTCGCCGCGTGCAGCAGCCGGTAAGCCTCCTGGAGGGCTTCGGTCAGCTCCTCCTGCCGTCCCGCCGCCCCGCCGTCGTCCCCGTCCCGCCGTACCTCGCCGACCATCGGCCCCCCGCCGCCCGCCTGCCTCGTCCCCGCATGATGCCTGCCCGGGGGCCGCTTGGCCACCGAGCCGTCCGTGGCCGCACCTGCCGGCCCGGTCTCCGGCCGGGCCGGCACCGCGGTGCGGGCCCGCGCCGGTGTCGCTCAAGTCTTCGCCGTCCCCGGCAAGGCCGGATACCGGCCGTTTCTGGGTACACGCGAGGTAGGGATCAGGCGCTCAGGCAGAGGGCGGTCGGGATGGACGAGGGTGCCCGGAGCGGGGATCGGCGGACGGCCCGCGCCGGACCCGTCATGACCTCGGCCGCGTACGAGGGCAGCCCCGCCGACATCGCGGCGGCACGTGGCCCGGCCCGAGCGTTCCTGACGAGGGTGCAGGCCGATCACGGCCTGCCGGTGTCGGAGCGGGTGATGGGCGTGGTCCAGCTGGTGGTCAGCGAGCTGGTCACCAACGCCTGCAAGCACGCGCCGGGACCGTGCCTGGTCGATCTGGAGCTGTCCGGGGACAGCGTCGGGATCGCGGTCTGGGACACCACGCCGGTGCTGCCCGTGGCCAGGGCGGCCGATCCGGGCCGGGTGGGGCAGCATGGGCTTGAGATCGTGATGGCCGTGTGCCAGGGCTTCGAGGTGCACCGGGAACCGGTCGGCAAGCGGATCACCGCGTCCGTGATGCTGGCGGACGATCCCGGCGGGGACGTGGCCGGCCGCTCGCCGGTGTGACGACCGGTGAGCGGCCACCGCCTCGTGCCCGGTGGCTCCCACGGGCCGTGGCACGCTCCGACCGAGTGGCAGAGGAGAAGCGGCGTATGGGTGGAACCGACGTCTCCCGGCCTGGCCGGGGCCGGCCCGTGGCCGGTGCCGGCGCGTCGCCCACCGGTCTGCTCGATCTGCTGAGCGTCGCCGCGGTGGTGCTGGACACGAACGGGCGCGTGGTCTTCTGGAGCCCCCAGGCGGAGGAGCTGTTCGGTTACACCGCGGACGAGGCACTGGGCCGGTTCGCGGCCCGGCTGCTGGTCCACGAGGAGCACTGGGACGAGGTCATCACGCTGTTCGCCGAGGTCATGGAGTCCGGCACCGACTGGGCCGGGGCCTTCCCGATCCGGCACAAGGACGGCAGCACGCGCCTGGTGGAGTTCCGCAACATGCGCCTGCTCGACGACCTCGGCGACATCTACGCCCTGGGCCTGGCCGTGGACCAGTCGACCGTGGTGCGGGTCGAGCGGGGCGTCGCCCTCTCCGCACGCCTGGTCACCCAGTCCCCGATCGGCCTGGCCATCCTCGACCCCGATCTGCGCTACCTGACCGTGAACCCCGCCCTCGAACGCATGCACGGCCTGTCCGCCGCCGAACATCTCGGCCGACGGGTCCGCGACGTCCTGACCTTCCTGGACACCGAGGCCATCGAGAGCCGTCTGCGCCACGTGCTGGAGACCGGGGAACCGGTGACCGACCACTACGTCGTCGGCCGCCCCACCGCCGATCCGCACCGGGAGCACGCCTGGTCGGCGTCGTACCACCGGCTGGAGGACGCCACGGGCCGGGTGCTCGGCGTGGCCACGTCCGTCGTCGACATCACCGAGCGGCACGAGGCGACCACCGCCGCGACCCGCGCCCGGAACCAGCTGGCCGTGATCGCGCACGCCTCCGCCTCCATCGGTACGACCCTCGACGTGAAGCAGACGGCGCACGAGCTGGCCGGGGTCGTCGTACCGGACCTGGCCGACATCGCCTCCGTCCACGTACTCGACAACGTCCTGCGCGGACGTGCCTCGTCCGTCACCGGCCCCGCCCGCTTCCGGGTCGTGGCCACCGCGGCGGCCCACGCCTGCGAAGCCGCGCACGCGGCCGAACCGCCCGGAAGGGTCGCCACCTACGACAGCGACCGTCCGCTCACCCAGTGCGTGCGCACCCGCCGGCCCGTACTGGTGGCCGAGACCACCCGCCAGGACCTGCGGAACATCGCCCGCACCAGCGAGGCCGCCACCCTCCTGGAGACGACCGGAGTGCACTCCTACCTCGCGGTGCCGCTCCTGGCCCGCGGAGAGGTCCTCGGAGCGCTGAGCCTCGCGCGCGCGGGCACCCCCGCGCCCTTCGACGAAGACGACACGCTGCTCGCCTGCGAGCTGGCCGGCCGCGCCGCGACCTGCATCGACAACGCGCGCTGGTACCAGAGCGCCCGCGACACCGCCCTCACCCTCCAGCGCCGCCTGCTCCCGCAGCTCCCGGCCCGCCTGCCCGGTCTGACGATCGCCTGCCGCTACCTGCCGGCCGGAGCCGTCAGCGAGATCGGCGGTGACTGGTTCGACGCCATGCGCCTCCAGGGGGACAGGACCGCGCTGGTCGTCGGGGACGTGATGGGCAGCGGCATCAACGCCGCCGCCAGCATGGGGCAACTGCGCAGCGCCACCCGCGCGTTCGCCGGGCTCGACCTCGACCCGGCGGAGGTGCTCCGGCAGCTCGACCGCCTCACCGAGGACGTCGAGCACACCATCGCCACCTGCGCCTACTGCCAGTACGACCCCGAGCGCGGCCAGTGCCGCATCAGCCTCGCCGGTCATCTGCCCCCGGCCCTCGTCCGGGCGGGCCGGCCGGCGCAGCTCCTCGACCTTCCGTCCGGTGTGCCGCTGGGCGTCGGCGGCACGGCCTTCGAGACGACGGCGTTCGACTTCCGCCCCGGTGATCAGCTCGCCCTCTACACCGATGGACTGGTCGAAACCCGCTCCGATCCGATCGACGCCCGTCTCGACACCCTTCTCGACGCCCTGACCGCCACAGCCGGCCAGGATCTCGGAGAGACCTGCGACCGCGTCCTGGAGAGGCTCCGGCCGCCGGGGGGCGACGACGACGTGGCTCTGCTCGTGGCCCGCGCGGAGGGCTGACCCCCGGCACGGGAGACGCGCCCGTGCGCTGTCGCCCGGCTCGGCGCCGGTACAGACCGACGAGGCGCCGGCCGGCTGGTCGGCCCGCACACCGGGGAGGTGCCCGTACCGTCAGCCCGCCCACTCCAGCAGGCGCTCGCCGGCCTCCGGTGCGCGCAGCCGGCCGAGGGACTCCTTCTCAAGCTGGCGGACGCGCTCCCGGGTGAGTCCCACCTGGTCGGCCACCTGCTGCAACGTTCGGGACTGCCCGTCGTGCAACCCGTACCGCAGACTGAGGATCATGGCCTCACGGGGTGCCAGCGTGCCCAGGGCGTCCCTCAGCTCCTCGGCGAGCGCCCGGTACTCGGCCACCTCCGGAGCCTGGAGCACGTCGGCGGCGGGGATGAGATCGCCGACCACGGTCTCGCCGGTGTCGTCCACGGGCGTGTCGAGACTGAGGGTCTGCCGCCCGACTCGGCGCAGCCAGGCGACGCGCCCCTCGCCGAATCCGCTCTCCCGGGCGACCTCGTCGTCCGTCGGCTCATGGCCGAGGCGCAGGTACAACCGCCGCTCGGCCTTCGCGAGCTTCTGGAGCTCCTCCACGACGTGCATGGGCAGCCGTACGGTACGGGCGTGCTGGGCCAGGCCCCGTTCGATCGCCTGGCGGATCCACCAGGTGGCGTACGTGGAGAACTTGAACCCCTTGGTGTGGTCGAACTTCTCCACGGCCCGGATGAGCCCGAGGTTGCCCTCCTGGATCACGTCGAGCAGGGGCACGCCCCGGTGCGCGTGCCGCTTGGCGATCGACACCACGAGCCGCAGGTTGGCCCGGATCATGCGGTCCTTGGCGTGCAACCCCTCCCGTACGGCCGCGTCCAGCTCCCGGCGCCGCTGCGGAGCGAGGCCGCTCTCGCCGGCCTCGGCCCGTTCCAGTTCCGCCGTGGCGTGCACACCGGCCTCGATGCGCCGGGCCAGCCGCACCTCGTCCTCGGCGGTGAGCAGTGGGGTCGCGGCGATCTGGGCCAGGTACTGGCCCAGCAGATCGGGTTCGTCCCCGGTCTCCGGCACCCTGCTCCGCGGACGTGCGGAGCGGGCGGCGGCACGGCGGCGCTCTCGGGGATCCGCCGCCGCGGATCGTGCCGGCGCAGGCATGGTTCCGGCCCTCCGACTCTGTCGCTCGCTTTGCGCTCTTCTCGACTTCCGACGGGGTGCCGGGTACCCGGGCGGGAGGCCATGACACAGAGGGCCAGGCGGTGGCCGGCCCACCGCCGGGCGACAGCGGCGTTTCGGCCAACCGCGTCCCCGGCGCTTCGCTTGCCGGACAAGGGTGCGTGCACCCCACAGGTTCCGGGACCCGCTCCGTACGGCGGTTCGCGGTCCGTCCGAAATACGTGTGTTCGATATCGCGGCCCGGTCGTTGAACCCGACGACACGACCGGACGACCGCCGAGGGGGACCGCGGTGACCCGCAGCCTCCACACCGGCGGGGCAACACCCCGCGACGCGGCACACGACGACCAGCCGTCCGGGACCGGGGGAAAGGAGATGCCGTGAGCCGTGTCTGGCTCCCGCCAGAGGAGTACGCCGAGCAATTGATGAAGGCGACCGGATTCGCCTGCGTCCACTTCACCGACGAGCGGGACCGGCCCGTCCAGCTCCACTCCCTGTACAGCCCCGCGCACCCGTGGCACATGCCCGGCGGCACGATGGAGCCCGGTGAGCGGCCCTGGGAGACGGCGGTGCGGGAGTGCCACGAGGAAACCGGCATCACGGTGTCCGGCCCGCCGCGGCTGCTGGCCGCGGTCTACGGACTGCCCGGCGAGGAATGGCCGTACAGCACCATGGGCCTGATCTTCGACGGGGGCCGGCTGAGCGACGCGCAGATCCAGGGCATCACGCTCGACCCCGAGGAGCACGACGAGTTCCGCGTGCTGCCGCTGGAGGCGTGGGGCCCGCTGATGCCGGCCCAGGACTTCGCCCGGCTGAACGCCGTGACGAAGGCCCGCCGCACGGGCGTGGCCGAGTACTTCGACACCTGGGACTGGGGGGAGGCGTGAGCGGGGAGTCCGGGCGACGGCCGGACGCACGGACGGCAGCCGTGCCGGCCGGTCTGCTCGCCGTCTTCGCCCACCCGGACGACGAAGCCCTCCTCGCCGGCGGTCTGCTGGCCCGGCATGCCGCCACGGGCGCCCGTACCGCCGTCGTCACGGCCACATGGGCGCCAAGCAGTCCCCGGGCGGGCGAACTCGCGGACTCGCTGGCGGCCCTGGGTGTCCGGGAGCCGCCACGGATGCTCGGTCATGCCGACCACCGGGTCCCCGCGTCCGCTCCCGGCCGGTCCCGGTGGTGCGATGTGCCGCTCGACGAGGCCGTGGGCAGCCTCGTCGCCCACATCAGGGCGGTCCGGCCCGAGACCGTCGTCACCCACGACGCCTACGGGCAGCTGACCGGGCACCCCGATCACCGGCACACGCACCGGACGGTCATGCTCGCGGTGACCGCCGCCGGGCTCGGGCACCTGTACCCCGAGGCGGGTGAGCCGTGGCAGCCCCGGGTCGTCCGGCTGGCGACCCATCCCCACTCGGCCGTGGCCGAGCTGGGCGAACTCCTGGGACAGGTCGGCAAGTCGGCGCTGAGCGTGCCGGACGCGCATGTCACCGACACCGTGGACGTCCGGCCGTGGAGCGGCCCGAAGTGGGCCGCGATCCTGGCGCACCGCAGCCAGGCGGAGGGAGAGCGCGCGCTGCCCGCGATCCTCTCCCGGCTTCCGGAGGAGACCCGGAACCGCCTGCTCGGCACCGAGTACTACACCCGCGTCACCCTCGGTCCGGCCGTCCCGTGAGCGCGGTGAAGCGGTCCACGTCGATGTTGCCGCCGGACGCGATGACGCCGATCCGCCGGGGCGGGTCGCCGACGCGACCGGCCAGCAGGGCGGCCAGGGGTGTCGCGCCGCTCGGCTCCAGGACGATCTTCAGGCGTTCGAAGGCGAAGCGCATCGCGGTGACGATCTCGGCGTCGCTGACCAGGGCGATGGCGTCGACCAGGCGCTGGTTGAGGGGGAAGGTGATCTCGCCCGGCGTGTCCAGGGCCTGTCCGTCGGCGATGGTGCGCGGGACCGGGACGGTGACCCGTGTGCCGGCCTCCAGGGAGCGCTTGGTGTCGTCGCCGGCCTCCGGCTCGACGCCGATGACGCGGATGCCCGGGTGCAGCGCCGTGGCGGCGGTGGCGCTGCCGGCGATGAGGCCGCCACCGCCCACGGGCACGAGGAGGGCGTCCAACGGGCCGGTCTCCTCAAGGAGTTCCAGCGCGGCGGTGCCCTGGCCGGCGATGACGTGGGGGTGGTCGTAGGGCGGGATCAGGGCGAGACCGCGGTCCTCGGCCAGGGCGTGGCCGAGCGCGGTGCGGTCCTGGGTGTAACGGTCGTAGGTGACGACCTCCGCCCCGTATCCGGCGGTCGCCTCCCGCTTGGAGCGGGGAGCGTCCTCGGGCATCAGGATGACGGCGGTGGTGCCCAGTTCCCGGGCGGCCAGCGCGACGGCCTGGGCGTGGTTGCCGGAGGAGTAGGCCGCGATGCCCTTCGCCAACTGGTCCGGGGGCAGCTGGGCGGCGGCGTTGTAGGCGCCGCGGAACTTGAAGGCGCCGATCCGCTGGAAGTTCTCCGCCTTGATGAACACCTCCGCTCCGACCAGGGAGTTCAGCGTGCGGGAGGTGAGGACCGGGGTGCGGTGGGCGATGCCGTCGAGGCGGGTGGCGGCCTCGCGGACATCGGCGAACGTGACGGTCGGTGCGGCGGCGGCCATGGGCGTCCTCGAAGTGTCCTTGACGGGCGGGGAGATGGGGGAGGTGTGCGGGGGGAGACGGATGGCGGGCGGGGTCACCAGCCGGTGACGCGCGGCCAGTACGCCTCGATCCCGGGCGTGGGCGCTTGCGGGCCGCCGGAGCCGTCGATGACGTGGTAGCCCTGGTGCTGGGCGGCGGTGGCGCAGGCGTGGTTGGGCAGGACCCGCAGGCGGGTGCCGATGGGCAGGTCGGGCAGGGCGGCGCCGTCGCGGGCGGTGAGGGTGCCGTGTTCCTGGCTGGCGGCGGTCATGACCAGGTCCGGGATCAGCGTGCCGGACAGGTCGGTGACCAGGCCGTAGCCCTGGTCCTGCGGCTGGACGGCGGTGCCGCGGTCGCGCGACATGGCCATCCAGCCGCCGTCGGTGACGATCCATCCGTACTCGGGACGGTGGCCGATGACGGTGACCACGACGGACAGGGCGAGGTCGTCCAGGTCGCAGACGCCGAGGCCGGCCATCACCAGGTCGAAGAAGGCGTAGTTGCCGGCGCGGAGTTCGGTGACTCCGCTCAGGTCCTCCGCGGCATGGGCGGTGGGGGTGGAGCCCACGCTGACGGTGGGCACGGGCAGACCGGCCGCGCGGAGCCGGTCGGCCGCGGCGACCGCGGCGTCGCGTTCGTTCCGCGCGGCCTGGCGCTGTTCCCCGGCGGTGTAGCAGAAGTACGACTCGCCCGCGTGGGTCAGTACGCCGTCCAGGCAGCCCGCGTCGTGCAGGATCCCGGCGATGCCGGTGAGTCCCGGGGCGTCGGGCCTGAGGCCGCCGCGGTGGCCGTCGCAGTCGATCTCGATCTGGGCGGGAAGGGCGATGCCGGCCTCCCGTGCGGTCGCGGCGACGAACGTCGCCTGCTCGGTGCTGTCCAGCAGGACGCGCAGGGTGACACCGCGGCGCAACAGGGCGATGACGCGCGGGAGTTTGTGCGGCTCGATGCCGACGGCGTAGGTGATGTCGCGATATCCGGCGTCGGCGAACGCCTCGGCCTCGGCGAGCGTGGAGACGGTGACGGGGCCGGGGGTGCCGTCGTGCAGGAGGGCGGCGGCGCCCAGGCTCTTGGCCGTCTTCACATGGGGGCGCAGCGCGACCCCGAGGCGGTCCGCCCGTGCCCGCAGGCGGGCGGCGTTGCGCCGAACCCGGTGCACGTCGACCACGGCGAACGGGGTGTCGGGGTCCGCCAGGCTCCTGGCGGCGGGGGAGAGTTGGGCGGGGGAGGACGGAGCGGGGACGGGCCCGGTCGTCATGGGCAGGTGACCTCTCACTTCGCGTAGTTGTAGACCGTGGCCCGGGACACGCCGAGCAGGTCCGCGATGGTCTGAGCGGCGTCGCGCGAGTCGAAGTAGCCGTCTCGTTGCAGCTGTCGTACGAGGGCCTTCTTGTCCTCCCGGCTCAGCGAGCGGGGTGTGGCGGCACGCTCGGCGGCCCGGGTTTCCACCGCCTGGCGCAGTTCGCGCGCGGTGCGGTCCCGCAGGGTCTCCAGGGGCCGGTCGCGGTGCTCGGTGTCCGTGGCCACGAGGTTGGACAAGGCCAGGGTGACCGGGGACAGGACCGACACGTCCAGGTTCAGGCACAGGGCCGCGATGTACTCGCCGGCGGCGTTCTTGATGCCGATGGAGGTGCTCTTCGCCGGGCGGCCGTCGGGGAACTGGTTGGGATAGTTCTGGATGACGCTGGGGTACTGCGGATCGGCGATGCGGGCCAGGCCCAACTCGGTCGCCGAATCACCCACCTGACGGCCCGACAGGTTGTTCTCGATCGCGCGGATCGCGTGGTCCGGATGCCGCAGGTCGTGCAGCACCACCTCGCACAGGCCGGGGAACATGCGGCCCAGCGCGACAGCGATCTTCTCGGCCTCCCGGATGAGATGCTCGTCCGCGCCGTCCCGGTCCGCGCTCCCCTCGCCCACGCCCCCCTGGGTCACGCCATCCTCCATAGACTCTCTGTCCATCTCTGGATTGTGAGTCTAAGGAGAGGGATGTGCCGGGTCAACAGCGATCACTCGTGATCGGATGAGGGGGCCGAGGACGGCACCTGCTTCCAATCCACCGAGGGGGACACATGACCGACCGGTCCAGCGCGGCACACCGGTTGTGGCTGCGCGGCTTCCACCAGGCGGCACCGGGCGCGCCCAGGCTGCTCTGCCTGCCGCACGCCGGCGGCTCCGCGAGCTTCTACTTCCCCGTCTCCACGGCGCTGTCGCCCACGGTCGACGTGCTCGCGGCGCAGTACCCCGGCCGTCAGGACCGCCTCGCGGAAACCCCGGCGGAGTCGGTCCAGGAACTCGCCCAAGGGGTGTTCCAGGCCCTGGGCGAGGGTGACGGCACACCCCTCGCGCTGTTCGGGCACAGCATGGGCGCCCTGGTCGGCTTCGAGCTGGCCCGGCTCCTGGAGTCCGCCGGGCGGCCTCCCGCGGTGGTCTTCCTCTCCGGCCGCAGGGGTCCGTCCGTCCACCGGGACGAGACCGTCCACAAGGGCGGCGACGCACGGCTGATCGAGGAGGTCGGCAAGCTCGACGGCACCGACGCCGCCCTGTTCCAGGACAAGGCGCTGCTGGAGATGATCCTGCCCGCGCTGCGCGCCGACTACCGCGCGGTGGAGACCTACCGGCGTGCCCCGGGGCCGCGGTTGAACTGCCCCTTCGTCGTGCTGACCGGCGACGCCGATCCCCGTGTGACCCCGGAGGAGGCCCGGACCTGGGACCAGGAGACCGACGGCCCGTTCGAGCTGCACGTGTACCCCGGCGGCCACTTCTACCTCGCGGCGCAGGAGCAGGCCGTGGTGGCCCGGATCGAGGCGACGCTGCGGCGACTCGGTCCCGGCACCGGAGCGGTGGCCTGAGCCCGCGGCCGTAGGCACCGAGCAGCGCGGGGCGGCACCGGTGGACCGGTGCCGCCCCGCGGGGGTGTGCGTCAGCCGAGAACCTTGGCGGACTCGATGACCACGGACTCGGTGGGGACGTCCTGGTGGCCATGGCGGCTGCCCGTCTTGACCGCCTTGATGGAGTCGACGACGTCCCGGCCCTCGGTGACCTTGCCGAACACGGCGTAGCCCCAGCCGGACGGGCTCTTCGCCGAGTAGTTGAGGAAGGCATTGTCCGAAACATTGATGAAGAACTGGGCCGTAGCGGAATGCGGGTCGTTCGTCCGCGCCATCGCCACGGTGTAGTTGTCGTTCTTCAGCCCGTTGTCGGCCTCATTCTGAATAGGCGCCTGGGTGGGCTTCTGGTCCATGTCCGGAGTGAAACCGCCGCCCTGGATCATAAAGCCGCTGATTACCCGGTGGAAAATCGTGCCGTCGTAGTGGCCGCCGCGCACGTACGACAGGAAGTTCTCGACGGTCTTGGGCGCCTCGGCGTCGTTCAGTTCCAGAACGATACGGCCGAAGTTGGTGTTCAGCTCGACTGTCGACATCGGAAATCTCCTTATTCCGGTGGGCCTGCCCACGCCTACGCTACGGAATATACGACCACGGGGCACACGGACCGGCGCCGCGGCACCCCGTGGTGCGCACGGCCATCCGTCCGGGCCATGTCCTCACGACAGCCGGGGCGCGTCGTCGGGGACCGGGGGCAGGGCCAGATGGGCCAGATCGGCCGGCCGTGGACTCGTCACCGGCCACAGCGGAGCGGCCTCCCCGTCGGCGAGCGCGGCCGGCGCGTCGGTGAGGTTCATGCGCTGGCGCAGCCGGCCGTAGAAGTCCATCGGACCGAGCCGGACCGCCTTGAGCCGGCGCGGAGCGGCGTACACGCCGATCCAGTCGCCGGGGCTCAGCACCCCGCGCAACTGGCCGTCGATGCTGACCGCGGCCTGGCCCGAGCGCTCCAGCACCCGCAGCGCGATGGGCTCGTCCGGTGCGGCCACCACCGAACGGTTGAACACCATGTGCGGCGCGACCGGCGTGAACACCAGGGCGTCCGCGCGCGGCGAGACCACCGGACCGCCCGCGGCGAAGCTGTACGCCGTGGACCCGGTGGGCGTGGCCACCAGCAGGGCGTCGGCCGAGTAGGAGGCGAGCAGCCGGCCCGCCAGATAGACCCCGACCGACACCTGACGGTCCCGGGCCAGCTTCTCCAGGACCACGTCGTTCAGCGCGGTGACGTTCAGGGCGACGCCCCAGTCGTTGCCGGCCTCGCACTCCCCGCGCACCTGCGGCGGGGGCAGCAGCGGCCCCCGCCCGTACCGCAGCAGCGTCTCCATCTGCGCGGGGACCTCCAGCCGGCACGACGCCCGCATGGTGAGGAGCATCCGGCTCTCGACGGTGATCCGCTCCTCCCGTACGGCGTCCAGCGCCTCCCGCACGGCCGTGGCGGGGACCTCCGTGAGGAAGCCGACCCGGCCGAGGTCGACACCGAGCACCAGGGCGTCGTTCTCGGCCGCGAGCCGCGCACCGCGCAGGAACGTGCCGTCGCCGCCCAGGGTGACGATCAGGTCCGGATCGCCCGCGCTGTCGACCTCCTCGCGGGCGCTGTGCCGCGCGCCCTCCTGCCACACGTCGATGTCCGCGCATCCCACCGCGTGCTCGGCGCACCACGCGCGCACGGCCCGCGCGGCGGTCGCCGCCTCGGCGCGCCCGCCGTGCACGACCAGACCGACACGGTTCACCGTCATATCCGCACACCGCCTCCCAGCCGGTTCGTACCGAGCGCCATCCTCGGCGCGTACGCGCCGGCCCGCACGCCACGCCGACGGAGCCGGTCCCGCGACCGTCCGCGCGCATCCGGCACCGATCCTCTCCGTGTACCTCGTCCGCTCTCCGTGTACCTCCTCGTCTTTCCGCGTACCCGGCCTTCCGTGCACCACTTCGGCCCTTCGTGCACGTGTACCACATGTGTCACAGCGGACCCACCGGGAACCCGGTACCCCGGTGTCCGGTCCGTGCCGGTGCGCACCGGCGCCACGGCGGACGCCCCGACCACGTACCGCGGACAACCGGGGGAATCCCATGCGCGACCGACACAGCACCCGTGTCACCGCGGCGGCTCTGACCGCCATCGCCGCCACCCTGTCGCCGGTGGCCGCCCAGACGGCGAGCGCCCAGACCGCGAGCATCCGGACGGCGAGCGCCCGGTCGGCGAGCGCCACCTCGGCGGAGACGGCCCCGACCGGCACGGCCTCCGCTTCCGGGGCACCGGCCTGCACACCGGAGGCGTTGGAGGCGACGGCGTACCAGGCCGCCCGCCGGCCCCCGGGCGCGGGCACCGGAGCGGCGATCGTCGAGTTCACCAACGTCTCCGCGCGGGCGTGCGTGGTGCGGGGCCACCCGACGGTGGCCGTGGCCGGCAACGGCTCCCCGGAGCGCAACCTCCCGCTGAAAGTGACCCGCCAGGGCAGCGCGGCCCCGGTGCGGCTCGCTCCGGGCGGCAGGACATGGGTGAAGCTGACGTTCGTCCCGGTGCGGGGCGGGGCGGACGGGTACTGCGCCTCCGGCACCGCGCCCGCCATGTTCCCGAGCCTGGTGGTCGGGCTGCCCGGCGCGGGAAGGCACCAAGTGGCCCTCGTCGAAGGGGAGATCATCGAGTGCGACCACAAGGTCACGGTGACGGCGGTGTCGGCGACACGCCCCTCCTGAGCGCGCTCTCGTCCGCTCGCCGGCCGTACGGCCCTTCGTTCGCGTCGAGGAACGGCTCCAACAGGCGCAGCAGCGCGTCCGGGCGGTCCAGCGGGATGATGTGGCCGCAGTCCGGGATCACGTGTCCCGTCAACCGGTCGGCGTAGGGCCGCAGTTGGTGTTCCAGCGCGCGGCCCACCGGGTGGGCGCCGATGGTCAGCGCGGGCACGGTGAGGCGGGCACCGGCCACGGCCTCACGGATCTGCCGTGCGCCGGTGGGCAGGGCCCGGTACGCGCCGAACGCGCAACGCAGCGCCCCGGTCCCGGTGTACGCGCGGACGAACGCGGCACGGACGTCCGGCCGCACGCCCCGGCCGAGGGTGCCGCGGTCCAGGAACCAGCCGATGTACGCCTCCTCGCGGCCGGCGAGCACGGTCTCCGCCAGGCCGGGTTCCGCGTGGAAGCCGAACCACCATGGCGGACCGCCGGCGAGGAACTCCTCGGCGCCCGGGAGGTCGCCCAGCAAGGACTCCATCAGCACCAGCCGCCGTACCAGTCCGGGCCGCCGCATGGCCAGCAGGAAGGCGGGCGGGCTGCCCAGGTCGATGCCGACCACGGCGGCCGGACCGGCGTCGAGCGCCTCCAGCAGGCCCGCGGCGTCGGCGGCGAGGGTCCCGGCGTCATAACCCTCCGTGGGCCGGTCGCTGTCGCCGAACCCCCGCAGGTCCGGCGCGATCACCCGGTACCGGCGGGCCAGCGGGCCGATGACCTCGGTCCACAGCCGCCAGGTGTGCGGGAAGCCGTGCAGCAGCAGGACGGCCGGACCCTGACCGGCCGTGGCGACGGTGAGTCCGACGCCGTTGACGGTGACCCGGCGCAGCCGCACGCCGGGGGCGGGGGAGACGGTCATGAACGATCCCTTGAGTAACCGATGGTGACAAGGGAACGGTAGGTAACTACCCTGGGCCCCACCAGACCGCACTTTCCCGTCAGATGGTGAGCTTCAGGTGACCTCCCAGGCCAAGGGCGCGACCGCCCCGCGCGGTGACCTGTTCGACCCCGCGTGCCCGACCCGTCGGCTGCTCGACCGGATCGGTACGAAATGGACGTCGATGGCGGTGAAGGTGCTGGCGGAGGCGTCCCCCGGGGAGGTGCGCTTCGCCGAACTGCTGCGCCGGATGCCCGGCGTCTCCCAGAAGATGCTGTCGGTGACCCTGCGGAACCTGGTGCGGGACGGCCTGGTCGCGCGCAGGGTGGAACCCACCGTGCCGCCCGCCGTGCACTACCGCCTCACCGAACTCGGACTGTCCCTCGAAACCGTTCTCGCAGCCGTCCGGAACTGGGCCGAGGAGCACATGGCCGAGGTCGACCGGGCGAACGAGCTGACCGGCCGTCAGGACGCCTGCACCGGGCCCGGGTCCGCCACGGTGTGATCTCCTCCCTTGCGGCCGTCGCGCCGGTCCTGTGAGTCTCCCGTCGAACGATTTTCCGAAGAACTGTTATCGGCACCCGCACCGAGCGGTCTCCCAGGTAACGGACAGCATCGTTCGGCGTCGAGGACAGGGGAGCTCTGATGAGGACACAGCACACGGTGGATCCGGCGGCACTGGTGAACGCCGCCCGAGCGGGGGACCCGGCGGCCCAGGACGCCCTGGTCGGCGCCTACCTCCCGCTGGTGTACAACATCGTGGGGCGGGCCCTGAACGGTTCGGTCGACGTCGACGACGTGGTCCAGGAGACCATGCTCCGGGCCCTCGGCTCGCTCGGCGACCTGCGGACCCCGGAGAGCTTCCGCTCCTGGCTCGTGGCCATCGCGATGAACCGGGTCCGGGCGCACTGGCAGGACCGCCGACTCGCCCCGGACGCCGTGGAGGAGAGCGGCGACGTCGCCGACCCCGGCGCCGACTTCGTGGACCTGACCATCGTCCGGCTCCAGCTCTCCGGCCAGCGCCAGGAGACCGCGCGCGCCACGCGCTGGCTGGAGCCGGACGACCGGGAGGTGCTCTCGCTGTGGTGGCTGGAGTGCGCCGGTGAGCTGACCCGGGCGGAGGTCGCCGCGGCCCTCGGGGTGTCGCCGCAGCACACGGCGGTACGGGTGCAGCGGATGAAGGCGCGGCTGGAGGCGGCCCGGGTGGTGGTACGGGCGCTGGACACGCGGCCCGCCTGCGAGGAGCTGCGCGCCGTGCTGGCCCCCTGGGAGGGCCTGCCCTCCGCCCTGTGGCGCAAGCGAATAGCCCGGCACGCCCGCGCGTGCCCGCGCTGCGGCGGCCTGTGGAGCGGCCTGCTGCCGGCGGAGGGGCTGCTGGCCGGGCTGGCGCTGGTCGCGGTGTCGTCAGCCCTCCTCGCGACGACACGCTCGGCGACGGCCACCCTGACCGTAGGAGCCGCTCCTCAGCTGACCCACCTGGGCCCGGACACGAACGCGGGTGCCGGCGGGCCGGGTTACGGCACCGCCGGGTCGGACGGGGGCGCGACCGGCGGGGATCACGGGGCGACGGGACCGGACCATGGCGCCGTCGGGGCCGGCCAGGGCGCCGTGGGTTCGGACCAGGGTGCCGTCGGGCCGGGTGACGGGGTCTTCGGGCCGGGTGACGGGGCCGTCGGGTTGGGTCACGGGACCTTCGGGTCGGACCACAACACCTTTGGGGCGGATCACGGGGCCTTCGGGTCGGGTCACGGGACCTCCGGGTCCGACCACGGGACCTTCGGGTCCGACCACGGCACCTTTGGGGCGGATCACGGGACCTTCGGCTCGGGGCACGGGACCGCAGGGTCGGAAGGGGCGACCGCCACCGGGTCGGCTCACGCGGCCTCCGGATCGAATCCGGGCAGCCCTGACTCGTATATGGGCAGCGCTGAGTCGGAGCCGGGCGCGGCCCAGGCGGACGCCGGCAGCGCCGGAGCAGGAGTCGGCGGCAGCGAACCCGCGGCCCCCGTCGGCCTCCGGGCGGCCTCTCGCCGTCGTACGACCGGGCGCGGCGAGGCGCGGCGACGGCGGCGGGTCCGGCGCCGGGCCGTCGGGGGTGCCGTGGTGGCGGCCTGTGTGGCCGGCGGCGGCCTCTGGTACTTCGGCACCGACTCAGGACCGGCGGAGACCAGGGAGGCGACCGCCGCGCGGACCGCCGGTGCCCCCGTCGTGGACCTCGCGGAACCCAGCGCCGTCGAGACCTCCTCGTCGCCCTCGGCGTCGCCGTCCCCGTCCCCCACGACGAAGAAGCCGGGCGCGTCCAAGAGCCCCCGCCCCACGCGGAAGAGCGCCACTCCCCGGGCCGAGCCGGCCGCGCCCACGACTCCGCGCGCCTCCCGTACCCCGCAGGCGCAGCCGGCGCCCACCGGCACGGTGGCCCAGGTGGTCGCGCTGGTGAACAAGGAACGCGCCGCCGCCGGATGCGGACCGGTCACCGAGGACCCGCAACTGGACAAGGCCGCCCAGGGCCACTCCGACGACATGGCCGCCCGCGGCTTCTTCGACCACACCGACCCGGACGGCGACGGCCCCGGCGAGCGCATCACCGCTGCGGGCTACCGCTGGTCCACGTACGGCGAGAACATCGCGAAGGGCCAGCAGACCCCGCAGGCGGTGATGGACTCCTGGATGAACAGCCCCGGCCACCGCGCCAACATCCTGAACTGCGCGTTCAAGGACATCGGCGTGGGCGCCCACGACGGCTCGGGCGGCCCCTGGTGGACCCAGGCCTTCGGCGCCGAGCTCTGAGCCCCGGTCAGCGGCGGGGGACACTGCCCGGCGGGTGCCCGAAGGCGACGGAAAGCGTCGATGAACGCGCTGGCCGTGGTGCGCCGCCCGGTCGTGTTCACCGGCTGAGCAGCTTCCTGTCCCGGTACGCCGCGAGGCGCCTGGGCGGCGGCACGGCAACCGGTACGGCCGCGCCGCCGACGCGACGCCCGCCGACGTTCAGCGGGCCGACGTTCAGCGGGACGTGCCGAAGTCCTGGGTCCAGTAGCTGCCGGGCTGGGCGAGACCGACGCCGATCTCCTTGAACCCGCAGTTGAGGATGTTGGCCCGGTGGCCCGGACTGGACATCCACCCCGCCATGACCTGGTCCGCCGTGCTGTAGCCGTAGGCGACGTTCTCGCCGTAGCTGCTCCAGGTGTAGCCGGCCTGCGTGATGCGGTCGCCCGGGGACGAGCCGTCGGACCCGGTGTGCGACATGTTCTGGTGGGCCGCCATGTCGTCGCTGTGGGCCTGCGCGGCCTTGGTCAGCGTCGAGTTGAGGGTCAGGGGCTGGCAACCGGCCTTGGCGCGCTCGGCGTTCACGAGCCGCACGATGTCGGCGGTGACCCCGGACGCCGTGGCGGTGGGCGCCGGGCTGCTCGGCGCGGCGGGGGCCGCGGAAGCGGGGGCGGGCGCGGCGGCGGTCGCGGCGGGGGCGGGGGTGGCGGGGGCGGTGGCCTCAGGGGTGCTGGGCGCTGCGGTCCGCCAGGCCGGGTGGGCCACGGCCTTCTTCTGCGAAGGCGCGTTCTGCTTGGCGTGCCAAGGCGTGCTCGGCCGGGTCGCCGGATGCGTCGTCGCCCGGGGCGTGGGCGGCGCGCCGGTCTCCGGCGCGATGGCCAGCGGCGCTCCGGTGGCGTAAGCGTTGCTGTCGTGATCTCTGGGCACGTAGTGCCACTGCCCCACGGGTGCGCTCGTCGCGGTGGTCTGCGCCGGGTCGTCCGTGCCGGACGGCCACTCGGAACAGGCCAGGGCGACGGACGGCACGCCCACGGCGCCGACGGCGGCGGCGGTGACGACTATTCGCCGGTAGTGCTTGGTCTTGCGGTGCTGGCCCATACGTCAACCTCACTCGGTGATCGCGGAGCGCTCATTCTCAAGAGGGCTTCACACCGAGTGCAAAGGGTGCTTCTCCTATCTCGCCTCGTAGGCGCGCACGGCCCTTGTCAGACGGGCCCAGAGATGCCGACTTCGCGACCGCGACGTTTGCGGAACGCTGTCGGTCCGTCAGAAGCGTGCCAGGGGCGGGGGAAGGGGTCAGGTGTCGAGCCGCACGCGTGTCATCGCTCGAACCGCCACGCATGCTCACGGCAAGCCGGACAAATCCCATATGTCGTGGGAGCGGCACCTACTATCCGCCCCGCCTAGTCGCCGACTCCGCCGTGACGGATGTCACTCCTTACCGGGTCGCCGTGCTGCGAAGGCCGGGAAACGGACCGGCGGCCCTTCCCGGCCCTCTCCTCGAGCGGGCGCGCCTGTGGCACCTCGACCCGGTGCCCCTGCCGTGCATCGCGCGGCGGCCGGAGCAGAAGTCTCCGGCCGCCGCGCACCCGTGTCCGGTCGCCGTCACTCGTTCTGGAAGACGGCCTTGCTGACCTCGGCGGGGTTCTCGAACTTCTTCTTCCCGAGGTGAGAGATCCGCTCGGTGATCTCCTTGGGCGCGTGGTTGTTCTCGGCGACCTTCCGAAGCTGGTCGGAAGTGGCCGGGTAATCCGCGCCCGACAGGGCTTTCTGTAGGTCGGGTGGGGTGATACCCGCCATGGCTCCTCCAGGCGGTGAGTTGGTTGAGGGTCATCGGGCCGGCGCCGCATGCTGCGCCGGACTGGTCAGGTACCCATCCGACGGAAGCGGATTCAGGGATTCCGCGGGTGATGGGTCCCGGCCCGCCCGCACGGGTACCCGGGGCTCCGGAACAGCGCGCACGCATGAGAGGACCGAGAGCATCCGATGAGCGAGAACACCCCTTCGCAGGCCGAGGGCGAACCGGAGCCGGGTGCCCCCGAGGCCGAACAGCCGCCCCGCACCACTCCGTCACAGGCGGAAGGAGAGGACCCCGCCGACGAGACGACGGACGAGACCGCAGACGAGAGCGACGACGCGTGAAGGAGGCGTCATGGGCACGGCACCCACCAGCGTTCCCGAGGTGCTGGACGCGCTGAGGGACGTGACCTACCCGGCCGGCAAGGACCGGCTGGTCTCGGCCGCGCGGGAGGCGGGAGCCTCCGAGGAGGTCGTGAAGGCCCTGCGCGGCATCCCCGCCGAGGAGTACACCAACCGCGCGGACGTGGCCGGGTCGGTCCGCGTGGACCCGGACTCGGACCTCGCCACCCACGCCGCCCAGCGGGCGGAACAGGCACGGCGGGGCGGCAAGCCGGGACTCTCCCGGCATCTGCGGGAGGGGCCGAAGACCCCGATCCAGGAGGAGTTCGACCGCTGACCGGTTGAACCGGGCGTGCCCCGACGCCCCCGAGGGCAGACCTAGCGTGATCGGACACGTTCGGACAGATAGGGCAGGTGGCTCGGCGATGACGCATCCGCACGACCCTCTCGACGGCGGAGCCACCGGTCCTCGGGACGGCGGAGCCACCGGTCCTCGGGACGGCGGAGCCACCGGCCGTCCCCTCCAGGTCGAGACGCACGGGCTCGACGTGATCGCGGACTCGGAGCGCCGGGGCGCTCCGCGCTCCCTGTTCTGGCCCTGGTTCGGGGCCAATGTGTCCGTGCTCGGACTCAGCTACGGCGCCTTCGCGTTCGGCTTCGGCATCTCCTTCTGGCAGGCACTGGCCTCCGGCGTGCTCGGCATCGCCGTATCGTTCCTGCTCTGCGGCTTCGTGGCGGTCGCCGGGAAGCGCGGCTCGGCCCCCACCATGGTGCTCAGCCGGGCGGCCTACGGCGTGCGCGGCAACCGGCTGCCGTCCGTGATCTCCTGGATGCTCACCGTCGGCTGGGAGACCGTCCTCACCGCGCTCGCCACGCTGGCCACCGCGACCGTCTTCGACAGCCTGGGCTGGGGCGGCGGCACCGAGACCAAGGCGGTCGCCCTCATGGTGGTGGCCGCCCTGACCGTTGTCGGCGGGGTCATGGGCTTCGACCTGATCATGCGGTTGCAGACCTGGATCACCGTGATCACCGGCGCGCTCACGATCGTCTACGTCGTCCTCGTCGCCGACCACGTCCACTGGAGCACGGTCGACGCCATCCCGGCGGGCTCAGTGCAGGAGTTCATCGGCGCGCTGGTGTTCATGATGACCGGCTTCGGCCTCGGCTGGGTCAACGCCGCCGCCGACTACTCCCGCTATCTGCCCCGCGACTCCTCCAGCCGGGGCGTGATCGGCTGGACCGCCTTCGGCGCCTCCCTGGCCCCGCTCGTCCTGCTGGTCTTCGGCCTGCTGCTGGCCGGTTCCTCCGCGGAGCTGAGCAAGGCCGTCGCGGCCGATCCGATCGGGGCGCTGGCGACGCTCCTGCCGACCTGGTTCCTGGTGCCGTTCGCCCTGGTCGCCGTCCTCGGCCTGGTCGGCGGCGCCGTCCTCGACATCTACTCCTCCGGCCTGGCCCTGCTCTCGTCCGGCCTGCGGGTGCCCCGCTATCTGGCCGCGTTCTTCGATGGCGTGCTGATGATCGCCGGCGCGATCTACATCGTGTTCTTCGCCGACACCTTCCTCGCCCAGTTCATGGGCTTCCTCACCACCCTCGGCGTGCCCATCGCCGCCTGGGCCGGCGTCATGCTCGCCGACCTGGCCCTGCGCCGCCGCGACTACGACGACGGAGACCTGTTCCGCCCGCACGGCCGTTACGGCGACATCCCCCTGCGCCCGCTGGTCCTCACCCTCGCCGCCACGGCCGTCGGCTGGGGCCTGGTCACCAACGGTGCCGCGCGCTGGCTGACCTGGCAGGGCTACCTGCTGGAGCCGTTCGGTCTCGGCGGCAGGAGCGGTGCCTGGGCCTACGCCAACCTGGGCGTCCTCGTCGCCCTGGGCCTCGGCTTCCTCGGCACGCTGCTGTCCGGCCGGGCCCGGGTCCGCTCCCAGGAGGCCCGGGAACCGAGCCCGGCGCTCGACGGCGGGGTGCTGAACCCATGAGCGCCGGACACCCCGACGCCCGGCCCCGCCGCAGGAGCCCCGGTCATCTCGCCGTCATCGACATGCAGCGCGTGTTCGCCGACCCGGCGAGCCCCTGGGCCACCCCCCGATACGCCGACGCGGCAGCCGGCGTACGCGCCCTGCTGCCGGCCTTCGCCGGCCGCGTCACCTTCACCCGCTTCCTGGCCCCGGAGCGACCGGCCGGTGCCTGGCGCGCCTACTACGACCGGTGGCCCTTCGCCCGCCGGCCCCCGGACGCCGGGCTCTGGGCGCTGACCGACGAGTTCACCGGCCTCGCGGACCACGTCGTGGACGCCACCACCTTCGGCAAATGGACCCCCGCACTCGCCGCCCGCACCGCCCCCGACGACCGCCTGGTGCTGGCCGGCGTCAGCACCGAATGCTGCGTGCTCTCCACCGCCCTCGCCGCCGCGGACGCCGGCACGGAGGTACTGGTCGTGGCGGACGCCTGCGCCGGCGTGGACGACGACTCCCACGTCAAGGCCCTTCAGATCATGGAGCTTTACCGGCCGCTGATCCGGGTCACCACCATCGACGACCTGCTCGCGCAGGCCGGGCCGTGACCGGCGTCCCGCCCGAGCACCGGCGGATGAGCGGCTGCCCGGCGAGCAACCGGGGCGGGCGTCCTCCGCGTCAGGTGCGCCCCGTACCCCGGTAGAGGTCCGGCTCCCCGTCGAGTTCGACGGCGAACACCGTGGCGCACTCGGCCACGTCCTCCGGCGCCGGCGCGTCGAGCCAGGTCACGCCCGGTACGTCGTGCAGCCCGCCGGTGACCCGGTGGCCCAGCTCGGCGCCGGTGCCCGGCACGGTCACCCGGCGGACCCGGTTGCGCGGCCCGCGCACCGACACCGTCTCGCGCGGGACGTCGAAGCAGACGGGGTACCGCGTGCGCCGGTCGGCCGACAGGGTGCTCGGACCGTAGTGGTGCCCCGGAGGCAGACCTGCGACCGTGCCGTACACCGCGTCGGCGCGCCGGGCGATCCACGCCCCGAGTCCCTCCAGCCGCTCCGCCGGTTCGACGGCGAGTGGGAGCGCACCGAGGAGCAGTGGGGCCTGGGCGCGCCGGCCGCCCGGATCCTGGCCGGGAATCCACACCACACGTCGGTGCGCCGGCTGGTGCGCTACTTCATGGAGACGATCGGTGCGGGCGGCAACCCGCTGCTGGACGTGGGCCCGCGCAAGGACGGCACGATCCAGGCGGAGCAGGCGGAGCAGACGGAGCATTGGCGGACGGTGGCGTAGTCGGGGTGGTTGCAGTCCGAGTGAGAGTAGTACAGCCCCACCCGCAGGCACCGGCCCGGACGAACAGGTCCGCCCACGCGCGCGGGTCGCAACGGGCCGCGGTGAAGCCGTCCAGCTGCCTCAGGTACTGCTCCTGGGGCACCTGACCGGTGGAGAAGGACCAGGACTCCGGGGCTCACCTGGTCGTTCCGCGCCCGCCGCCCGGTCCACCGCCTCGTCACCGGACCTCCCGCCGATCCCCACGCATGCCGGGGACCCCACCGGGTACGCGAGGCGGGAGCCCGTCCGGGCACCAGCTCGCCCGGACGGCCCGTACGACCACCGCTACCTGGGGATCAGCCATGGAGACACCCGCACACGACGCCCAGCCGACGCCGGCCCAGCAGGCACTGGACGCGCTGGCCGAGAACGCCGAGGACCAGGCCGCCCTGGACACCCTCGCCCACAGTGACGTACTCGTCCCCGTACCGGACGACGCGGTGGACGGAGAAGGCGCCGACGCCTCGACGGTGGCCCTGCCCGTCCTGGAACAGCCCGGGGGCGACCCGGTCGTCCCGGTGTTCACCACGGAGGGCGAGATGGCCGAGCTGCTGCCGTTCGTCTCGCGCTACCGCCTGATCCCGCTCGGCGCGCTCGCCGCCCAGTGGCCCGAGGGGGACCTCTCCCTGGCCATCGACGGCAGCTCCGCGCACGGGCTGACCCTCACCTCGCAGGGGGTGCGCACCCTGCTGGTCCGGTGATGCGGCGCCCCTGAGGGGCGCGCGAGCCCCGCGCACGCCCACACACCGCGCGCACCCGCGCGCGCACCAAGGCGTCCCCGTCTCATACGGCCGGAAGTGCTCCCCGGCGCCGGTGGTCACCGCCTCTTCCGCGGGAAGATCCCAGTCGGGGGACGAGTCGGGCGAGCGCGAAGGAGCCGATGGTCGTGAAGGTCGTCCTGCTGGGCACCGCCGCCGGGGGCGGCTTTCCACAGTGGAACTGCGCCTGCGCGCTGTGCGCCGCGGCCCGGGACGGCAGGCTGCCCTCCCGCACACAGGACTGCGCCGCCGTCACCGGCAACGGCCGCGACTGGTGGCTGCTGAACGCCTCCCCCGATCTGCGCACGCAGCTCGCCGCGACCCGAGCCCTGTGGCCCGGCCCCGGACCCCGGGACACCCCGCTGCGCGGAGTGCTGCTCACCGATGCCGAGGCCGACCATGTGACGGGCCTGACCGAGCTGCGCGGGGCGGCGGGCCTGAAGATCTACGCCGCGGCCCCGGTGCACGGCGCCCTCGCCCCCGCCCGCGCCGCGCTGGACCGCTACGCCCCCTGGGAGTGGGCCGACAGCCTGGCCGACGGCGGCTTCGTGCTGGCCGGCGGACTCGTGGTGACCGCCCATCCGGTGGGGGCGAAGGTCCCGAAGTACGTGCCGGACCAGGCGTCCACGCCGACGGGACCCTGGGTGACGGCGTACCGCATCGAGGACCTGGCCACCGGGGGAGTGCTGGTGTACGCGCCCTGCGTCGGCGCCTGGAGCCCCGTCCTGGACGGGCTGTGCGCCGAGGCCGACTGCGTCCTGCTGGACGGCACCTTCTTCGCCGCCGACGAGATGGGCACGGCGGTGCGCTCCGGCGCCGGGCAGGCCGCCATGGGCCACCTGCCGGTCACCGGTCCTCAGGGCTCCCTCGCCGCGCTGGCCCGACATCCCGGCGCGCGCCGGATCTACACCCACCTCAACAACACCAACCCGCTCCTCGACCCCGCCTCACCCGCACGCGCGCGCGTGGCCGCATACGGCGCCGAGATCCTGCCGGACGGGACGGAGCTGGTGGTCTAGACGGCCGGTTCCCCAGGGTGGGCCTCGTGGCGCGGGCCTTCCGGCCCGGCCAGCATCCGCCGCAGGACCGTCCGCTGCACCGGCAGCACCTCGGCGTGCAGGGCCCGGCCCTTGGGAGTGAGCGCCACCCACACCCCGCGCCGGTCCTCCGCGCACACCGAGCGCTCCACCAGGCCGTCCTTCTCCAGCCGGCCGATGAGCCGGGACAGCGCGCTCTGACTGAGGTGCACCCGGCCGACCAGGTTCTGCACCCGGCACTGGTCACCCTGCCGGGGCGACTGAGTCGCCAGGATGTCCAGCACCTCGAAGTCGCTGGCGCCCAGTCCGTGCGGATGCAGGGCGCGGTCGATCTCGCACATCGTGCGCGCGTGCACCGCGAGGATGTCCCGCCAGCGTTCTTCGAGCCGGGTCTCGGCCGTCGTGCCTGCCATACCCGCACGGTAGCACCGATCCAGCCAATCGTTGAGTGTGCAACTAGTGCTCGGCGCAGGGGCCGTGGCGACGTCAGGCCGCCGGGTCCTGGAGCAGCCCCACGAGGTTGCCGTCGGGGTCCCTCACGAAGGCGATCAGCCGGCCGCCGCCGACGTCCTGCGCGTCCTGGAGCAGCTCGGCGCCCGCCGCCAGCAGCGCCGCGAGCCGCTCCCGCAGATCCGTCACGTGCCAGTACGGCACCGGCCCGGTCATGCCCTTGGCGTGCCCGTTCGGATCCAGGCCGACGTCCTGGCCGGCGGCCTTGAAACCGACGTAGTACGGCTCGTCCGCGTACGGCTCGACGCCCAGCAGCGCGCCGAACAGGGCCTTGGCGCGGTCCAGGTCCTTCACCGGATAGATGATCGTTTGCAGGCCGGCGGTCATGGTGCTCACTCCTTCGAGATGCGGGACCCGACGGTTCCCCGTCGGTGCTCTCACGCTAGGGCCGGGGAGCCCGCCGCGGCTTCTTCGATCCTGACCGCTTCCGGCGGGGCCGGCTCGTCGGCACCGGCGACGACCCGCCGGAACGCCGCACGCACACCTGGGAGCCGTACCTGAGTAGCCGTGCTCATGCCGGGAGCCGCACGCGTCCGAGACTGCCGGCATGAAGCCACTCTTCAGCACACTTACCCGTGCCGTGCGCCCGGCTCGGCTCACCCGCGTCGGCAGCCGCGCGGTGCCGCTCGCCCTGTGCGCGTTGCTCCTCGCCGCGTGCGGCAGCGAACGAGGGGGCGGTGAGCAGGAGGGCAAGGACGGCGCCGGCAGCCGGTCCGTGGCCGCCCGCACACCCTTGGAGGGTCCCGAGTTCGTCGAGTTCATGGAACTGCTCGACTCCGTCGAGGAACCGTGCGTGCCGCAGGCGCCGGCCACCGTCCCGCCCGAGCCGTCCGAGCCGTCCGAGCCGTCCGAGCCGTCCGAGCCGTCCGAGGCGTCCGAGCCGTCCGAGCCGGGACGGCCGAGGACCGCGCCCACGCCCCTGCCCACGCTCCCCAGCGTCCCGCCGGTCCCGGACGCCACCGGCTCCCCCGTGCACCCCCGTGCGGAGGTGGCACTGAGCGGCGTCGAGAAGTGCGCGGCCCGCGCCCACACCCGCCGGATCACCGACGCCCTGGGGAAGACGCCCGATCCCACCCCCGACCAGGTCGAGGAAGCGCTGCGCGGCCTCGGTTACCTCGACGAGCGCGTCGACGGTCCCCGGAGGTCCGCCGGCGGTGTGGGCTTCACGCTCGACCTGCGGATCATGGGCGGGCACCTGTGCCTGGACGGCACCGTCACCGGCGCGCGGACCGCCGTGCTGCCGTACGGCGCGTCGCCGCGGGTCACCTGCCGGGAGGTGCGCCGGAGCGCACCCGGCGTCACGTCGAGTCGCGCTTGACCAGCTCCGTCGGCAGGATCACCGCCGCCGGGTCCTCACCGCCGATCTGGGCGAGCAGCACCCGCACCATCTCGTTGCTGATCCGGTCCCACGGCTGCCGGATGGTGGTGAGCGCGGGGGTGGCGGCGGTCGCCGCCGGCGAGTCGTCGAAACCGCCGACGGCGATGTCCTCGGGCACCCGCTTCCCGGCGCGGTGCAGGGCCGCCAGCACGCCCTGCGCCATCAGGTCGGAGGCGACGAACACGGCGTCCACGTCCGGCGCCTGCGCCAGCAGCCGCTCCGCGCCCGCCTCACCGCTGGCCCGGCTGTAGTCGCCGGGGACGACGAGCCGCTCGTCGGCCGCGATGCCCGCCTCGGCGAGCACCTCCCGGTACCCGGCGAGCCGCTCCACACCACCCGGGGTGTCCAGCGGACCGGTGACCACCCCGATCCGGCGCCGCCCCAGCGACAGCAGGTGCCGGACCATGTCCCGGGCGCCGTCCCGGTCGTCGGCGGCCACGTAACTCACCTTCGAGCCGAGCCCGATCGGCTTGCCGCACGCCACCAGCGGCACGCCCGCCTCCCGCAACTCCTCGGCGACCGGATCGCCGGAGTGGCTGGAGACCAGCAGCACCCCGTCGACGTGCCCGGCGGTGATGTACCGCGTGATGCGCCGCCGTTCGTCCTCGGTGCCCGCCAGCATCAGCAGCAGCGGGACGTCGTGCGCGGCCAGCGCCTGGGTGCAACCACGCAGCAGGACGTTGAAGTTGGGGTCCTCGAAGAACCGCTCCTGCGGCTCGGTCAGCAGGAAGCCCACCGAGTCGGAGCGGCCCGTGATCAGCGAACGGGCGTGCCGGTTCACGACGTACCCGGTCCTGCGGATGGCGGCGTTGACCGCCTCCTGGGCGGCGGGGCTGACGTAGTGGCCGCCGTTGAGCACACGCGAGACGGTGCCGCGCGAGACGCCCGCCTCGCGCGCCACGTCATGGATCGTCGGCGGTCTGCGCCGGCCCCCCGTATTGCTCATGGTCATGACTTTACGGCCCCGGACAGCAGATCGAGGCTCCAGAAGCGCTGGATGACCAGGAACAGGGCGATCAGCGGGAGCACCGCGAGGAACGCGCCGGTGATCACCAGGGTGTACAGCGCCGGTGTGTTCGCGCCCTGCTCCAGCAGCGTGTACAGACCCAGCGTGAGCGGGAACCTCTCGTCGTCGCTGAGCATGATGAACGGCAGCAGGAAGTTGTTCCAGATCGCGACGAACTGGAACAGGAACACCGTGACCATGCCGGGGATCATCATCGGCAGCGCGATCCGGGTGAAGATCCGCCACTCGCTCGCCCCGTCCATCCGCCCGGCCTCGACCACGTCGGCCGGCACGGCGGCGGAGGCGTAGATCCGGGCCAGGTAGACGCCGTACGGGGAGAGGATCTGCGGCAGCAGCACGGACAGGTACGAGTCCGTGAGGTCGGCCTTCGCCAGCAGCAGGTACTGCGGGATCGCGAGGATCACCGGCGGCATCAGGACGCCCGCGAGCAGGACGTTGAACATCGCCTCGCGGCCCTTGAAGCGGTAGGTCGCCAACGCGTAGCCGCTGAACGCCGAGACGGCGGTGGACAGCAGGGCGCCGAGACCGGCGTACAGGGCGGAGTTGCCCATCCACTCCCAGTAGATCCCGCTCCGGTAGGCGTTCAGGTCCTTGAGGTTGTCGGCGAAGCCGGTGCCGGGCAGGAAGGTGAACGTGGAGAACAGCTCGTGCCCGGACTTCGTCGACGCGATCACCACCCAGGCGACCGGGAGAAGGGTGTAGACCGCGCCGAGCAGCAGCGTGACCGTCGGGACCAGCGCGATCCGGCGGCGCAGCGGAGGGCCCTGCGCGGTACCCGGGGTGGTGCCGGCGGCCGGGGCCGCCTTGCGGACGGCGAGGGTGCTCATCCCGTTGCCTCCTGCTTGTTCCGGCGGTTCGCGGCCCGCAGGAAGCCGAACGACAGCAGCAGCGTGACCACGGCGATCAGCGTGGCCTCGGCCGCCGCCGAGTAGATGTCGTTCCGGCCGAAGGCGTCCTGGTACACCTTCATCAGCGGGCTCCAGGTCGTGTTGACCGAGTTGGTGAGGGGCTTCAGGGTGGTCGGCTCGTTGAACACCTGGAGCGTCGCGATGATCGAGAAGAAGAAGGTCAGCACCAGCGAGGGCGCCACCATCGGGATCTTGATCCGCAGCGCGACCTGCAACGGGGTGGCGCCGTCCAGCTCGGCCGCCTCGTAGACCTCGGCCGGGATGGACCGCAGCGAGGTGTAGATGACGATCATGTTGAAGCCGGTGCCGCCCCAGACCGCGATGTTCGACAGGGCGAGGTACAGCGGACCGCCGTCCAGCAGGTCCGGCTGCGGCAGGCCCAGCCTGTCGAGCACGAAGTAGAACGGGCTGACGTCCGGCAGGTACAGGAAGCCCCACAGCAGCGCGGCCACCACGCCGGGGATGGCGTACGGCAGGAAGATCGCGAGCCGGGTGAACGGGGCGAGCCGCACCTTCTCGGAGTCCAGCATCAGCGCGAACAGCAGCGCGAGGCCGAGCATCACCGGGACGACGACGCAGCCGTAGCCGAGCACGCGCAGCGCGCCGTGCAGCAGTTCGCTGTCCCGGAAGGCCCCGGTGTAGTTCTCGAAGCCGGCCCACACCTCCTTCCGCGCACCCGACCCCAGGCCGAGCCCGGAGACGCGCACCTTGCGGAAGCTGAGCCAGACCGCGTAGCCGATGGGCAGCGCGAAGAAGAGGGCGAACAGGATCGTGGCGGGGAGGAGGAAGCCGTACGGGGCCCCCTTGACCCCGTACGGCCTCCGGCTGGTGGAGCCGCTCACCGAGCGACCTCGAAGCCCTGCTTCTTCAGGTCGGCGACCGTGTCGTCCTGCACCTTCCGCAGGGCGGCGGTGAAGTCCGACTTGTTCTTGGCGGCTGGGCCGAAGGCGTCCTTGAAGGAGGTGTAGGCGACGTTCACGTTCGGGCCCCACGCGGACGGCGCGGTGGTCTTCGCGATGCCGGCGGCCTTGGTGTAGAAGTCCGCCTGGTTGGAGAAGTACGCCGGCGGGTTGGAGAAGGCGCCGCTGAGCTGGGCCGAGGTGGACGCCGGGTAGATGCCGCCCTCCTTCGCCAGCGCGTTCAGGGCGTCGTGGTCGGTGTTCAGCCAGGCCGCGAACTCGGCGGCGGCCTCCTTGTGCGCGGAGTCGGTGGTCACCGCCGTCGAGGAACCGCCCCAGCTGCCGGTGACGTCCTGGTCGGCCGACCACTGGGGGAGCGGGGCCATGGCCCACTTGCCCTTGGTGTCCGGCGCCGCCGTGGTCAGGGTGCCGGGCGCCCACACGGCGCTCACCCAGGCGATCTGCTCGCCGGTGTTCAGCGCCTTGTTCCAGGACGGGGTGTACATCGGCTGGTTGTCGATGACGCCCTCCTTGACCAGGCCGCCCCAGAAGTCGGCGACCTTCCGGGTGGCGGCGTCGTCGATGCCGACCTTCCACTTGTCGCCGGAGGTGGTCCACCACTTGGCGCCGGCCTGCTGGGCGAGACCCGCGAAGAGACCGGAGTCGCCGGCGGAGAAGGTGGTCAGGTCCTTGTCCGGCGCCTTCTCCTTCAGCCGGCGGGCCGTCTCGGCGAACTGCTCCCAGGTCGTGGGGACCTTCAGGCCGTAGTGCTTGAACAGGTCCTCGCGGTAGTAGAACATCATCGGCCCGATGTCCTGCGGCACCGCGTAGACCGCGTCCGTGCCGAGCGTGGTCTGCTGCCAGACGCCCTCGGCGAACTTGTCCTTGACGTCGTCGACCTCGTCGGAGATGTCGGCCAGCGCGTCATTGCTGACCAGGGTCGGCAGCGCCTGGTACTCGGCCTGCACCAGGTCGGGGGCCTTCTTCGCCTTGTGCGCGGTGAGGATCTTGGTGATCAGCGTGTCGCCGGACGCCTGCTTCTTCACCGTGACGGTGATCCGGTCCTTCTTCCCCGGCCCCTTGTTCCACAGGTCCACCACCTTGTCCATGCCGGGTGTCCAGGTCCAGTACGTGAGCGAGACGGGACCCGACTCGGCCTTGGTGCCGTCCCCGGAACCGCAGGCGGCGAGGGCGGTGGCGCCGAGGGACACGGCGAGGGCGGTTGTCACGAGGCGACGGCGCTTCGTGTGCGGCATGGTTTCTCCCCTGACCTGGGTCCCCGCCCGCTGCGGGGACCTGCCATGCAGATGTGCACGTTCACATGACCCGGGTGCTCACAGCTCGGGAGCCCCTGCCATGCTTCTGTGAGCGTTCACAGTAGAGAAACATCCCGGACACTTGTCAATGGTTGTTGCTGTGCGGTTATGTTGGGCTCGCACCGCCGATGATGTGTGTGCACGTTCCCAAATGATCGATTTCCCGGGAGAGATCCATGCCGGACACCAGCCCCAGGGGCCTCACCAGGCTCGCCTTCGGCGGGGACTACAACCCCGAGCAGTGGCCGGAATCCGTCTGGCAGGAAGACGTCAGGCTGATGCGGGAGGCCGGCGTCACGATGGTGAGCGTCGGGATCTTCTCCTGGGCGCTGCTGGAGCCGGCGCCGGGGGAGTACGACTTCGGCTGGCTCGACCGGGTCATCGGCCTGCTGCACGGGAACGGCATCCGCGTGGACCTCGGCACGCCCACCGTGGTGCCGCCCGCCTGGTTCTACCGGGCCCACCCCGAGGCCCTGCCGGTCACCGCCGAGGGCACGCGCTACGAGTTCGGTTCACGCGGGGCGATCTGCCACAGCAACGCCGACTACCGCGCCGCCGCCGCGAACATCACCACCCGGCTCGCCGAGCGCTACGGCGACCACCCGGCGCTCGCCCTGTGGCACGTCCACAACGAGTACGGCGTCCCCGTCTCGGCCTGTTACTGCGAGTCCTGCGGAGCCCACTTCCGTCGCTGGCTCGCGGACACCTACGGCAGTGTCGACGCCGTCAACGATGCCTGGGGCACGGCCTTCTGGGGCCAGCGCTACACCGACTTCGCGCAGATCAACCCGCCCCGGGCCACCCCGACCGTCGGCAACCCGGGCCAGGCCCTCGACTACAAGCGCTTCGCCGACGCCACCATCCGGGAGAACTTCCGCGCCGAGCGGGACATCCTGCACCGCCTCTCGCCGGGCGTCCCGGTCACCACCAACTTCATGACCGCGCTCAGCCAGTGCGACTCCATGGACTACTGGGCGTGGGGCCGCGAGGTCGACCTCGTCACCAACGACCACTACCTGATCACCGACGGCCGCCGCACCCACGTCAACCTTGCGATGGCCGCCGACCTCACCCGCTCCGTCGCCGGCGGCGCGCCCTGGCTGCTGCTGGAGCACTCCACCTCGGGCGTCAACTGGCAGCCCCGCAACCCCGCCAAGGCCCCCGGCCAGATGGCCCGCAACTCCCTCGCGCACGTGGCGCGCGGCTCCGAGGGCGCGATGTTCTTCCAGTGGCGCCAGTCCCGGCGCGGCGCCGAGAAGTTCCACTCGGCGATGCTGCCGCACGGCGGCACCGACACCCGCGTCTGGCGCGAGGTGGTCGAACTCGGCGCCCGTGTGGGTGCGCTGAGCGAGATCCGGGGCACCCGCACCGAGGCCGACGCGGCCATGCTGTGGGACTGGCAGTCCTGGTGGGCGCAGAACCTCGCCTGGCGGCCCAGCGAGGACCACGACCCGCGCGAGCGCGCCGACTCCTTCTACGAGGCGCTCTACGACCGCCACCTCACGGTCGACTTCGCCCATCCCGAGGCCGACCTGTCCGGATACCCCCTGGTCGTCGCGCCGGCCCTGTACCTGATGACGGAGGCCGCCGGAAACAACGTCCGGGAGTACGTCCGAGACGGCGGCACGCTGGTGGTGTCGTACTTCTCGGGCATCGTCGACGAGCACGACGCCGTCCACGACGGCGCCTATCCGGGCGCGTTGCGCGATGTCCTCGGGCTCACCGTGGAGGAGTTCTCACCGCTGCTCAAGGACGAGCGGGTCCGCCTGACCGGCCCGGACGGCTCCGAGCTGACCGGGGACGTGTGGACGGAGTTCCTGGTCCCGCGCGGCGCCGAGACCGTGTGGACCTACGCCGACGGGCTCACCGCGGGCCGCCCCGCCGTCACCCGGCACCGGCTCGGCCGGGGCACCGCCTGGTACGTCTCCACCCGCCTCGACGCCCGGGGCCTGGACGCGCTCATCGGCTGGGCGGCCGACGACGCCCGTCTCGCCCCGCGCGCCGACCTGCCCCGCGACGTCGAGGTCGTGCTCCGCCGCGGCGACTCGGGCACCTACCTCTTCGCCATCAACCACACCGCCGGCGACACCAAGGTGTCGCTGGACACGCCCGGGACCGAACTGCTGACGGGCGAACGCGCCGCGGGCCGCCTCGCGGTCCCGGCGGGGGCCGTCCGGGTCCTACGACTCGACGGCTGAGCCGGCTCCCCTCCGCCCGCGCGTGCCACGAGAGCCGTGGGCGGAGGGGTTCTCCTCCGGCCCCGCCGGAGGACACCCTCCCCACACGTCGAAGGGACGACGGACGATGAAGTTCCATCCCAGACGCACCATCAGGGTTCTGCTGCCGGCACTCACGGCCGGGCTCGCCCTCACCGCCCTGCCCGCCCAGGCCGCGAGCACCCTCACCAACGGCGGCTCCAGTGACGCGAATGCCGGCAACTGGATCAATGTTGACGATCTCACCTTCACGTCCGGCACCACGGGTACGACCGTCCACGGCGCCGACATCTCCTCCCTCGCCAAGAGCGAGGCCAAGGGCGGCGTCTACAAGACGAGTTGAAGGTCTGGGTGAACCCGGCCGACGGCTTCAACGACAAGGCGCACGTCCTCGCGATGGCCAAGCGCGTCAAGGCGCAGGGCATGAAGCTGCTGGTGGACTTCCACTACTCGGACAGCTGGGCGGATCCGGGCCGGCAGAACAAGCCGGCCGCCTGGGCGGGCCATACATACGGGCAGCTCAAGACGGACGTGTACCACCACACGTACGACGTGTTGAACGCCTTGAAGGCTCAAGGCACCACCGCCGACATGGTGCAGGTGGGCAATGAGATCAATGGCGGCATGCTGTGGTCCGAGGGGTCCACGGACAACTGGTGCCGACTCGCCGGGTTGATCAACTCCGGCTATGACGCCGTCAAGGCGGTCAACTCGTCCACCCCGGTCCCTCTGCACCTGGCCGAGGGCGGGGACAAGGCCGGCACCGAGTGGTGGTTCGACAACGCGGTCGCGAACGGCGTCAAGTTCGATGCGATCGGCCTGTCGTACTACGGCTACTGGCACGGCCCGCTCTCCGACTTCCAGAGCACGCTGGACGACGCGGCCTCCCGCTACGGCACACCCGTGTTCGTCGCCGAGACGGCCTACCCCTTCCGGCTGGACAGCGACGACGTGCTCACCAACCAGATCGACACCACCGGCGAACTGGCCCCCGGCTACCCGGCGACCGTGGCCGGCCAGACCAAGTGGATGAACGACGTGGCGAGCATCGTGGAGGCCGTCCCGAACGGCCGCGGCCTCGGCGTCTTCTACTGGGAGGCGACCTGGACCGCCGCCACCGGCAACGGCTGGGACCCGGCGGACGCCACGTCCGGCAACGGCTGGGAGAACCAGGCCCTGTTCGGCTACGACGACAAGGCACTGTCCTCCATGGCGTGGTTCGGCCACCGCTGAGCCGTCCGTGCACGGGCCCGGTCGCCGCGGCGACCGGGCCCTCGCCGTGTTCCGCGGCGGCGGAACCCCCTCGGTCGCACGGCCGTTCGGTACCGGACAACGGCCGCCGAGACCCGGACGTGACGGCGTCGCCCGCGCCACAGTGGGAAGACTGCGTACGAGGAGGCCGGGGACGGGAGGGCGGACGGATGACGGGGACTCCCTCGGGCCGGATGCGGCAGACCATCCTGGACTGGCTCAAGGACCCGCCGGCCCACTTCCCGGTCCCGCGCCGCCGCGACCCCGCCGAGACCGGCGTCACCGCGCGGGCCGTGGCCGCCAAGCTGGGCGTGCCCCGCCGGACCGCACTCGCCCACCTCGACTTCCTCACCCGCCTCGGCGTCCTGCGCACCCGCCGGATCCACGGCCGCACCTACTACCGGCGCGACGAGATCCGCATCGCCGAGGTGGCCCGGATGTTCGAAAAGGGCTGGTGAAGGGGACGGCCACGGGGCGGCTGCCGGCAGGGGCACCGACGGAAGGGACCGCACATGGACCGATCGGCGGCACTCGTACCGCTCCACTACGTCTCCCTGCGCGCCCGCGGCCCCGAGGACGTCGTCGCCGATCCGCACGGGCGCGTGCTGACCGGAGTGGCGGACGGGCGCATCCTCCGTGTCCACCACCTCGGCGACCCGCTCACGGCCCGCACCGAGGTGCTGGCCGAGACCGGCGGCCGTCCCCTCGGGCTCGAACTCCTGCCGGACGGCGACCTCGTGGTGTGCGACGCCGAACGCGGCCTGCTGCGCGTCGGCCCGCACGACGGAACCGTCCGCGTCCTCGCGGACACGGTGGCGGGGGAGCGGCTCCGCTTTTGCAGCAACGCCGTCGCCCTGCCCGACGGCACCGTGTACTTCACCGTCTCCAGCCGCCGCCACCCCCTGGACCGGTGGATCGGCGACATCGTCGAACACACCGGGACCGGCCGCCTGCTCCGGCTCGCCCCCGGCGACCGGGAACCCGAGGTCCTGCTGGAGGGGCTGCAATTCGCCAACGGGCTCGCCCTCAGTGCCGACGGCTCCTTCCTGGTGGTCGCCGAGACCGGCTCCTGCCGGCTCACCCGCTGCCGGCTCACCGGCCCCCGCGCCGGACACGCCGAACCCTTCGCCGACCTCCCCGGGATGCCGGACAACCTCTGGCGCGAGGGCCCCGACGGGCCGCTCTGGGTCGCCCTGGCGAGCCCCCGTGTCCCCCCGCTCGGCCTGCTGCACCGCACCCCGCCGGCCGTCCGCCGCGCCGCCGCGCGGGCCACCGTCCACGCGCCGTACCGCCCGAGCGGGACCGTCGGCGTCGTCGCCGTCGACGACCGGGGCCGGACCGTCCACCACCTCACCCGCCGGCACTCCGGTTTCCGCATGGTCACCAGCGTGTGCGCCGTCGGCGACCACCTGGTGCTCGGCAGCCTCTGGGAGTCCGGTGTGGCGGTCTGCGCCCGGCCCGCCGCCCGCTGAGGCGGCGGTAGCCTGGTCCCGGCCCGGATCGTCCGTCGGGACAGGGGCCGAACAGGAGACCCACCGGCATGACCTTCCCGAAGACGGCGATCCGCGGCGCCCGGCCCCCACGACGGCGGCCGTCCGAGTGGCGCGCGCAGCAGCCCGTCGTGGCGGTCGGCGGCGCGCTCGGCGCGGTGGCCCGCTCCGCGCTCGCGCGCGCCCGATCCCCAGCCGGCGGCGCCACCACGTTGTCCACCTGCGCGTCGGCCTCCGCACGCGAGGTCTCCCTCCCACCAGGCCCGGACAACACGCGGGACAAAACGGACAGTGGAGGTAAGAAGTCGTTGTGAACCGGCTGCTCGTCATCGCGGGAGCCCCCGTCGGCGCACCCCCGCGTCCTCTCACCGGCCGCGCCGTGCGGGCCCGCCACGCCTCGGTCCTCCCGCGGGGCGCCTTCGTCGTCCGGCCTTCTCCCGCGCGCCGCCGCGGCTGACCGGGGACGGCCCGGCCCTCTACGCTGCCCTGGACGTCGCGGCAAGCGTGCCGGCGGGCCTCCCGGCGGCCTTCTCGCCGGGGCCTCACTCGCCGGCGCCTGCGGGCCCGGGCGCTTGCCGTACGGCCGGGCACAGCAAGTACTGTCTACAGCAATGTCGACCAACTCTCCTCAGAACTGGATCCCATGAGCGCCATCTCCGTCGGTCAGGCCGTCGTCCTCGGAGTAGTCGAGGGGGTGACCGAGTTCCTTCCTGTGTCCTCCACCGGCCACCTGAAGATCGCCGAGGGGCTCATGGACATCCCCGTCGACGACAAGTCCGTCGTCGGGTTCTCCGCCGTCATCCAGGTCGGCGCCATCGCCGCCGTGCTCGTGTACTTCTTCAAGGACATCAAGCGGATCGTCTCCGCCTGGTTCCGCGGTCTGACCAACCGCGAGGAGCGCTACCACCACGACTACAAGTTCGCCTGGTGGGTCATCGCCGCGACCGTTCCCATCGTGGTGGTGGGCCTGGCCGCCAAGCCGCTGATCGACGGCCCGCTCGCCTCGCTGTGGGTGGTCGCCGGGTCGCTGATCGCCGGCTCGGGCGTGATGTGGGCCGCCGACCAGATGGGCCGGCACAAGCGCGGTGAGGACGACACGTCCTTCAAGGACGCGATGTGGGTCGGCTGCTCCCAGATCCTCGCCCTGCTCTTCCCCGGCTTCTCCCGCTCCGGCGCCACCATGTCCACCGCGCTCATCCTGGACCTGGACCGCGTCGCCGCCACCCGGCTCTCCTTCTTCCTCGGCATCCCGGCCCTGACCGGCGCGGGCCTGTACGAGCTGAAGGACGCCCTCGGCGCGGGGGTCGGCGCCGCCCCGCTGGCCGTGGGCACGATCGTCTCGTTCGTGGTCGCCTATGCCTCCATCGCCTGGCTGCTCAAGTTCGTCGCCAAGCACTCCTTCAACGCCTTCGTGATCTACCGGATCATCATCGGCATCGGCCTCCTCGGCCTGCTGGCCACCGGCACGCTCAGCAGCTGAGCCCGGCGGGCGAGCGGAGCCGCTGATCACCCACGGGGTGCGGATGCCTGCATTCAGGCGCCGCACCCCGTGAATGTTTCCTTGCGGGATGCCTTGACAGCCCCTGTCCGCAACCCGCAGGATCGCTCCCGTGAACCTGTCAGACAGCCAGACAGGTGGTCCGGCCCCGCGGCGCGTCAGCGCCATGGAAGCGGTGCTCGCCCACCTCCGCGACGCCATCGAGCGCGGCCGGTACGCCATCGGCGACAAGCTCCCCTCCGAGGCCGAGCTGTGCCGCACCCTGGAGGTGTCCCGGCCCGTGCTGCGCGAGGCGCTGCGCGCGCTCCAGACGATGGGCCTCACCGTGTCCCGGACCGGCAAGGGCACCTTCGTCGTCGCGAACGCGGTCGAGGACCCGACCTTCGGCGACTACGCCGCCAGCGACCTGCTCGAAGTGCGCCGTCACATCGAGATCCCGGTCGCCGGATACGCGGCCCTGCGCCGCACCCCGGAGAACCTGGACCACCTGACCCACCTGCTCGACCGCATGGAGCGGGAGACGGACACCACCGCCTGGGTCGCGATGGACACCCTCTTCCACCTCGCCGTGGCCGAGGCCGCCCAGAACCCGGTCTTCCGCCGGGTCATCGAGGAGATCCGCGACGCACTGGCGCGCCAGTCGGCCTTCCTCAACGAACTGGGCGGGCGCCGCGAGCAGTCCAACCGCGAGCACCGGGCGATCGTCGAGGCGCTGACCGACGGTTGCGAGCACGACGCCGTGGCGGCCATGAGCCACCACCTGGACCGCGTCGAGACGACCCTCACCGACATCGTGCGTCCCCAGCGGACGGACCCCCCTACGGAAGGCGGACCCGAGGCGTGAGCGAGCAGCACCTCAAAGACGAGACGCGCCCGTCCGGCCATGTCGACGCCGGAGACGCCGGCTACAGCAAAGGGCTGAAGCACCGGCACGTCAACATGATCGCCATCGGCGGCGCCATAGGCACCGGCCTCTTCCTCGGCGCGGGCGGCCGGCTCGCCGACGCCGGCCCCTCCCTCTTCATCGCGTACGCGGTCTGCGGCGTCTTCGCCTTCCTGGTCGTCCGGGCCCTCGGCGAACTCGTCCTGTACCGTCCGTCCTCCGGTGCCTTCGTGTCGTACGCCCGGGAGTTCCTGGGCGAGAAGGGCGCGTACACCGCGGGCTGGATGTACTTCCTGAACTGGGCGACCACCGGTATCGCCGACATCACGGCGGTGGCCACCTACACCCACTACTGGGGCATGTTCTCGGACATCCCGCAGTGGTTGATCGCATTGATCGCCCTCGCGGTCGTGTTGACCGTCAATCTGATCTCGGTCAAGCTCTTCGGCGAGCTGGAGTTCTGGTTCGCGATCGTCAAGGTCGGCGCGCTCGTCGTGTTCATGTGCATCGGCATCTTCCTGCTGGTCACCCAGCACCCGGTCGACGGCCACCACCCCGGCCCGTCCCTGATCACCGGCAACGGCGGTGTCTTCCCCCACGGCCTGCTGCCCATGCTGCTGATCATCCAGGGCGTCGTCTTCGCCTACGCCTCCGTCGAGCTGGTCGGCGTCGCCGCCGGCGAGACCGAGAACCCCGAGAAGATCATGCCCAAGGCGATCAACTCGATCATGTGGCGCGTGGGCCTGTTCTACGTCGGCTCCGTCGTCCTGCTCTCGATGCTGCTCCCGTGGAACGCGTACTCCGCCGGGGAGAGCCCCTTCGTCACGGTCCTGTCCCACATCGGCGTCCCGGCGGCCGGCGGTGTGATGAACCTGGTCGTGCTGACCGCCGCCATGTCGTCGCTGAACTCCGGCCTGTACTCCACCGGCCGCATCCTGCGCTCCATGGCGATGAGCGGCTCGGCCCCGCAGTTCACCGGGCGGATGAGCCGCAGCCAGGTGCCGTACGGCGGAATCCTGCTCACCAGCGGAATCTGCGTCCTCGGCGTGGGCCTGAACTACGTCGTCCCCTCCGACGCGTTCGAGATCGTCCTCAACTTCGCGGCGATCGGCATCCTCGCGACCTGGGGCATGATCATGCTCTGTCACCTGCTGTTCTGGCGGAAGACCCGGAACGGAGAGCTGGCCCGGCCCTCGTACCGGCTGCCGGGCTCCCCCTGGACCGAACTCGTGACGCTGGCGTTCCTCGCCTCCGTCCTGGTCCTCATGTACGCCGACGGCGGCGCCGGACGCACCACCGTGCTCTGCCTGCCGCTGATCGTCGCCGCACTGGTCGCGGGCTGGTTCGCCGTCCGCGCCCGCATGAACCGCACGTCCACCGGCGCCGGCGCGTGACCCGCGTACCGGCCGCCCCGACCCCATGATGCAGGCAGTGATGCACAGCAGTTCCCCCGCCGACGCGCCCGTCGTCCGCGAACCCCTCCACGCCCCCGTCGCCCACCTCGTCCGCGGCGGGGTCGTCGAGGGCATCCACTACGGCTCCGTCGTCGTCCTCGGCGCCGACGGCCAGGTGCGCTTCCAGCTCGGTGACATCGAGGCGGCCTTCTACCCGCGCTCGGCCCTCAAACCCGTCCAGGCCGTGGCCATGCTGCGGGCCGGGCTGCCGCTCGACGGCGAACTGCTGTCGCTGGCCGCCGCGAGCCACTCCGGAGAGGAACGCCACCTCGCCGGCACCCGCCGCATCCTCGAACTCGCCGGTCTCACCGAGGACGACCTGCGCAACGTGCCCGACATGCCGTTCGACCCGGCCGTCCGGGACACCTGGGTCCGCGAGGGCCGGCTGCCCTCCCGGCTCGCCCAGAACTGCTCCGGCAAGCACGCCGCCATGCTGTGGACCGCCAAGCTCAACGGCTGGTCCCTGGACGACTACCTCGCCCCGGAGCACCCGCTCCAGCAGGCCGTCGCCGCCACCGTCGAGGAGCTGACCGGCCAGCGCGTCGCCGGGGTCACCGTCGACGGCTGCGGCGCGCCGCTGTTCGCCGTCTCCCCGCACGGACTCGCCCGCGCCCTCGCCCGGATCACCTCCGCCGAGCCCGGCACAGCCGAGGCCCGGGTCGCCGACGCGATGCGCGAGCACGCCGAGATGGCCTCCGGCTCGGGGCGTGACGTGGCCGTGCTGATGCGGGCCGTGCCGGGGCTGCTGGCCAAGGACGGCTTCGAGGGCGTGCAGGTCGCCGCGCTGCCGGACGGCCGGGCCGTCGCGGTGAAGATCGCCGACGGGGCGAACCGGGCGCGGATCCCGGTCGCCGCGGCGGCGCTCGCCCGCGCGGGCGTCGACCCCGCCCTGCTCACCGAGTTCGCGGGGGAACCGCTGCTCGGGGGCGGGGAGCCGGTGGGATGTGTGCGGGTCGTGCGCGCGCTGGACCCGGTTCCGCTCACTGCCTGCGCGTAACGCTCCGCCGCATCGGCCGTCTCGGACCCGCCGGTCCGTCGTGGTTGATCGCGCAGTTCCCCGCGCCCCCTCCGGGGCGCTACACCCCCGCACCTCAGGAAGAGGACCGTACCCTCATGACCGCCGCCACCCGCAGCGAACACGATCTGCTCGGGGACCGCGATGTGCCCGCCGACGCGTACTGGGGTGTCCACACCCTGCGCGCGACGGAGAACTTCCCCATCACCGGCACGCCGATCTCCGCCTACCCGCACCTGATCGACGCCCTGGCCGCGGTGAAGGAGGCCGCCGCCCTCGCCAACGAGGAACTCGGGCTGCTGGCGCCACAGAAGGCGGCGGCGATCGTGGCCGCCTGCCGGGAGATCCGGGCCGGGGAGCTGCACGACCAGTTCGTCGTGGACGTCATCCAGGGCGGTGCCGGCACGTCCACCAACATGAACGCAAACGAGGTCGTGGCGAACCGCGCCCTGGAACTGCTCGGCCATGCCAAGGGGCAGTACACGTATCTGCACCCCAACGAGGACGTCAACCTCGGCCAGTCCACCAATGACGTCTACCCGACGGCCGTCAAGGTGGCGACGATCTTCGCGGTACGTGGACTGCTCAAGGCGATGTCCGTACTCCAGGACGCGTTCGCCCGTAAGGCCGTCGAGTTCCGTGACGTGCTCAAGATGGGCCGTACACAGTTGCAGGACGCGGTACCGATGACGCTCGGTCAGGAGTTCTCCGCGTTCGCCGTCATGATCGAGGAGGACCGCAGCCGTCTCGCCGAGGCCGTCGAGCTGATCCATGAGATCAACCTCGGTGCCACGGCCATCGGCACCGGCCTCAACGCTCCCGCCGGCTATGCCGAGGCGGCCCGCCGGCACCTGTCGGCCATCACCGGCCTGCCGCTGGTGACGGCGGCCAACCTGGTGGAGGCCACCCAGGACTGCGGTGCCTTCGTCCAGATGTCGGGCGTCCTCAAGCGCATCGCGGTCAAGCTCTCCAAGAGCTGCAACGACCTGCGGCTGCTGTCCTCCGGTCCGCGCGCGGGTCTCGGCGAGATCAACCTGCCGCCGGTGCAGGCCGGTTCGTCGATCATGCCGGGCAAGGTCAACCCGGTCATCCCCGAAGTGGTCAACCAGGTCGCCTTCGAGGTGATCGGCAACGACGTCGCCATCACCATGGCCGCCGAGGCCGGACAGCTCCAGCTCAACGCCTTCGAGCCGATCATCCTGCACTCCCTGTCGGAGTCCGTCACGCACCTGCGGACGGCCTGCCTGACCCTGGCCGAGCGCTGTGTGTCCGGCATCACCGCCAACACCGAGCGGCTGCGCGCGACCGTCGAGAACTCCATCGGCCTGGTCACCGCGCTCAACCCGCACATCGGCTACACCGCCGCCACCGACATCGCCAAGGAGGCCCTCGCGACCGGCCGTGGCGTGGCCGAACTGGTCCTGGAGAAGGGCCTGCTGCCCGCCGAACAGCTCACCGGACTCCTCCGTCCGGAGGTGCTCGCGGGCAGCGGGACCACGCCGGCGGTCTGACCCGACGGCACCCGCGCTGCGGCCCGTCCTCCCGGCCGGACGGCGGGTGCCGTCACACCCGGGGCCCCTGTCGGGCCCCGGCACCGCCGCGGAGGGAGTCGTCGACGCCCCGGAGCGCCACGGCGCCAGGGGTGCGGCATGATGACGATCATGTCCTCGCAGTTCCAACCGGTCCTCGATCGCATCATGGCGGAGATCGACCGCACTCCCGGGCGCGGCCGGTCCGCCGACTACATCCCGGCGCTCGCCGCCCGCGACCCGCGCCGGTTCGGCATGGCCGTCGCCGAACTGGACGGCGCGGTGTACGGGGTGGGGGAGTGGCGGCAGCCGTTCTCCACGCAGTCGATCACCAAGGTCTTCACGCTCGCCCTGGACCTGGCCCGCGAGGGCGACGAACTCTGGGAGCACGTGGGCCGCGAGCCCTCCGGCAACCCGTTCAACTCCCTGGTCCAGCTGGAGTACGAGAACGGCATCCCGCGGAACCCCTTCATCAACGCGGGCGCGCTCGTGGTCACCGACCGCCTGCACACCCGTACCGGGGACGCGGCCGGCGAACTGCTGTCCTTCCTGCGCGCCGAGAGCGGCAACCCCGATCTCGGCTTCGACGAGGAGGTCGCCGCCTCCGAGACCGCCCACGGTGACCGCAACGCCGCCCTCGCCCACTTCATGGCGTCCTACGGCAACATCGACAACGAGGTGCCGGTCCTGCTCGACCAGTACTTCCGGCAGTGCTCCATCGCCGCCTCCTGCGCCGACCTGGCCCTCGCCACGGGCTTCCTCGCCCGGCACGGCATCCGAGCCGACGGCAGCCGGCTGCTCAGCCGCAGCCAGGCCAAGCAGGTCAACGCGGTCATGCTGACCTGTGGCACGTACGACGCGGCCGGTGACTTCGCCTACCGCGTCGGCCTGCCCGGCAAGAGCGGGGTCGGCGGCGGGATCATCGCCGTCGTACCGGGCCGGTGCACGCTCTGTGTGTGGAGCCCGGGGCTGGACGAACGCGGCAACTCGGTGGCGGGTGTGGCGGCCCTGGACCGTTTCACGACCCTGACCGGGCTGTCGGTGTTCTGAGGCGCGTCACCCTCCGGCCCGGGGCAGGGCAGCCGGCCTGCGAGGGGGCCCGGATTCGGGCGAAGCCCGGGGGAAGCCGACGAGCCACGACGGGCCGGCACCGGGCATCCGGCCGGGACCCACCACGTGCCAGTCATACCCCGGCTCCCGCCCGGCAGGGCTGTCGTCTCCTTCCGGCCACCCGGCGTCGACACGCTGACCAGGTGTTGGCCATGGCGTTCCCCGTCGATCTCCGCCGCTGCCAGGTGATGGGCCTGGCCGGCACCGCCTTCCTCGCGCTCGGCGGTGAGACGGCCGGCGCCCTGCCCGTCCGGGACCTCCTGGCGCCCGCCTCGGTGCAGGCCGCGCTCGGCCTGGTCGGGGTGTACTTCGGGGTCGTCCTGCTCATCGCCGCCTGGGTGCTCCTGGGCCGGCTGGTCCGCGGTCCCGAGCCGCCCACCCCGCGCGCCCTGCTGCTCGTCCTGGCCGTGTGGGCGGCCCCGCTGCTGCTGGCCCCGCCGCTGTTCAGCCGGGACGTGTACAGCTATCTCGCGCAGGGCGCCATGGTCGACGCCCACATGGACGTCTACGCCCACGGCCCGGCGCGGCTCGGCGGCCCGCTCGCCGGCGAGGTCGCCCCGATGTGGCGGCACACCGGCGCCCCCTACGGCCCCGCCTTCCTGGCCCTCGCCTCGGCGCTGTCCGCACTGACCCGCGGGGAGGTGCCCGCCGGCCTGCTCGGCATGCGTCTGGTCGCCCTGCTCGGCGTGGCCCTGATGGCGGTGGCGCTGCCCCGTCTCGCCCGGCACAGCGGCGCCGACCCGGCCGCCGCCCTGTGGCTCGGCGCCCTGAATCCGCTGGTGCTGCTGCACCTGGTCGCGGGCGCCCACAACGACGCCCTGATGCTCGGCCTGCTCGGGCTGGGCCTGGTCGCCGCGCGGGGCCGCGGATCCGTCGTCGGCGCCGTCCTCGTCACCCTCGCCGCCCTGGTCAAGGCGCCGGCGGTACTCGGCCTGCCGGTCGTCGTGGCCCTGCGGGTCCGCTCCGGCCGCCGTCCGCTGCCGGCCGTGCTGACCACGGCGGCGGCCTCCGCGTCGACGACGGTCGCCGCCACGGCCGTCGCCGGCACCGGCTACGGCTGGATCGGCGCCCTGGACACCCCGGTCTCCCCGCACAACTGGGCGCTGACCAGCCTGCTCGGCCGCGCCACCGGCGCCCTGCTCGCACACCTCGGCAGCGGTCTGGCCCCGCTGGCCGTCCCGGCCTGGCACCTGCTGGGCCTCGCGGCCACCGCCGTCGCCGTCCTGCTGATCTGGCTGCGACTACGGCCCCGGCCGGTGTATGCGCTGGGCCTGAGCCTGCTCGCGGTCGCCCTCTTCGGCCCGGCGATCCGCCCCTGGTACGTGCTGTGGGGCCTGTTCCTCATCGCCGCCGCCGCGCCCAGTACCTCGGTACGGCACCGGGTGGCCGCCCTGGCGGGAGTGCTCGCCCTCGCCGTACTGCCCAGCGGTGGCCCGGCCGACCCCGGACAGCTGGTGCTCGCGGTCTCCGGCGCGACGCTCGGGGTGGTCGTCCTGTGGCAGGCCCACCAGGCGGCCCGGACCCCGGTTCCGGGGCGCGTGGCATGACGGGCCGGTGGAGGGGGCCGGTGCTGCCCGGACGGCCGGGAGGGCCGGGGCCGCGCACGGACCGGGGCCGGCTGCTGCTCGTCCTGCTCCTCGCGGCGGCCGTGACCGTGTTCACGGCCACCGTGCCACTGCTGCGCGGCTTCTTCGACCTGCGGGTGTACTACGGCACCGTGCACACCTGGGTGCACCACGGCGGCCGGATCTACGACTACCGGGTGCCGGGCACCCCGTACGGCTTCACGTATCCGCCGTTCGCCGCCGTCGCCATGCTGCCGCTGGCCCTGCTCGGCCGGACCGCGGCGATCGTGGTGTCCCTGCTGGTGAACCTCGCCGCGCTCGCGGTGGTCCTGCGCGTGCTGGCCGGGCCGCACCGGCGCCGGCACGGCTGGTACCGGTGGGCGCTGTGCCTGTGCCTGCTCGCCCTGTTCGAGCCGCTGCGGGACACCGTCAGCTTCGGCCAGGTGAACCTGGTGCTGCTCGCCCTCGTCCTCGGCGACTCCTGGCTGCTGGCGAGCGGCCGGGGCCGCTGGGCGGGCGCGGGGATCGGGCTCGCCGCCGCCGTGAAGCTCACCCCCGCCCTCTTCGTCGGCCTGCTGCTGCTCGCCGGGCGCCGGCGGGCGGCCGGCACCGCGACGGCCGTCGCCCTGGCCGCGACCGCGCTGGCCGCCTGGGCGGATCCGGTGGCCTCCCGCTTGTACTGGACCGAGGCGCTCTGGGACACCGGCCGGGTGGGCCGCCTCGACTACGTGTCGAACCAGTCGCTGCAAGGGGTGCTGGCCCGCCTCGGTGAGACCGGCCGCCCCCTGTGGGCGACGGCGGTCCTGCTGACCCTCTGCGTCTGGGCGTGGCGCGGCCGGCGGGCGGTCGTGGCCGGCGACTGGACGGCGGCGTTCGCGCTCACCGGTGCGGCGACCTGCCTGGTCAGCCCGATCACCTGGGTGCACCATCTGGTGTGGCTGCTGCCCTCCTTCGCGGTGCTGGTCCGCGCCGGGCACCCGCGGATCGCGGCGGCCCTGTACGCGGTGCTGTGCACCAGCGTGGTGTGGCTGTGGTTCGACGACGCCTCCGGCCTCGACGGGTTCCTGGGCGGCAATCTCTACACCTGGATCTCGCTGGGCCTGCTGCTCGGCCTGCCGGTGGGTCAGTCGCGGGCCCCCCGGCTCCCCTTGGCCCGCAGCACCAGCGCCACGGCCCCCGCGCCGAGCCCGGACAGCCCCGCGACGACGGCGGTGCCGGACCAGTCCGAGTCGTCTTCGGGTGCCACGGCCGCCGCCACCGGCGTCGCGGACGCCGCCGGCCGGGAGGAGTGCGGTCGCAGCCCGTCCAGCGAGCCGACCGGGTCGACCCGTCCGGCCGCCGCGAAGCCCCAGTCGAGCAGGGAGCGGGCCTCCTCGTAGACGGTGAACCCGCCGCCGGTCTGAGGGTTGAGCACGCTCACCACGAGGGTGCGCCCGCCCCGGCGCGCCGCGGCCACCAGGGTGTTGCCCGCGTTGCTGGTGTAGCCGTTCTTGATCCCGATGAGTCCGGGGTACGGCGCCACTCCGTCCTCGCCGGTCAGCAGCCGGTTGGTGTTCTCGATGGGGTACGGCGACCCGTCACCGGGGAAGGGGGCCTCGGCGGTGGCGCAGTACCGGGCGAAGTCGGGGTTGCGCAGGCCCGCCCGGCCGAACACGGCGAGGTCGTAGGCGGAGGACACCTGGCCGGGGGCGTCGTAGCCGTCCGGGGAGACCACATGGGTGTCCAGGGCGCCGAGCGCGCGGGCCTTGTCCTGCATGCGGGCGGCCGTGGCCTCCCAGCCGCCGCCCATCCGGGCGAGCACGTGCACGGCGTCGTTCCCGGAGCTGAGGAAGACGCCGCGCCACAGGTCGGCCACCTGGTAGGTGTGCCCTTCCTCGACGCCGACCAGGCTGCTGCCCTCGCCGACGTCGTCCAGTTCGCCGTACCGCACGGTGTGCTGCTGCCCGCTGGGCAGCACCGGCAGCACGGTGAGCGCGAAGAGGGTCTTCAGGGTGCTCGCGGGCGGGAGCTCCCGGTGGGCGTCGTACGCGGCCAGCACCTCGCCGCTGCCCGCGTCTGCGACGAGCCAGGAGAGCGCCGAGACGTCCGGCAGCCCGGGTGTGTCCCGGTGTGGCCGGACCTGGACGCCGGAGCGGTAGAGCAGGGACGGTCCCGGCGCCGCCGCCCTGGGGCGGGGCGGGGCGGGTTCCCCTGCGGGCTGCGCGGCCCGGGGTCCGGCGGCGGCAGCGGCCGGCGTGAGCGTCAGCAGACCCGCCACACAGAGGGAGCAGGCCGACACCGCCGCGCGATAAGAGAATCCGGTGATCATATGATCAAAGTACGAAATTGGTGTGTATACGCCACGCCGCCGGGCCGTTCGGGTCGCCGGGGCAACCCGGATGCCGCACCCGGCCGCCCCGTGGCCGCGCGTCAGGCGGCCGGCAGGGTGGGCCGGACCTGCCGCAGGAACGCGGCGTTGTCGGGTGTGGTGCGCAGCCGCTCCAGCAGGGTCTCCAGCCCGAAGGGCCCGCCGTCCCGCGCGCGCAGGGCGCGGCGCAGACCGTGTACGGCCGTCAACTCGCCTGGGGTGAGCAGGAGTTCCTCGCGCCGCGTGCCGCTGCCGTCGATGTCGACGGCGGGGAAGACGCGGCGGCCGGCGAGTTCCCGGTCCAGGCGCAGTTCCATGTTCCCCGTGCTCTTCAGCTCCTCGAAGAAGTAGCCGTCGGCGCGGGAGCCGGTGTCCACGAGGACCGTGGCGAGGATGGTGAGGGAGCCGCCCTCCTCGGTCTGGCGCGCGGCGCCGAAGAACCGCTTGGGGCCGAGCAGCGCGCCGGCGTCGACACCGCCGCTCAGGGTACGGCCGCCGACGGCGGAGGCGTTGTTGTGGGCCCGGCACAGCCGGGTCAGCGAGTCCAGCAGGACGACGACGTCCTCACCGGCCTCCACCAGGCGTTTGGCCCGCTCCACGACGAGGTCGGCGAGGGCGATGTGCTCCTTGGCCGGCCGGTCGAAGGTGGAGGCGTACACCTCGCCGCGCACCGAGCGGCGCATCTCGGTGACCTCCTCGGGCCGCTCGTCCAGCAGGAGGACCATCAGCCGGCACTCGGGGTGGTTGCCGGCCACGGCGGCGGCGAACTGCTGGAGCAGCACCGTCTTGCCGGTCTTCGGCGGGGCCACGATGAGGCCGCGCTGGCCCTTGCCGACCGGCGCGAGCAGATCGGTGACGCGTCCGGCCAGGCCGGACGCGGGGTGTTCCAGACGGATGCGCCGGTGCGGGTGGAGCGGGGTGAGGTCGCGGAAGTGCGGGCGGGAACCGGGCTCGCCGGGCGCGCGTCCGTTGACGCGCGCGACCTCGGTCAGGGCCCGCTGCGCGCCCCGGACGCCTTCGACCAGGTCGCCCTTGCGCAGCCCGTGGCGGCGGATCAGTGCCGGCGCGACCTGCGGATCGGCGGGCGAGGGCAGGAGGCCGGCGGCCCGCAGGTGCCCCTTCCCGTGCGCGTCGATGTCGAGGACACCGGTGACGAGCGGGGCGGCCGGGGCCTGCCGGGCCGCGGACGGGTGTTCGAGCGTGGTGGTCATGGGAGGGAGTCCTTTCGCGGACGGATCAGGGAGGAGAAGGGTGAGAAGGGGGGAGGCCGCGAGCGGGAGGCGCCTGTGACTGCCTCCGGGCGGCGGGAACGGCACCTCGGGTACGGCGCGGAAGGCCCGTCACGAGGTGGTACCGAGAAGCTGACGCGCCGGGAGCCGGACATCCGGAAAACGGCGGACGGATCAGCGTGAAGGAGGGAAACTGGCACCGGCGGCCACGGTGGCCGTGCACGAGTGCTGAGGGAACGGTACCACTCGGGGCAGTACCGCGTCCGTGCTCCGGTCAACACACCACCGGACGGGGCTATTCCCGGGCGGGCGTCCTCTCGGGGAGACGTCAGGAGGATTCGCCTTGTCAGGGGAACGTCAGGAGCATCGGGTGGACACCTCGGCCGCCCGCGTCCCGCACCGCCTGGACCCCGCCGGCGGCTGCCCGCACGCCGTCAACGCGCGACTGCTGGCCCGGGGCGCCGTGGTCCCGGTCGAGCTGCCCGGCGGGATCGAGGGCATGGCCGTACTCGGACACGAGGCGCTGAAGGAGTTCCTGCAACACCCCCACGTCGCGAAGAACGCGCGCCACTTCACCGCCCTGCGCGAGGGGAGGGTCGGCGAGGGCTGGCCGTTGCTGACGTTCGCCACCGTGCCGGGCATGACGACCGCCGACGGTGACGACCACCGGCGGCTGCGGTCCCTGGCGGCCCGTGCCTTCACACCCCGCCGGGTGGCGGAACTACGGCCGCGCATCGAGCAGTTGACGGAATCGCTGCTGGACGGGCTGGCCCTGGCCGCCGCCGCGGGCGACGGGGTCGCCGATCTGCGGCGGCACTTCGCCCTGCCCCTGCCGATGGGCGTGATCTGTGAACTCCTGGGCGTGGACGTGGAGTTCCGGGACCGCCTGCACCGGCTCGGCAGCCTGGTCGTGGCCACCGACACCGCACCGGCCGAGGCCGTCGCGGCCAACCGCGACATCGTCGCCGTCCTGGGCGAGATCGCCGCGGCGAAGGCCGCGCGGCCCGGCGACGACCTCACGAGCGCGCTGCTCGCCGCCCGCGACGAGGACGGCGACCGGCTCAGCGAGCAGGAGCTGATCGGCACCCTGCTGCTGATGATCATCGCCGGGCACGAGACCACGCTCAACCTGATCACCAACGCCGTGCGCGCCCTGTGCGCCCACCCCGAGCAGCTCGGCCTGGTGCGCGCGGGCCGGGCGAGCTGGGCGGACGTGGTGGAGGAGACGCTGCGCTGGGACGCGCCGGTCAGCTACTTCCCGTTCCGCTATCCCGTGCGGGACCTGACCGTCGCCGGCACGCTCGTCCCCGCAGGCACCCCCGTGCTCGCCGGTTACTCCGCCGCCGGTCGCGACCCGGCGGCGCACGGCCCGGACGCCGCCCGCTTCGACCTCACCCGCTCCGCCCGGCCCGGCGCCGTACGGCACCTGTCCCTCGGACACGGCGCCCACTACTGCCTGGGCGCACCACTCGCCCGGCTGGAGGCCACGGTCGCCCTGGAGCGGCTGTTCACCCGCTTCCCGTCGCTGCGACTCGACGTGCCCGAAGCCGACCTGGTGCCGCACGCGGGCTTCGTCGGCAACAGCGTGCGCGGTCTGCCGGTACGGCTCGCGGCGGGGTGACCCGCCCCGTCCCGCGCACCGGCCGGACCGTCGGGGCCGGGGAACAGAGATCCGCAGACCGTAACGATCCGGGACGTCAGGGGACTTGACCACCAACCGTGCACTATCTTCGCGACATGTCCACGCCACCGCAGCCCCCGCAGCCGGCCGACCAGCCCGCACAGCGGCCCCCGCAGCCCTCGCAGCAACCGGCCGTCCCGCCGCAGCCGACGGCCTACCCGTACCCGAACCCGCAGTCGCCCCCGCCGGGAACGTTCCACGCGCAGCCCACCCTGGCCGCCCCGCCCGCGCCGGGACAGCTCCAGCCGGGCAACCCGTACGCGCAGGCACCCCCGTACGGGCCCGTACCGTCCGTCCCGCAGGCCGGTGGCGGCGGTGGGGCGGGCCGTGCGGTGCTGTGGGCCGCCGTAGGCGCGGTCGTCGCCTCCGCCGGGTGGGCGGCCGGTGTCCTCCTCATCGGCGGGCGGAGCGACAGCGCGGACCTGCGCGGCTACTCGGCGCCCTCCAACATGTGCTCCAGCGCCGACTACTTGTCCTTCAAGGCCGAGTACACCGAGAACGACTCCTCGCCGACCCGCACCTCGCTCAAGGACAAGGCGCTGGACGAGAGTTATTGCAGCGTGGGCCTGAAGAAGTCCGGCTCCTCCTACGCCGACGCCTATCTGACCATGCAACTGGACCTGCACAAGAAGACCGACCCCGCGCCCGAGTTCACCGCCACCTGGAAGAACTACGGGGACAGTCACACCGGTTACGACGTCGACCCGGTCGAGGGCATCGGCGACGAGGCCTACCTGGTCAGCCAGGACACCACGAACGGCTCCTCCTCCAGCGGCTCCCGGTACGCCACGCTCGCCGTCCGCGACGGCTGGGTGACGTACACGATGAGCTACAGCGTCTACCTCACCTCGTACGACCAGGACAAGGACCCGCCCGCGCTGACCGACGTCACCGACTGGCTGAAGACCGACGCCAAGGCCACGCTGCGGCAGTTCCAGGACTGATCGCCGCCGTGCCGCGGTGAGCGCGGCGGTTCACGCCGACCGCGCCCCGGCCTCCTCCGCGATCTGCGCGAACCGCGCGCCCATGGCCTCGCCGAGGGCCCGCGCGCCCGACAGCGGACGGACCATGACCATGAGGTCGTCGATCAGGCCGTCCTCGTTCACGTGCAGGAAGTCGCAGCCGGTCAGTTCCCGGTCACCGACCCGGGCCTGGAAGACCAGCGCGTTGTCCGGGCCGTCCGGGTCGCCGATCTCCCGGACGTACCGGAAGTCCTCGAAGACCTCGGCCACCGCGCGCAGGACCGCCGCGGTGATCGCCTTGCCCGGGTACGGCTTGAAGGCGACCGGACTGGTGAAGACGACGTCCTCGGCCAGCAGCGCCTCGACGGCGTCCAGGTCCCCGGCCTCCACCGCCTCGCGGAACGCGCGCATCGGCTCACCCCACTCAATAGTCAACTAATTGAATAAGTGTGGATGAGATTAATCAACTGACTGCTAGCCTGTCCACATGTCGCTCAAGTACGCCGTGCTGGCCGCCCTGCTGGAGGGCGAGGCCTCGGGCTACGAGCTGTCGAAGGCCTTCGACGTCTCGTTCGCGAACTTCTGGCCCGCGACCCCCCAGCAGCTCTACCGGGAACTGGAGCGCCTCGCCGGGGACGGGCTGGTCCAGGCCCGCACCGTGCAGCAGGAACGCCGTCCCAACAAACGGATGTTCACGCTCACCGAGGCCGGCCGGGCCGAGCTGAGCGCGTTCGCCGCCGAGCCGCCGAAGCGGCCCACCGCGATCCGGGACGAACTCCTCATCAAGGTCCAGGCCATGGACGGGGGCGACCCGGAGGCCATCCGGGCGCTCATCGAGGAACGCATGGGCTGGGCGCGCGGCAAGCTCGACCGTTACCGGAGGGTGCGCGAGCGCCTGCTCGACGGCCGTACGGAGGAGGAGTTCCTCCGGACCGCCGACCGGGTCGGCCCGTACCTCACGCTCCTGGCCGGGATCGCCTTCGAGGAGGAGAACCTGCGCTGGTGCGAGCGGGTCCTCGCGGTGCTGCGACGGCGCCCCGACGCCGCGCCGGCCCGGGGGATCGCTCATCAGGGTGGTGATCCCCTGCGGAACCGGTCGTGACCCCGGGCGCCGCGGCACAGTGGGCGGGTGCCTCTCCGACTTCTTCCGCTGCTGATGGCGGCGCTGGTGACCGTCACCGGCTGCACCACCGTCAGCTCCGGTCCCGTGCCCGACGCCGCCCGCCCCCGGCGCTCCCTCGCACCGGACACGGTGGTGCGGCCCCCGGTGCCCCAGGAGCCGGTCGGAACGCCGTCCGGGCACGCGGCGCTGGTCCGCACCGGCCACGGGCCCCGTTCGTCGGCCGGGCCGCGCCGGAGCCCCGGTACCGGCCGCGCACCGGTGCCCGCGGCGCCTCCCCGGGCGGTGGCACCGGCCGCCCCGCCGGTGCGACACCCCCGCCCGGAGCGCCGGGCACCGGTACGCCACCCGGTCCGGCGCCCCCGCCCCGCCTTCCGGCCGCCCGCCGCCGTCCCGATGCGCGACCTGTGCCGCCAGGCGGACGGCGTCACCACACCGGAGATCGCGCGGCTGTGCCACGACGCCTTCGGCTGAACGCGGTCCTGGGGCCGGCCGAGCCCGCGGTGGAAGCCCGTCCTCGCTCTTCCCGCGTTCGCCCGCGCCGCGACACCACCGGCATAGGCTGACGTCATGTTCGGTCCCGAAGGCCCCACACTCCGCGAGCTGACCGTGCAGGCGCTGTCGTCCGTCGAGCACGGCTACGACCTGCTCGCGCCGAAGTTCGATCACACCCCCTTCCGGACGCCCGACGCCGTGCTGGACTCCGTGGCGAAGGCGCTCGCCCCGCTCGGCCCCTTCACGGACGGGCTGGACCTGTGCTGCGGCACCGGCGCCGGAACGCACCTGCTGACCGGGCTGTGCCGCCGCAGCGTCACCGGGGTCGACTTCAGCGCCGGCATGCTCGACGTCGCCCGTCGGCGGGTGCCGACCGCCGACGGGCCGAGGGTCGCATGGGTCCGCGGCGACGCCCGGGCCCTGCCGTTCACGGCCGCCTTCGACCTCGTCGTCTCCTTCGGGGCGTTCGGCCACTTCCTGCCCCGCGAACTACCGGGCCTGTTCACCCAGGTCCGCTCGGTGCTGCGGCCCGGTGGCCGCTTCGCCTTCCCGGTGTTCGCGCCGCCCGGCCCGGCCCACCCCGGCTTCTGGACACTGCTCGGCTTCGACGCGGTGATGCGGGTGCGCAACGCGCTGTGGCGACCGCCGTTCGTCATGTACTACCGGACCTTCCGACTGAGCGCCGCACTGCGCGAGTTGGAGCGCGCGGGCCTGACGGTCGAGCTGGGCGTCCTGCCCCGGTTCGGCCGGCGAGCCGACGGCAGCCCGCGCGCCCGGCTGGTGGTGGCCCGGCGAGCCGACGCGGCCCCCCTCGGCGGTCAGCCCGCGGCGGGCAGCGTGAACTCGTAGACCAAGGCGTCGCGTTCGGCGTCCACCACCAGGTCGGTGATCTCCAGCGGGCGCGCGTACTGGTCGTGCACGCGCCGGGTCACCCGCACCGAGGAGGCGTCGCCGACCTGGGTGATGGCGTCCTGGTGGTGCAGGGACAAGCCCGCCTTGCGCATCCAGTCGTAGGCCCGTCGCAGCTGCGCGGGCGTGGCCCCGTCGGCCCGGTCCCGGTAGCGGGCCAACTCCGCCACCTCGGCCAGCACCACCGCGGAGAACGACGTCACCGCCGTGCGCAGCGACCGGCCGTCCGGCGTCATCGACCGGTAGCGGTGCACCAGCGTCGGCCGGTGCGGGGCCAGGCCCAGGGCCCGCGCGTGCTCCGGCGGCGGCTCCTCCCAGGTCACCGTGGCCCGGTCGACCGCGTACGGGTCCACCGGCCGCGCACCCACCGGGAAGGTGAGCGATTCCGCCGCCTCGACGGGCCGGCCGGGCAGCGTCGCGTGGCTGCCCCGCCGGTCGGTGGCGACCGCACCGCTGCGGCGCAGCACCTCCAGCGCCTGCCGGACGGTCTCCCGGCTGACCCCGTAGTGCGCGGCCAGGTGCCGTTCGCCCGGCAGCCGTTCGCCTGGTGGAATGGTGCCGGCGCGCAGTTCGTCGAGCAGCAGCGCCGCGATCCGCCCGTACAGGGGCCGGTCGTCGCCGGGCGGGGGATCGTGCGGGGTGGTGCGGGCCATGCCGCGCCCTCCTGTCGGTGACAAAGGGTAGTCGTGCGGGTTCATTGCGCGACCATGACTACCATTGGTCTAAACCACGAGGGAAGAGCGGCCCGTCGGTTCGACCGAAATCCACTCGCGCGCACGGCGGTCACCGGGCGCCGCGCCGCCCCCTCACAGGCCGCTGTAGAGGGCGTCCACCAGCGCTGATTTCCGTGGATCATTGGCGATGTGCGGCCCCATCCGGTTCATGACGTAGCCCAGCGACACCCCCGCGTCCGGATCGGCGAGCCCACAGGAACCGCCGAACCCGTCATGGCCGAAAGCCCGCGGGTTGGGGCCGTACGACCCCTGGGGCCCGCTCAGCCACAGCCCGAGCCCCACCTCGGTCTCGCCCTCGAAACCCGCGCCGAGCACCAGGTCACGGCAACTGCCCTGGCCCTCGCGCACCCGCTCCGCCGCCTGTGGTGACAGGATCCGCCGGCCGCCGTACGAGCCGCGCCCGGCGAAGACGCCGTACAGCACCGCGACCGCCCGGGCGGTGCCGTGACCGTTGGCCGCCGGGATCTCCGCCGCCCGCCAGGCCGGGCTGTTCGCCTCCGCCGCCCCGACGGGCGGATTGGCCAGGGCCGCCAGCGCGGCCGGCGCCAACTGACTGGATGCCGCCTCCTGTTCGCTGCGCGACACGGCCGGTGGATGCACCAGTTCCGCCGCCCGGCCGGAGTCCCGCTCCGGCAGGCCCACGGTGAAGTCCAGCCCGAGCGGTCCGGTCACCTCCCGCTCCAGGAAGGCCCCCGGCCGCAGTCCCGAGACGCGCCGCACGACCTCCCCGACCAGGAAGCCGTACGTCAGCGCGTGGTACCCCGACCGGGTGCCCGGCTCCCACCAGGGCGCCATGGCCGCGAGCCGCGCGGTGGTCAGCTCCCAGTCGTACAGCTCCTCCAGGGAGTGCGGCTCGCGCAGTCCGGACAACCCGGCGCGGTGCGACAGCAGGTGCCGTACGAGCACCTTGTCCTTGCCTTCGGCGGCGAATTCCGGCCAGTAGGCGGCCACCGGGGCGTCGAGGTCGAGCAGCCCCCGGTCGGCGAGGATGTGCGCGCACAGGGCCACGGGGCCCTTGGTGGTCGACCAGACGTTCACCACGGTGTCCCGTGCCCAGGGCCGGGTACGGGCCGCGTCCGCCCAGCCGCCCCACAGATCCACCACCGTCTCCCCGCCGACGGTCACCGCCACCGCGGCGCCGAGTTCCCCGCGTTCGCGGAAGTTCTCCGCGAACGCCTCCCGTACCGCCGCGAACCGGGGATCGCAGTGCCCGTGGATCTGCGCGTCCGTCTGCGGTGTCTGCCGTGTCTCCTGGGCTTCGTGCGCGGACATGTGACCTCCGTCGTCGCCGGGAACCCGGGCAGCGGCACCGCGGCCCGGTCGCTCCGAACGTACCGACTGGTCGGACCGGAGGAAAGACCGGCGCCGCCGGCGGCGGCCCTCAGGCGTATGAGCGCAGCCAGCGCACCTTCTCGGCGTCCTGGAAGGGGCCGCCGCCCTCGTGGTCGTTGAAGTCGTACACCTCGATCGCCTTGTCCTCGTGAGCCCACGCGTTGAACGCCGCGAACACGGTCGACGGCGGGCAGGTCTGGTCCTCCAGGGCCGCCGAGAACAGGGCCGGTGCCCGGCCCCGGGCCGCGAAGTGCACCCCGTCGAAGTAGGACAGCGTACGCAGCACGTCCGTCGAGCGCCCGCGGTGCGTCTTGAGGAACAGGCCGATCTCGCGGTACGGGTGACGGTCCGTCAGGGTTGTCCCGCGCGGGAAGTCGCACAGGAACGGCACGTCCGGGGCGACCGCCACCAGATCCGGGACCAGGCCGCCGACCGCCAAGGAGATGCCGCCGCCCTGACTCGCGCCGGTCACCGCCGTCCGTGCCGGGTCGGCCAGCGGATGGGAACGGGCGGCCTCGACCGCGCGCACGGCATCCGTGAACACCCGGCGGTAGTAGTAGTTCTCCGGCGCGTCGATGCCCCGCGTCATGAACCCGGGGTACGCGGGCGCCGCGCCCACCGGGTCCGGCGTGCCGCCCCCGCCGCCCCAGGCGCTGCCCTGCCCCCGGGTGTCCATCGCGAAGTGGGCCCGGCCCGTCGACGCCCACAGCAGGTTCTCGTGCGGCAGGCCGCGCCCGCCGCCGTAGCCGATGAACTCCACGACCAGCGGCAGCGGTTCCGTGGCCCCGGCCGGCAGCCGCAGCCAGCCCTTCACCGGGTGGCCGCCGAACCCCGCGAACGTCACGTCGTACACCTCGACCGTGGACAGTCCGGTCTCCACCGGCTCGAAGCGCGCGTCCAGCTCGTGCTCGCGGGCCTGCTGGAGCGTCTTGTCCCAGAAGGCGTCGAAGTCGTCCGGCTCGGGGGACTCGCTGCGGTACGCGCGGAGTTCGTCGAGAGGCAGATCGAACAGGGCCATCAACAACCGCCTTCGTGAAGGGAGACTGCGTCGCCTCACCGTACGTGGGTGATCGGATGGCTCGCCAGGGACGGGTGGGAGCGCGGACCGGGTTCGGCCGTTCCCTCGTGCGTGGCGTCGTGGCTGGCCCGGAGGTGGGTAAGCGCTTGCTCACGCCTGCTCCGAGGGGCGGGACGGTACGAGGGCTGGTACGAGGGGACGCTCCCGGTGGTCGGGTCACCTCGCAGCCACGCCCGGCGGCCGGGTGTCATGCGCGCGGCTGGGTCCACCGGGGGCCCGTCCGGGCCCACTCCCGCTCCCACTCGGCCAGCCGATGGCGCAGGGCGATCCGTCGCTCGACCGCGTGCCCGAGGAAGACGACGAACGCCGTACCACCCGCCGCGCACAGCCCCACGGTGACGGCGTGCTGCCACACGGCCACGTCGTCCGCGGGCGGCGCGACACTGCGGCCCCGGGAGTCGAACCACACCGACACCGGCTCCCCGGGCCGGGTCCCCGCCGGCACCAGGGCCCACGCCGTCCGGACCCCCTTGCCCGGCTCGGTCCAGCGGACCTGGGCGCGGTAGGGCTGCCGGTGGTCGCTCTGCGACGCGGTCAGCCGCCGGGGCGTGTCGCCGACCACCACGGCACGCACCTGATGGCGTGCGGCCCGCTGGGCCGCGGCGAGCGCCCGGGCCTGGTCGTGGGCGTGCAGGCCCGCGGCCACCCCGGCCAGGGGCGCGACCACGAACATCAGGACGGCGACCACCAGCACCGTCCACGCCTCCACCACGTCCGACCGGCGCCGCAGCGGATTGCGCCGCCAGCGCCAGCCACGCACCCGGGTACGCATGTCCACCTCCTCGCCACCGCCGGAGCCGGAGAGCGGGAGGAGCCGGTCGCCGGTCCACCGCCCCCGCCGCTCACGGACACGAGCGTCCACACTGGTCTCGTACCCCGTTCGGCGCACCTCGCGCACGCCGCGAACCGCGAGTTCCGGCCCATATGGCGCACTGCACACAGCACGCGCCCCACGGTCACGCGCGGTGCTACCGGTGCGACTCGGGCGCCGCCCCGCCGGGTCCCGGCCGAACCGCTTGTCCTGGGCCGACGGGCTGGATCCCGGGCGAGGCGCTTGGGGTGGGTGCCCGCGATCGGTACTGGACGGCGGCTGCGGGTCAGTCCTTCCGCCGGGTCGCGGTCGGTGGGCTGGGGGGAGCCCCCTCGCACGGTCTCCCGGCGCGCTGGGGGGGAATCCCTCCGCCTGGTCTCAACCGACCCGCTCGGTGGCCGCGTACCCGGTCGTTCTCCACCGACCCGCTCGATAGCCGTCGGCCCGGCCGGTCAGGGGCGACCGACTCCATGCCAGCAGAGCCCATCGGTCCCGGCCGGCCGCTCGGGTCCCGGCCGAAGCGCCCGGAGTCACCGCGCCTCGGCCGGCCACGACGGGTCAGCCGAAGCGTTCGATGCGGATGTGGTCCACCGGCTGGCCGGCCGCCACCAGCAGTCGGGAAGCGTGTTCGGCGAAACCGTTGGACCCGCACACATAGGCTTCCCACCCACCCACGGGCGGTTCGGCCAGGAGTGGCGCCACATGTGCGGTCGTCATACGTCCTACCGGAACCCCAGGCGGAGCGCTGCGCGTGAACACCGGCGTCGTCTCCGCGCCCAGCTCGGACGCGTAGATCAGCTCCTCGGGGCTGCGCGCCGACACCAGCATCCGCAGCGGGACGGCGAGGCCGCGCGCCCGGTGGTGCCGGATCATCGACATCAGCGGTACGACCCCGGAACCGGCCCCGATCAGCAGCGCGGGCCGGTCGCCCGGCCAGGCGAAGAAGCCGCTGAGCGGGCCCCGCACCTCGACCGTGTCACCCGGCCGGGCCACGGTGTGGAACCAGCCGGACACCTCGCCGTCCGGCACCCGGTCGAGGGTCAGCTCGATGTGCCCGGAGCCGTCCGGCGCCGACGCGATCGAATAGTGGCGCTGCGCCACATAGCCGTCGGCGGCGGTCAGCCGCAGCAGCAGGTGCTGGCCCGGCAGGTGCCCCGCCCAGTCCGGCACCGCCAGCCGGAACGTGGCCGCCTGCGGAGTCTCGCGCCGGATCTCCGTCAGGGTGGCCGTCTGCCACACCGAGGCCGCCTGCTCGCTCACGGCGATCCGCCCGGGCACCGCGAACCGCGTCACGGAAGTCGTCGTCTCAGTCACCGGAGTACCGCTGTTCCTCCCACGGGTTGCCGCGCGCGTGGTAGCCGTTGCGCTCCCAGAAGCCCGGCTCGTCGTGGTCGAGGAGCGTGATGCCCGCGATCCACTTGGCGCTCTTCCAGAAGTAGAGGTGGGGCACCAGCAGCCGCGCGGGGCCACCGTGCTCCGGCGGCAGCGGTGCGCCGTCGTACTCCCAGACGATCCAGGCCCGCCCGCCGGTGAGGTCGGCGAGCGGCAGGTTGGTGGTGTAGCCGGTGTGGGAGCGGGCGACGGCATGTGTGGCGGACCCATGGGGGCGCACCATATGGAAGAACGCGTCCAGCGAGACGCCGCCGAACCGCACGCCGAACTTCGACCAGCCGGTCACACAGTGGATGTCCCCGTCGTAGGCCGACGCCGGCAGCGCGTGTGCCGCGTCCCAGTCCCAGGTGTGCGGGCGCTCGACCAGGCCGTCGATGCGGAAGGACCAGTCGGCGGGGGCGAGGTCGGGGGTGACCTCGGCGGACAGGACGGGCCAGTCGTCGCGCGCGTCGTACTGCCCGGGCGGCAGCCCCGGGTTGTGGGCGCGCGGGCGACCCGTGAAGCCTCGCGTGACGTTCATGGTTCAACCGTACGTGGTCGGCCGGGATGCCCTGGTCCCGGCCGGTGGTCACGGCGGTGGCCCCGCCGCGCGCTGCTCATGGCGCCGCCTCGCGCTGCACACCGCCCCGCCGCGCGCTGCACACCGCGCCGCCCCGCGCCGTAGTACGCCTCATCGCCCGGCATTGCAGCCGTGTGAACACTGCTTCGGGCCGGGAATACCGGCCCGAAGCCGCTCCTTGCCGATCAGTGCCGGCTCCGGTGCGCCGGTGACAGCACGAGAGAAGTGAGGAAACGAGGATGCTCCAGGCCCATGTCTCCAGGACCGTTACCGAGGTGGCCGGATGAGTGCCGTGAGCAGTCCGGGCGTCCCCGGTCCGGCCGCCGCCGGTGTCCCGCACGTCCTCGACAACCCGGCGCTCGCCTCCCTGACCGGCCCGCACGCCCACTTCGCCGAGCGGCGCGGCCGGGTGCTGCGCTATCCGCTCGACGTCTCCCCGTGGCTGGCCCTGCCCGACGAGCCGGACGCGCGGGACTGGGCGGACCTCGCCGCGCTGGCCGGTCCCGGCGCCGAGGTCCCGCTGCCCGGCTTCCGCGGGGAGGTTCCGGACGGCTGGGAGATCACCTCCAGGATCGAGGGCGTGCAGTTCGTGGACGACGGCCTCGCCGCGGCACCGGAACCGGAGGCGGTCCGCCTCGGCCCGGCGGACGTGCCCGAGATGCTCGACCTGGTGGCGCGGACCCAGCCCGGACCGTTCCTGCCCCGCACCGTGGAACTCGGCACCTACCTGGGCATCCGTCGCGACGGCGCGCTGATCGCCATGGCGGGGGAGCGGCTGCATCCGCCGGGCTGGACCGAGATCAGCGCGGTCTGCACCGACCCCGCGTTCCGTGGCGAGGGCCTGGCCACCCGCCTGATCCTCGCGGTCGCGCACGGCATCCGGGAGCGCGGGGAGACGCCGTTCCTGCACACGAGTGCCGGGAACACGAACGCCATCCGGCTGTACGAGTCCCTCGGCTTCCGGCTCCGCCGCCGTACGGCGTTCCTCGCGGCGAGGGCGCCGCAGCGGCCGGCTCAGGACCGCGCGGCGGTGCCGGTGCCGTAACCCGGCGCCGCTCCCCGCGGCCCGGCCACCGCCTCAGTCCGAGTCCGCGCCGGCCGGGCCCGCGTTGTACCGCTCCAGGTAGGCGGCGAAGCGCACCAGGTCCTCCTCCGGCCAGTCCGCGAGCCGTTCCCGGAACGCGGCCCGGCGGCTGCGGGTGACCTGGGCCAGGATCTCCTGGCCGGCGTCCGTCAGGTGCAGCACCTGGACCCGGTGGTCCTCCGGGTCCAGCCGGCGCTCGATCAGCCCGGCCCGCTCCAGGGCCGCCACCTGGCGGCTGACCGTGGACTTGTCCAGGGCGTAGTGGGCCGCCAGGTCCGTCGCCCGGCAGCCGCCGCGCTCCTCCAGGTGGCCGAGCAGGGTGTACGACACCAGGGACAGCTCGGGGTGCATGCGGCCCGCCGAGGCACGGGCCCGGCGGGCGAAGATGGTCATCTCGCGCTGGATCGTCTCCACGGCCGACTCCGCTGCGCTCACGGGAACACCTCCTCCGACGTTCTAGTTGTATAGTACAACTTGAGATGACAGTTGTATAAGCCAACCTTTGGAGGGTCGCGCGCGATGAGGTCACCGGCACTGCGCCATGTGCTCACGCACCTGATCACCCCGCTGCTGATGTGCATAGGCATGGGGCTCGCGTACATGGGGGCGTTCGTCACCCCCGAGCCGAACCACCTGCCGGTCGCCGTCGTCGGCACCGCCCCGAAGGCGAAGGTCTTCGCGCAGACCGTCAAGGACGCCGCGGGGGACAAGCTCGACGTCCGCACGGTCGCCACCCGGGCCGACGCGGTACACCTGCTCAGGTCCCGCGATGTGACCGGCGCCTATGTGCCGAGCGCCAAGGCACCCGAGTTGCTGGTGGCGACCGCCGCGTCCGACATGGGGGCCACGGCCGTGGAGAAGGTCTTCACGCCGGTCGCCGCCGAGCAGGGCGTCCCGCTGAAGGTCATCGACGTGGCCGCCCCGGTCGCCGACGACCCCACCGGCCAGGGCCTGTTCTTCCTGCTGGTCGCGGTCAGCATCGGCTCGTACGCCTCGGTCGCCGCGCTCGGCGCCGCGGGCGCCGCCCTCGCGATGCGGGTCCGGGCACTGCTCGCGCTCGGCGTCGCCGCCGTGGTCGGCGGCATCGGCGCGCTGCTCGCCGGGCCGGTGTTCCACCTCGCCCACCACGACCTCGCGGGGGTCTGGGGCATGGCCTCGCTGTACTCGGCGGGCATCCTCCTCATCGGTGTGGGTCTGCACACGTTCCTCAAGCGGTGGACCACGCTCACCATGATGGTGCTGTTCGTGATGCTGAACTTCACCAGCTCCGGCGGTCTGTTCCGGCCCGAACTCCAGAACGGCTTCTTCGGCACCCTGCACGCCTTCTGGAACGGCGCCGGCTTCGTCGAGGGCGCCCGCAGCCTGCTCTACTTCGGCGACGACGGCCTCGCCCGCACCGTGTGGACCCTGGTGGCCTGGCTGCTCGCCGGTGTCCTGGTGACCGCGGTGGCGGCCCTGTACGAGCGCACCCGCGCCGCCCGCCAGGAAGCCGCCGCACCCGGGGCCGACACCGCGTCAGCCGTGTCGGAGCCCGAGTGGAGGGCCCGGCGGGCCGCCGAGGAGGAGGCCGCGCAGGAGGCCGAGGAGGAGGCCGAGGAGACGGTCGGTGTCTGAACCCGGCGTCCCCGAGGGCCCGTCGGGGTTGTGGGGTAGGGTGGCCGTCCGGTCGCGGACGCCTGTCCGAGGCTTCGATGACGAGGAGGTGAGACCCATTACCGCTGTGTCGGCTGGGGTGCTCTCTCCTCGTGACGGCGCGGTACACCGGCACCGGTGACCGCGGGAGCGCCCTGAAGGCTTCGCGCTCCCGAAAGGCTCTCGGCTTCCATGCCCCTTCCCGTTCCGTTCTCCCCGTCCGCCGTCGTCTCCGCGTTGCGCGCCGCAGGGTGCGTCTTCGCCGAGGACGAGGCCGAGTTGATCCTCGCCACCGCCCGCACCCCCGAGGAGGCGGCCGGCATGGTGGACCGGCGCGCCGCCGGGCTGCCGCTCGAACAGGTCCTCGGCTGGGCCGAGTTCCACGGGCTGCGCGTCACCCTGGAACCAGGGGTGTTCGTCCCCCGCCGCCGTACCGAGTTCCTGGTCGACCAGGCGCTGGCCGCCGCGCCCGACGCGACCGTCGTCGTGGACCTGTGCTGTGGTTCCGGCGCGCTCGGCGCGGCCCTGGCCGCCGCCCTGGACGGGGCGGAGGTGCACGCCGCCGACATCGATCCGGCCGCCGTGCGCTGTGCCCACCGCAATCTCGCCCCGTTCGGCGGCCGGGCCCACCAGGGCGACCTGTACGACGCCCTGCCCGCCGGCCTGCGCGGCCGGGTCGGTGTCCTGACCGCCAACGTGCCCTACGTCCCCACCGCCGAGGTGGCCCTGCTGCCGGCGGAGGCCCGCGAGCACGAGCCGTTGGCCGCGCTGGACGGCGGAGCCGACGGGCTCGACGTGCTGCGCCGGGCGGCCGCCGGGGCACCCGGGTGGCTCGCCCCCGGCGGCTGCCTGCTGACCGAGACCAGCGAACGCCAGGCCCCGGCCGCCGTACGGGCCTTCGAGACCGCGGGCCTGACGACCCGCCTGGCGGTGGACGAGGACCTGTACGCGCATGTGGTGATCGGCGTACGGCCCCGGGCCTGAGGGTGATTCCGGTCCGCAACGGGCCGCCGGTATCCCGAACCGCCGTCAGCCGCTCGACCGCCCGAGGCCGCAGGAGTCCTACGGCAGCTCCTGGGCCCGGGCGATGAGCAGGGCCACGTCGTCGTGGTTGTCCGGGTGGTACAGCGTGCGCAGCAGGAGGTCACAGGCATCCTCCAGCGGGCGGGCCGGATCGTCGAGCAGGGACAGCAGGGAGGCGAGCCGCTCGTCCAGCGAGTGCCGGCGCGTCTCCACCAGTCCGTCGGTGTAGAAGACCAGTTCGTCGCCGGGTTCGAAGTCGACCGTGACGGTGGAGAAGGCGACCCCGCCCACTCCCAGCGGCACACCGGTGGGCAGGTCGAGCAGTTCCGCCGGGTGGCCGGGCCGTACCCGGGCCGGCGGCAGATGGCCGGCGTTGGCGATCCGGCACTGCCGCAGATGCGGGTCGTGGACGGCGTACACACAGGTCGCGATCGAGTGGTTCAGGGCCGAGGTGGTCTTGTCCAGGTGCTCCAGCAGCCGGGCCGGGTCGAGATCGAGGGCGGCCAGGGTGGTCGTCGCGGTGCGCAGCCGGCCCATCGTGGCGGCGGCGTTGATGCCGCTGCCCATCACATCACCGACGACGAGCGCGGTCTTGCCCCCCTCCAGCGGGATCACGTCGAACCAGTCCCCGCCGACCTCGCTGGTGGCGCCCGCCGGCTGGTACCGGGAGGCCACCTCCAGGCCGGTGGTGACCGGCGGATGGCTGGGCAGCAGGCTGCGCTGGAGGGTCAGCGCGGTGTTGCGGGCGTTCTGGTACCAGCGCGCGTTGTCGATCTGCACGGCCGCGCGGGCGGCCAGCTCGCGCGCCAGCAGGACGTCGTCCTCGTCGAAGGGCGCCGGATTGCGGGTGCGTTTGAGGTCGAGCGCGCCCAGCACCTCGCCGCGCGCGATCAGCGGCACCGCGAGATACGAGTGCAGGCCCGCCCGGCCGAGCAGCACGGCCGCCTCGGAGGAGCGGGCGATGCGCGGCAGGTCCTCGTCCTTCACCCGCGGCACCAGGACCGCCTCGCCGGTGCGCACGCATTCGGTGACCAGGCGATCGGGCGCGTACCGGGCGATCCCGCCGGGCGGGTCGGCGGCCGGCACCGCCTCCGAGCCCTGCGCGGGCCGGACCGCGAGGGCCCGGATCACCGCTGCCTCCGAGGGGCCCAGGGTGCTGCGCCGGCCCTCGACCACCGCCTCCAGCAGATCCACGGCCGCCACGTCCGCCAGTTCCGGCACGGCGACCTCGGCCAGCTCGCAGGCGGTGCGCTCCAGTTCCAGCGTCGTACCGATCCGGGCGGAGGCGTCCGCGATGACCGCGAGCCGGCGCCGCGCGGCCTCCCGCTCGACCGAGGCCCGGTGCTGCTCGGTGATGTCGGTCATCGAGACCGCCACCCCGAGCACGTTGCCCATGGCGTCCTCCAGCCGGTACAGCGAGTGCGACCAGGTGTGGTCCGCGTCCGGGTCGGCGGGCGTGCGGCCGACGAGCGTGGTGTCGATCATCGGCACACCCGTCTCCAGCACCTGCCGGGCTGCGGCCTCCAGGGCCTCGGTGTCCAGCATCGGCAGCACCTCGCGCAGCGTCCGGCCCACGTGACCGGCGGCCGGCACCCCGTTCATCTTCTCCAGGGCCGGGTTGACCGAGGCGAACCGCAGGTCGGTGTCGAGGACCGCGTAGCCGATCGGTGACTGCATCACCATCCGCTCGGACAGCGCCACGTCCTGCTCCAGCCGCCGTACGGTCGACTGGTCGGCGGCGAGCCCGAGCGCGTACACGTCCCCCTGGTCGTCCAGCAGCCGCATGTTGCGGAACTCCACCAGACGGGTGCTGCCGTCCTTGTGCCGGACCGGGAAGCCGCCGGCCCAGCTCTGCCCGGTGCGCATCACGTCGGCGAAGAGCTTGCCGACGAGCTGGATGTGCCGTTCGTGCACCATCAGCCGGGCGGCGTACTGGCCGAGGGCCTCCCGCGCGGTGTAGCCGAACAGCTCCTCCGCCTGCGGGCTCCACAGGACGATCCGCCCGTCGGTGTCCAGTACCACCGACGCCACGCCGAGGACGTCGAGCAGACCGCCCGGAGGCACCGGCCCACGCGCCGGCTCGCCGCTCTCCGTCACCGGAGCCCCGGGTGCACTCATGCCACGCACCGCCTTCGCCCGTCCGCACGGCACGCCGTCCCCCGTGCCGACTCCCCTTGTTCTACCGCGCTCACACCTGACTCTCCGACGCCTTCGCCGTCTACCTCCACCATCTCTCAACACGGCGCGGCCGTCCGCCGAAGCCGTCGCGCCGGCGGCGCCCACGATGCCGGACCCCCTGCCGGGACCGTACAGCGCGGTCCCGCGGGCCGTGAGAGTTCACGCCCATGTTGCTCTGTTGGTCTGTACATGACTACGACGCCACGCCAGACTGTCCGCCGACCGAGTGTCCCCGTCCGCTCACCCCGGGTCCCCAACCCCGTCAGAGGAGTCGGCCATGCCCGCGTCCGCCCGGCAACGTTGTCACGCAGTTCTCGCCGGACTCGTCACCCTCGCCACCGCCGCCGTCGTGTCGCTCGCCGCGCCCACGCCCGCCCGCGCGGCCGACACCTGGACCGAAACCGGCTCCGACCGTGCCGACCCGCTGACCGAGAGCCAGGGCCTGACCTCGGTGGAGGTCCCGGCGAACAGCCCCAACCGCTACACCGGCATCGGAACCATCCCCCTCGGCGTCTCCAGCCGCGGCTGGAACCACGTCGGCGACCCCGACGCCTCGTACGACGGCTACTACATCGAGCCCTACCAGCGGGACTCCGGCAACTCCAAGATGTTCCGGGTGCAGGCGCCCGGCGGCGCCTGGTCGGAGTACGTCCACACGCTGAGCACGGGCGAGGCGCTGAACAACTCCTGGGCCGCGATCTCGCCCGACGGCCAGTGGATGCTGTCCGGTGAGTGGGGCACGATGACCCGGCTGCTGGTCTTCCCGACCCCGGGCGTCAACCCGGCCACCTCCCCCTCGGCGAACCTCCCGCAGGCCTCCACCGTCCGCCTGGACCACGCCGTCCGCGACGTCCAGGGCTGCGACTTCTCCGGTCCGACCACCCTGCTGTGCTCCTCCGACGACCCGGAGGGCAGCCTGTTCGGCCTCACCAAGCCGCTGCTCCAGATCGACCTGTCGGCCGCGCCGAACGGCACGGCGGACGTCTCGGGCCATGTCACGGCGCTGCGCCAGTTGCCGCTGCGCAGCTCCTGCTCGGGCACCTTCGAGGCGGAGGGCATCGACTACGACCGCCGCAGCGGCACCCTGCGCGTGATCGTGGTCTCGCCCGGCTTCTGCGTGCTGACGGACAGCAAGACGTACAAGTTCTCCCGCGGCTGAGGTGTGCCCGGCGGCCGGTGGTGCTTTGCTGAGGATGGATGCGGTTCGGCGGGGTACCCCGTTCCACCGCAGCACGGCCACGAAAGGAGCGATCATGGCAGACACGGAGCGGTCGCATCCGGAAACCGTCTCGGTGGAGATCAGCGGCTATTCCAAGGACGACGCCCGACTCGTCTTCGAAGCGCTCAGCGCCTGCTTCGCCTCCGACCGGGCTCCGGAAGAGGTACCGCAGCAGCTCCACGAGACCCGTCCGATGGTGTGGCTCGGCACGTACGACGTCGCGGAGGCCCGCGGCGGGGGCTGCCCGCCGGTCCACCTCGACTCGCCCGTCCAGGCGGACGTGCAGGGCGGCTACTGGGCGGTGGAGCGGTTCCGCCGCACCCTGGACTCGATGTTCACCGTGCAGGAGACCTGCACGGCCTCCGGTGACCAGGAGCGGGACCTGCACCTGCGCCTGGAGAGCCGCTGAGCACGTCGAGGTGCCGGGCAACGCCCCGGCCGGCTCACCGCCGGCCGGGGCGTCCTGCGTCAGAAGCCACCGCCCCTCGCGCGGCCCGTTGTGCAACTAGTTGCAAAAAACCTCGGGCTTCCTCTACAACAGGAGGTGACGACACCGCGCACGGAGGGCCCGATGAGCCGTTACCCGCATCTGATGACCCCGCTCGACCTGGGCTTCACCACCCTGCCCAACCGCGTGCTCATGGGCTCCATGCACGTCGGCCTGGAGGAGGCCGAGCGCGGCTTCGAGCGGATGGCGGCGTTCTACGCGGCCCGCGCGCGCGGGGGAGTGGGACTCATCGTCACCGGCGGCATCGCTCCCAACGAGGAGGGACGGCCGTACGAGGGCGGAGCCATGCTCACCACCGAGGCGGAGGCCGAGCGGCACCGGACCGTCACCGAGGCCGTGCACCGCGAGGGCGGCCGGATCGCGATGCAGATCCTGCACTTCGGCCGCTACGCCTACCACCAGGACCTCGTCGCGCCGAGCCCGCTCCAGGCGCCCATCAGCCCCCTCGTGCCCCGCGAGCTGACCGACGCCGACGTCGAGCGCACCATCGAGGACTACGCGCGCGCCGCCCGCCTCGCCCGGCAGGCCGGCTACGACGGCGTCGAGATCATGGGCTCCGAGGGCTACCTGATCAACGAGTTCATCGCGGTGCGGACGAACCGGCGCACGGACCGCTGGGGCGGCTCCTACGAGAACCGGATGCGGTTCCCCGTCGAGATCGTCCGGCGGGTACGCGAGGCCGTCGGCGAGGACTTCATCGTCATCTACCGGCTGTCCATGCTGGACCTGGTCCCGGGCGGCTCCTCGCTGGACGAGGTGATCGCGCTCGGCAAGGCCGTCGAGTCCGCCGGGGCCACGATCATCAACACCGGCATCGGCTGGCACGAGGCCCGCATCCCCACCATCGCCACCTCCGTGCCGCGCGGCGCCTACACCTGGGTCACCAAGAAGCTCATGGGCGAGGTGTCCGTGCCCCTGGTGACCACCAACCGCATCAACACCCCGGAACTCGCCGAGCAACTGCTGGCCGACGGCTGCGCGGACATGGTCTCCATGGCCCGCCCGATGCTCGCCGACCCCGACTTCGTCGCCAAGGCCGCCGCCGGCACCCCGGAGGCCATCAACACCTGCATCGGCTGCAACCAGGCCTGCCTCGACCACACCTTCAGCGGGCAGATCACCTCCTGCCTGGTCAACCCGCGCGCCTGCCACGAGACCGAGCTGGTCATCGCGCCGACCCGGCTGAAGAAGCGCGTCGCCGTCGTCGGCGCCGGCCCGGCCGGCCTCGCCTGCGCGGTCACCGCCGCCGAACGGGGCCACACCGTCACCCTGTTCGACGCGGCGAGCGAGATCGGCGGACAGCTCAACGTCGCCCGCAAGGTGCCCGGCAAGCAGGAGTTCGACGAGACGCTGCGCTACTTCCGCCACCAGCTCGACGCCCACGGCGTGGACGTGCGCCTGGAGACCTGGGTGGAGGCCGGCGACCTGGAGGGCTTCGACGAGGTCGTCGTCGCCACCGGCGTCACCCCGCGCACCCCGGACATTCCCGGCACCGACCACCCCCGCGTCCTCGGCTACCTCGACGTGCTGCGCGACGGCGCACCCGTCGGCGACCGCGTCGCCGTCCTCGGGGCCGGCGGCATCGGCTTCGACGTCGCCGAGTTCCTCACCGACGGCGGTGACAAGGCGAGCGAGGACCCCGAGACGTACTTCCGGAACTGGGGCGTCGACACGGCCTACCGGGCGCCGGGCGGGCTCGCCGCCCCCGAGCGGCCCGCGCCGCCCCGCCAGGTCCACCTGCTCCAGCGCAAGACGAACAAGGTCGGCGCCGGACTCGGCAAGACCACCGGCTGGATCCACCGCACCGAGCTGAAGCACCGGGGCGTGACCATGGTGCCGGGCGTGCGCTACGACCGCATCGACGACGCCGGGCTGCACATCACCGTCGGCGACGAGAGCACGGTCCTGGAGGTCGACACGGTCGTGCTCTGCACCGGCCAGGAACCGCGCCGGGAGCTGTACGAGGAGCTGGTGGCCGCCGGGCGTGGCGCGCACCTGATCGGCGGCGCGGACGTCGCTGCGGAACTGGACGCCAAGCGGGCGATCAAGCAGGGCACGGAGCTGGCGGCGGCGCTGTAGGGGCCCGCGCGCGCCTCCCTAGGATGGGCCCATGTCACTCCCGCACGCGATCCTCACCGCCCTGCTGGAAAAGCCGTCGTCGGGACTGGAGCTGACCCGCCGGTTCGACAAGTCGATTCGCTACTTCTGGTCCGCGACGCACCAGCAGATCTATCGCGAGCTGGGGAAGCTGGAGGCGGAGGGCCTCATCCGCACCCTGCCGGCCGAGCAGCCGGCCCGCGGGCAGAAGAAGAGTTACGAGGTCCTGCCCGCGGGCCGCGCCGAGCTGGCCCGCTGGACCGCCGCCGCACAGGACCCGAAGACCATGCGGGACCCCCTGCTGCTGCGGCTGCGCGCGGCGGCCGTGGTCGGCACCGCGGGCCTGGAGGACGATCTGCGCCGCCATCTGGAGTCGCACCGGCGGCAGCTGGCCGAGTACCGGGAGATCGAGCGGCGCGACTTCCCGCCGGACCGGGACGCCCCGGAGGACCGGCTGCGCCACCTGGTCCTGCGGGCCGGCATCGACCTGGAGACCTTCTGGACCCAGTGGCTGGCCCACGCCCTGGCGGAGTTCGCCGAACTGCCGGACGCCGACTGAGGGGCACTCGCCGGCCGGTACGGCGGCGCGGGCCGCTCAGAGCCGGTACGGCTTCGAGCGACGGCGCAGCACCCAGCCCGTGGCGACGACCCCGGCGCCGACCAGGGCCGCGCCGACGCCCAGGGTCAACGGGCCGTAGTCGCGGGTGGCGCCGCCGAGCCCGCCCATCACGCCCCGGGACGGGGCCGGGCCGGACGTCGAGGAGATCGTCGGTCGCGTCGAGGGGACCGCCGGTTTCGCGGACGCGGGCGCGGACGCGGACACGATCACCGACTGGCTGCCCGCCGTGAGGCCGCTGGAGCAGACCACCACCACGGTGTACGTCCCCGGGTTCACCCCCGTCCAGGCGGCGGACTGGCTGACGGACGTGCCGGACAGGGCCATCTGCCGGCCCTGGGCGAAGTTCGCCTGCCGGTTGGTGAGCAGGGCCGCCGTACCCCAGCTGCCGTTGATCAGGGTGCAGGCGCTGGTGACCACGGAGACCGTGGTGCCGGTGGTGCTGACCGAGATGCCCGAGACCGCGGCGGACGGCCCGGCGAGCGCGGCCGGGAGGGCGGCGGCAGCCGCCAGGGTCAGGCCGGAGCGGAGCGGAAGTCGCGAGGTGTGCATGGGCTGGCCTCCGGCGGCACGGTCGGCGGTACGTCCCATGCGCCGCCGGGGGTCGGGAAGCGTCCGTGTCGCCTCAACCGCAGCCAACGCTTCCCCGGACCCACCCGCATGCGGGGCGGACCCGGCCGGGTGACGCGTTCCGCCGTCCGGCGCAGACAGGACACGCCGGCCCGATGCGCCGGTCAGCCGTGTGTGGTCGCGCCGGGGGGGTGCGCCGGTCAGCCGCCCGTGGTCGCGCCTGCGGGGTGCGACGGTCAGCCGCCCGTGGTCACCGTCCGCTCCGCCGACCAGCCGCCCCAGGTGCCGTCCGGCAGTCGAGCCCGCAGCCGCACGCGGTGCTCCTCGCCGGCGTCCGTGCCGACGTAGAAGCTGTGGTGCGCCCGGCCGCGCGGCGGTGTGCCGCCCCAGACGAGCGAGGTGGTCGCGGTGCGGTCCAACTGGATCTGGTACTCGGTGATCACCCCGTCCGCGCGCGGCGGGTCCCAGGCCAGGTCGATGTAGTGGGCCCCGCCGGCGCGGTGGGTGGCGGCGGTGAACCCGGTGGGGGCGGTGTTCCGGCCGTCGTCGGTGCCCGGTGTGGTGAGGCGGACCGGTGCGCCGGCGGGGGAGAGGTTGTCGGCGGCGTCGCGGGCCCGGACCGTGAAGACGTAACGGCTGCCGGGGCGCAGACCGGTGACGACGGTGGCGGTCTGGTTCCCGCCGACGCTGTGGATCTTCACTCCGCCCTGGTAGACGTCGTACGACAGCACGCCCCGGTCGTCCCGCGACGCGCCCCAGGACAGCTGGACCGCGCGGCTGCCCACGGCCCGCCCGGTGGTCGTCGGCGGCCGTGTCGGTGCCGCGTGGTCCGCCGCCGCTGCCGCCGGCGTCCGGGCGCGCACCGCCCGGCTCGGCGGGCCCTGCCGGCCCGCGCTGTCCCGGGCCCGCACGGTGAACGCATACATGGTGGACGGCCTGAGCCTGGTGACGTCCACCATGTGCTGCGAACCCGGTACTTCCGCCACCTTGGTGGGGCCGCGATAGACCTCGTAGATGCGGACCCCGGAGCCGTCCGGTGCCGCGTTCCACATCACATGGACGCTCGTGGCGCTTCCCGCAGCGGCGGTGACCCCGACCGGGGCGCCGGGCACCCGGCCCTCGCCGCCACCGTCGTCGGCCCGGCTCCAGCCGCAGGACGCGACCAGCAGCAGCGAGCCGCAGCCCAGTACGAGCGGAACGGGAACGCGTCGCACGGCTCTGCCTCCCCCGGACGGCCTCGGCATCCCTAAAGGTCCGGACCAATATGCCCGGCGGGTGCGGTCACAGCAAGGGGGCCGCATTGGTGAGCATCCCCGGAGGTTACGTATGCTGAGCGTCCCTACGGCTGAACTACCCGCGAGAACAGGGAAGTTCATGCCTGTGGCGCGGACACGCTGTCGTCGCCGATCCCGCGCCGGCGCGGGTGGCCGGGGGATCCGGGTCGGTACCCGGTCCGGATCCCCGGCCCCTGTTGTCCCCGCCGGTCCCCGAGGCTCGCCCGGGTGTCCCCTTACGGGGTGTCAGACGCGTGCTCCATCCGGCCCCTTCGCGGCGGCTCCCGTGGCCCTGCGCCCGGAGCCGCACCACAGTGTGCTCGATGTCCGCCATGTCCCCGACGAGAGGGTCCCCCATCGTGCGTGTCCCGTCGCTGATCCTGGCCGCGGCCGGCGCCGCCCTGATCGCCCCGGCGGCGCTGCCCGCCCCGGCCACCGCCGTCCCGCCCCGCGAGCGGCCCGCGGCCCGGGGCGAGGGAGAGGTCACCGCCGACGACCGGCCGGCCCGGGGCGAGGGAGAGGTCACCGCCGACGACCGGCCGGCCCGGGGTGAGGGCGGGGTCACCGCCGACGACCTGCTGGCCCGGACCGGCACCTGCGCCGAGCTCTCCCGGGGCCGGTACCGCACCGACGCCGGCAGCCCCGCGACCGTCCCCGTCTGCGGCACCGACGACGCCGTCTTCTGGAAGGCGGACCTGGACGTCGACTGCGACGGCCGGCCCACCACCCACTGCAACTCCGGCACCGACCCGGTCTTCGCCCCCACCACGGCCTTCCAGCAGTCCGACGGCCGCCACCTGAACGCCGAGACCCTGCCGTACGTCGTGGTCCCCGCGCCGAGCTCGCGCTGGGACTACCGCGCGCACGGCATCCGGGGCGGCTCCGTGGCGGCCGTCGTCCACGGCGACCGGGTGCAGTACGCGGTCGTCGGCGACACCGGTCCGAGCGACCTCATCGGCGAGGCTTCCTACGCCACCGCCCGGGGGCTGGGCGTCGACCCCGACCCGCTCACCGGCGGGGCGCCCTCCGACGTGACCTACATCGTCTTCCGGAACTCCCTGATCACCCCCATCGAGGACCACGAGGAGGCGGTGGCGACGGGGGAGCGGCTGGCCAAGCAGTTCCTCACGAACGACTGACCGCCCGGGTCGGGGAAACGTGGGCCCACTGGCCGTGGAGGGGGCACGCCGTGCTCCGAGGGGCCGGACCGTCCGGGTCCTGGCGGTCACGGGCCGGACCTGTCCGGGCGGGCCCGGACCCGCCGCCGGCCGGCCGGGCGGGACGCCCTGCGCCTCCGGGGACCGACCTGGTCTGGTCCGGGACGGCTGGGCCGACCGCCGGCCGACCGCCGACCGCCGCCCGTCGGCCCGCTCGGGGGCGCCCGCTGAGGGCGCCCGGTCAGGGGCGCCCGGTCGGGTGCTGATCAGGCCGGGGCCCCCGGGTGTCACACCTTGCGGTAGCTGTACGCCTCCACTGCCGCGGCCTCCACCGCGTCCAGGTCCGCCCCGGCGGCGGAGGTGACCACGGCGGCCACCGCGCCCTCCACGAACGGCGCGTCCACCAGGCGCGTGCCGTCCGGCAGTTCGTCGCCCTCGGCGAGCAGCGCCTTCACCGTGAGCACCGCGCTGCCCAGGTCGGTGAGGACCGCCACCCCGGCCCCCCGGTCCACCGAGGCCGCCGCGGCGGAGATCAGCTCGGCGCTGGTGCCGAGCCCGCCGCCCTCGGTGCCGCCCGCCGGGGCCACCGGTACCGCGGTCGCCCCGCCCGCCAGACCCTTGGCCAGTTCGGCGACCGAGGCGGCCACCTCCGCGCTGTGCGACACCAGCACGATCCCGACCAGCTTCTCCCCGCTCACCGCTCCGCCTCCGCCGTGTCGGCCAGCGCGGCGATCAGCAGCGCCGACGAGGTCGCCCCCGGATCCTGGTGGCCGATGCTGCGCTCGCCCAGATAGCTCGCCCGCCCCTTGCGCGCCTGCAACGGCGTGGTGGCCAGCGCGCCCTCCTCCGCGGCGGCCCGCGCGGCGCCGAACCCGGCCCCGAGCGCGTCCACGGCCGGCACCAGCGCGTCGATCATGGTCTTGTCGCCCGGTGCCGCCCCGCCGAGCGCCATCACCCCGTCCACGCCCGCGCGCAGTGCCGCGGCCAGCTCCTCCTCGCCGACCTCGGCGGCGTCCCCGAGCGCCTTGCCGGTCCGGCGCAGCAGGGTGCCGTACAGCGGTCCGGACGCACCGCCGACCGTCGAGATCAACTGCCGCCCGGCCAGCGTCAGCACGCCCCCCGGGGTGTCCGGCGCCTCCTTCTCCAGGGCCGCCGCCACGGCCGTGAACCCGCGTTGCAGATTGCTGCCGTGGTCCGCGTCCCCGATGGCCGAGTCGAGGGCGGTGAGCCGTTCCGCCTCGCGGCTGACGGACGCGGCGGCCGTCGTCATCCAACGACGGAAGAATGCGGCGTCGAGCACTGGATCTCCTCGCATGGTAGGGCTGTCGGCCGGTCGGCCGGGATCGGTCGCCGTCTGCTCCGCCGTATCACATTCCCCAGCGCAGCGCCGGGGTCTTCACCGGCGCGTCCCACAGCCGCAGCAGTTCCTCGTCGGCCTGGCACAGCGTCACCGAGGCGCCCGCCATGTCCAGCGAGGTCACGTAGTTGCCGACGAGCGTGCGGGCCACGGCCACCCCGCGCTCCCGGAGCACCCGCTGCACCTCCGCGTTGAAGCCGTACAGCTCCAGCAGCGGCGTCGCGCCCATGCCGTTGACCAGCACCAGGACCGGGCTGCGCGGCGGCATGTCCTCCAGGATGGCGTTGACCGCGAAGTCGGCGATCTCCCCGGAGGTCATCATCGGCCGGCGCTCGCGGCCCGGCTCGCCGTGGATGCCGATGCCCAACTCCAGTTCGCCGTCCGGCAGATCGAAGGTCGGGCTGCCCTTCGCCGGGGTCGTACAGGCGCTCAGGGCCACGCCGAAACTGCGGGAGTTCTCGTTGACCTGGCGGGCGATGGCCTCCACGCGCTCCAGCGGCTGGCCCTCGGCCGCGGCGGCGCCCGCGATCTTCTCCACGAAGAGCGTCGCGCCGGTGCCGCGCCGGCCGGCCGTGTAGAGGCTGTCGGTGACGGCCACGTCGTCGTCGACGAGCACCTTGGCGACCTGGATGCCCTCGTCCTCGGCCAGCTCGGCCGCCATGTCGAAGTTGAGCACGTCGCCGGTGTAGTTCTTCACCACGAACAGCACGCCCGCTCCGCTGTCCACGGCCGCCGCGGCCCGCGCCATCTGGTCGGGCACCGGCGAGGTGAACACCTCTCCGGGGCAGGCGGCGGACAGCATGCCCGGGCCGACGAACCCGCCGTGCAGCGGCTCGTGCCCCGAGCCGCCACCCGACACGAGCGCGACCTGACCGGCCACGGGGGCGTCCCGGCGGGCGATCACCCGGTGCTCCACATCCACGTTCAGGTCCGGGTACGCGGCCGCCAAACCGCGCAGCGCGTCCGCCACGACGGTCTCCGGGACGTTGATCAGCATCTTCATGCGTATCTCCTCGTGAGCTTGGCGGTTGAGCCCAAGACCTGTGTCTTCGCAGGTCACCGGCGCACTGACGGCCTCCCGAGGGGGAAGCCGCCCGTCCCGTCTACTGGAAGTATCGACCTTGCGGCGGCGAAGGTCACCTGCGACCGCCCCTCTTCACGGTGCGTAGCGGACGGTGGGCGAGCGTGTTCACGCGCGGTCTAGGCGGCCGGGCGGAACCGGGCCAGGACGGTCATGGTCGGCCGGATGTTGCGCACCCCCGGCAGTCGCCGCAGCACGGGCCAGACCACGCCGAAGTACGCGCCGCGTCCGCGCGGCAGCGGCAGTTCGCGCACCTCGGTGACGGCCGGGTGCGCCGTGCGGATCCTCGGCAGCTCACCGGCGTCGAGCGCCCAGGGCATGGGCGGGGTGACGTAGCCCTGCGCCGTCCTCATCCGACCGCTCAGGGTGCGTTCGCTGAACCACCGCGGCACCGCGTCGAAGACCAGCGATCCGCCGGGGAACGCCTCGGCGCAGCCGGCGATCAGCTGCCGCACCTCGGCCGGGCGCAGGTACATCAGCAGGCCCTGAGCGGTGACGAGCACGCCGCGCGAGGGGTCCACCTCGTCCCGCCAGGACGGGTCCAGCGCCGACCGCGCCAGCGTCCGGCGGCGTTCCTCGTCCGGCAGCAGCGCCTGGCGCACCTTCGCCGTCTGCGGGAGTTCGACGCAGAGCCAGTGCGCACGGCCGTTGTCGACCCGCCAGAACTGCGTCTCCAGCCCTTCGGCGAGCGTGACGACGGTGCCGCGGGGATGCTCCCGGAGGAAGGCCCTGACGGCGTCGTCGAAGGTGCGCACCCGCAGGGCCTGCCCCTGGGCCAGGAGCGGGGAGGGCGTGCCGAAGGTCTCCTCGAAGGGGTAGTCGATGCGCTCGACGAGCTCGATCGCCTTCGGGTCGTCGAGCACGGGGTGCGGCTGCCGTGCCTCGTAGGCCCGCTGATGGAGATTCCACAACAGTGTCTCGGGGACGCCCTCCAGGTCGATGCGCCGCCGCCCGTCGTGGTCCATCGCACCCCCTCACCGGTCTGTTCCCGCCGTGCTACTCCAGTGTCTCAGTCCGGTCCTCCTCCCCGACGGGCAGGCCCACCGGACGGCGGCCCGGCGGCTGCTGGGGTTCCGGACGCGTGGGAGGGGTGGGCATCGGGCGGTCGACCGGCCCGTCGGTGGTCAGGGGCGTCAGCTCCCCGTGGTGGAGCACGTCCAGTGGTGCGCCCTCCACCAGCCGGTAGCGCACCCGGGAACGGCCGATGTCCACCTTCAGCCTGCGTCCGTGCACCAGCACGGTGAACGCCACCCTGGACAGAGCTTCCGGCAAGCGCGGTGTGAACGCCAGCATTCCCGGCTTCCCGTCCTCGCCGAGGTACCGGCGCATCCCCCCGAAGCCCGCGACGAGGGCGATCCAGGTTCCGGCCAGGGAGGCGATGTGCAGCCCGTCACGGGTGTTGTGCTCCAGGTCGTCCAGGTCCATCAGCGCGGCCTCGCCGAGGTAGGCGTAGGCCAGGCGCAGATGACCGGTCTCGGCGGCGAGCACCGCCTGGCAGGACGCCGAGAGGGAGGAGTCGCGGACGGTCAGCGCCTCGTAGTAGGCGAAATTGCGCGCCTTCTGCTCTTCGGTGAAGGCGTGCGGGCACTCCATCATGGCCAGCACCAGGTCGGCCTGCTTCACCACCTGCTTGCGGTACAGGTCGAAGTAGGGGTAGTGCAGCAGCAGCGGGTAGTCGTCGGGCGGGGTGGCCTCGAAGTTCCAGCGCTGGAAGCTCGTGAAGCCGGCCGACTGCTCGTGGACACCGAGGGATTCGTTGTACGGCAGCGCCATACGGGCCGCCGCGTCCCGCCACACCGCGGCCTCCTCGTCGTCGACGCCGAGTTCCGCGGCCCGGTGCGGATGACGCACCACCGCGTCCGCCGCGGCCAGGAGATTCTGCCGGGCCATCAGGTTCGTGTACAGGTTGTCCCGGGCGAAGGCGCTGTACTCGTCCGGACCGGTGACCCCGTCGATGTGGAAGACGCCCTCCGGGTCGTGGTGACCGAGGGAGCGCCACAGCCGGGCGGTGTCCACGAGGAGGTCGAGCCCCTCGGCGCGCTCGAATTCCTCGTCCCCGGTCACCATGACGTACCGCGCGACGGCCATGGCGATGTCGGCGTTGACGTGGAAGGCGGCCGTACCGGCGGGCCAGTAGGCGGAGCACTCGGCGCCGTCGATGGTCCGCCAGGGGAACGTCGCTCCGGACAGCCCGAGTTGACGCGCGCGCTCCCGTGCCGCCGGCAGCGTCCGGTGCCGCCAGCGCAGCGCCGACGCGACGGCCTCCGGCGCGGTGAAGGTCAGGACGGGCAGCACATAGGACTCGGTGTCCCAGAAGGAGTGTCCGTCGTACCCGGTTCCGGTCAGGCCCTTCGCGGGAATCGCCCGGTTCTCGCCGCGGGCCGCCGCCTGGAGCACATGGAAGAGAGCGAACCGCACCGCCTGCTGGATCTGCGCGTCTCCCTCCACCTCGACGTCCGCGCCGGCCCAGAAGCGGTCCAGGTACGCCCGCTGGGCGGCGACCAGCCCGTCCCAGCCGGTGCTGACGGCTGCCGCCACCGCACCGTCCACCTGGTCGTGCACGGCCGGCAGCGAACGCTCGCCGGACCAGCCGTAGGCCACGAACTTGACCAGCCGCAGCGGCTGACCGGGCACCAGGTCCGCGGTCACCGTCAGCCGGCTGACGTCGGGCTCGCTGTGTGCCGTCCACTTCGTGCTCTCGGGTCCCTCGACGAGGTGGTCGGCCGCCGTGCCGACCCGCAGCCTGCTGTTGCCGGTGCAGTGCACGAGCCGCAGCCGGGTGTTCTGCGCGAAGTGCTCCTCGGGCATCAGCGGGGACTCGGTCGCCGCTGCGACGCGCGGGTCGCCGTGGAAGCTGGGCAGCTGTTCGTTGGCGACGAGCTCGGACTGCACGGCGACCGTCGTCGGTCCGTCGACCGGCTCCACCTCGTAGACGATCGCGGCGACCGCGCGCTGGGTGAAGGAGACGAGCCGGCGGGAGGTGATCCGGACGGTACGGCCGCCGGGCGACGTCCACCGCGCGGTCCGGCTGAGCACACCGGAGCGGAAGTCCAGGACCCGCTCGTGCGCCCGCAGCCGGCCGTAGCGCAGATCGCACGGGTGGTCGTCCACGAGCAGCCGGATGACCTTGCCGTCGGTGACGTTGATCATCGTCTCGCCGGACTCGGGATATCCGTAGCCCGCCTCCGCGTACGGCAGCGGGTGCCGCTCGTAGACACCGTTGAGATAAGCGCCGGGCAGTCCGTGCGGCTCTCCCTCGTCGAGGTTGCCGCGCCATCCGACGTGGCCGTTGGACAGCGCGAACACGGATTCGCTCTGGGCGAGCACATCGAGATTGAGCTCGGTCTCGCGCAGGCACCACGGCTCGACCGTGTAGCTGGGATGAGTGATCACCGCGACTCCAGGAGCTCGGCCAGGTCCCGGACCACCACATCGGCCCCGTGCTCGCGCAGTTGCTCCGCCTGGCCGACCCGGTCGACGCCCACGACCACGCCGAACCGTCCCGCCCGGCCCGCCTCGACACCGGCCAGGGCGTCCTCGAACACGGCCGCCTCGTCCGGTGGGAGGCCCAGCCCGCGGGCCGCCTCCAGGAAGGTGTCCGGGGCGGGCTTGCCGCGCAGATGGCGCTCGCGTGCCACCACGCCGTCGATCCGCTCGTCGAACAGGTCCTCGATCCCGGCCGCCACCAGCACGTCCCGGCAGTTCGCGCTGGACGACACCACCGCGCAGCGCAGTCCGGCCTCGCGTACCGCGTGCACGAAACGGACCGAGCCCTCGTAGGGCTCCACCCCGTCCTCGCGGATCCGCCGCAGGACCAGGTTGTTCTTCCGGTTGCCCAGGCCGTTCACGGTCTCCGCCTCCGGCGGGTCGTCCGGCGATCCCTCGGGCAGGTGCACCCCGCGCGAGGCGAGGAACGTGCGCACCCCGTCCTCACGGGGCCGCCCGTCCACGTACTCGTCGTAGTCGTCGACCGCGTCGAAGGGGACGAACGCGGTTCCCTCACGGGTCGCGCGCTCGTGTAGGTAGCCGTCGAACATCTCCTTCCAGGCCGCCGCGTGCACTTTCGCGGTCTGGGTGAGCACCCCGTCGAGGTCGAACAGACAGGCACGGACATGAGAAGGAAGCCCCAGCATGCCGCCGAGGCTAGGAGCCCGGAGCGGCCCGCGGCGGCAGGACACCGCGCGCCGGGCCCGGATGGCACCCACTCGGTGGAGGCGGGAACGGCGACGGGGCCGGGCCACCGACCGCGTCGCCGCGGTGGCCCGGCCCGGCCTCACCAGGTGACCGGCAGACTCAGCGGGAAGCGGCGGATGGTGCCGTTGTCCCACTCGATGTCCTCGGCGGGGACGTCGAGGCGCAGTTTGGGGAAGCGGGCCAGCAGGCCGGAGACCGCGCTGTCCAGCTCCGCCCGTGCGAGCGGTGCCGCGAGGCAGTGGTGCCCGCCCCAGCCGAAGGTCATGTGCGGGCGCACGGGCCGTTCCAGGTCGAGTCTGTGCGGGTCGGGGAAGACGTCCGGGTCCCGGTTGGCCGCGAGATAGGACACGTGCACGTAGTCGCCCGCGCGGATCGGGACGCCCTCGATCTCCGCGTCCTCCAGCGCGATCCGCGGGATGCCCACGCCCTTGCGGAACGGGATGAACCGCAGCAGCTCCTCCAGCGCGCCGGGGAACCGCCCGGGGTCGCGCGCGAGCGCGGCCATCTCCTCGGGCCGGGTCAGCAGCAGATAGGCGATGTCACTGATCTGGCAGGTCGCGGTGTCGTTGCCGCTGAGGATGAGCGTCACCGCCAGGACCGCCAGCTCGTCGTCGCTCAGCGGCTCCTCGCCCTCCGGCACCGGGGCGGTGGCCAGCGTGCTGAGCAGGTCCTCGCCCGGCGAGCTCCGCCGGGCCGGGATCCGTTCGGCGAAGTACGTCCGCAGGCAGGCCTTGGCGTCGGCCGCGTCCTGCCGCGCGTCCGGCGAGGTGGCCAGCAGCCGCATGGTGTGCGCGCGCAGCTCGTCGCGGTCGGCCTCGGGGACGGCGAGCAGCTCGCAGATCGTCAGGTGGGGCAGCGGCACGGACAGATGGGTGACCAGGTCCGCGGGCGGCCCCGCCTCGTCCATCGCCGTCAGCAGCCCGGCCACCACCCGGTCCACGGCCGGCCGCATGGCCGCCACCCGCTCCCGGGTGAACGCCTGGGCCGCCACGTGCCGCAGCCGGGTGGCGTGCGGCGGGTCCGTCACGTTGATCGACTCGGGTGACACGATCGGCTCGGGCGTCATCCTCGGATAGTCGCGTCCGACGATCGCCGCCCGGCTGAACCGGGGATCGCACGTCACCTGACGCACTCCGGCGAAACTGGTCACCAGCCACGCCTCCGCCTCGCCGTAGGGCAACCGGATCCGGCTGACCGGGCCGCGCCGTGCCAGGGCGTCCAGCGCTGGGTCGTACTCCAGTGCGTCGGCGAAGTCGAAGGGGCAGTCGAGCACTGCCGGGTCGTGGGACGACATACAGCCTCCTTTGCGCGCCGCCGGGCGCGTCGCTTCCGGGGGGCCGGTCCTACCCGTGCCGGCCGCTCAGCGTCGTCGCGGCGGCCCCGGGGGCGAAGGCGTGGTGCGGGCAGCCCCGGTCCTCCCTGGCCGACCTGGTGCGAGAGCTGTGTTCACTATGCGGTACGCCGACCGCTCTCGCACCACGGGCGCTCCGGGGGACGAACCGGCTCAGGCCGTCATCAGCACGTTGACGAGGGCGATGACCACGCCGGCCACGACGGCCGCGACGACCACCCAGGGCCACATCGGATGTTCCTCGGCCGGCGGTGCAGCCGACCGAGCCGTCGGCTGCACCGCCGACCGAATCGTCGGCTGGACCTCGGCGGACTCGGACACGGTGCTCCTCCCGGGGAGGACGACGGGCGGACGACGGCCGGACGGCCGGACGTACGGAGACTGGACCGGATCCATCGTGGACCGTGCGGGGGCCGCGTTTCAGTCAGGGTGGCCACCGGACCCGGGGTGGAGTTTTCTCCACCCCGGATCCCCACCCGCCTCTTCACCCCCCCGTCCGCCCGGCCGCCACGGCACCGCATCGGCCGGGCCGACCGGGGAACTCGGTCGCCCGGGGTCCGGATGCCGCCGATCGGCGGAGGAGGTGGCGTTGCCGTGGACGACTGGGAGATGTGGGAGATGCGCGACGAGGTACGGCTGTCGCCGCGCGAGCGGCTGGCGCTGTTGCGGATCGAGGCGGACCTGCGACGGGACCGGCGGTTCGCGCGCCGTATGGGCGCCGCCCCGCGCGGTACGGGCGCCGCCCCACGTGCGCTCTGGCTGCCGGTGGCGGTGCTGCTGCTGACGGTCGCGTCGGTGTTCGTCGCCGTCATGGGCATCCGCACCTCGGACCCCGCGTTGCTCTGGTGCTTCGCGCTGCTGTGGCCGCTGACCCTCTTCCAGGTGTTCCGGCTGCTGTGCCGGGCGACCCGCACCCGTCCCCGCTCCGGCGCCCGGACGTCCCGTGGCACGCAACCGTGGTTGTGAGGCGCGGCCCGGCGCTGGGGCGAGTCCGGACGCTGGACGTGGACCCGAACGCGTGAGTCCACACGCCGGCGCCGCCCGGCCCCCGCGGGCCCGGGCGGCGCCGTTCTCGCTCAGCCCTGGCTCTCCTTGCCCCGCCCCGTCAGCGCGTCGCGCATCCGGTCGACCAGACCGGCTCCCGGTGCCAGCAGCTTGTTGGCCGGGGGAGTGTCCGGTGCCGACGGGTGCGGACGGGTGGGCGCCATCTTCTTCGCCCGGCGGATCTTGTCGCCGAGGTCCATCAGCGCGTCCGGGGGGCAGGCCGCCTCCAGCTGCGGGAAGAGGTTCTGCTCCTCGTCCGTCACATGGGACCGGATCTCGCTCATCAGCTGCGCCATCAGCGAGTCGAACCGCGGATCGTCCGCCTGGCAGCCCTCCAGGTCCTTCATGATCTGCTCGGCCTTGGCGTGGTCCTCCAGTTCCTTGTCGGCCAGGGCGTCCCCGCCCGTCAGGTGCCGGCGCACCGCCGGGTAGAGGTAGGCCTCCTCGGCGACCGAGTGGCGGACCAGTTCGATCGTGGCCTGGTCGCAGAGGGTCTTGCGTTCCTCGGAGCCGGGCGGCAGGGCCTCGATGCGGCCGAAGATCTCCTCGACCTCGCGGTGGTCCGTGGTCAGCTCCTGGATGACGTTTCCGCCGTGACCCATGGTCGTTACCTCCTGCGTGGAACGCGGCGGCCCGTGAACGGCCGGCCGTCGCCGCGCCGAGTGCCCCGGGCCGGGCGCGCTACACGGCTCGCCGCGCCCGGTCAGCGCATCGAGTGGCAGGCGGCGGCCGTCCGGCCCACCCCGGACAGCGCCCACTGCCACCAGTGGTCCAGGATGTCCGGCGTCAGCGCGTCCGCCGTCACCAGCGCCGGCCAGCCCAGGGCGCGGGCCTGGGCGCTGACCTTGGCGCCGCCCGCCACCGGATCGACCGCGATCACCGGGGTGCCGGTGCGCAGGCCCAGCACCAGGCCGTGCAGCCGGGTGGTGACGACCAGGTCGAGGCGGGCCACGAGGGCGAGGAACTGCTCGGCGGTGGCGCACAGCCGCCAGTCGTCGGTGGCCAGCCGGGAGTCGGCCGGTACCCGCGCGCAGTCCTTGCCGGCCAGCCAGCCGGTGATCCGCTCGGTCACCTCCGCGTGCCGGCGGCGTGCCCCGTACTCGCCCTGGCCGTGGGAGAGGACCACTCCGGCGACGGGCGGCAGCGGGCCCGCCGGGGCGTCGGCGGCGAGATCGCGCCGGGCCGGGGCGGCGGTGCCGTCCCGCGCGACGATCGCGTGGAAACCGGTGACCGCCGGGTCCGCCGGATCGACCACCGAGACCCCGGCCGCCACTCGTCTGCACAACCCGAACCGTCCGTGCAGAGCGGCCACTTGCGGCCCGTACACGGGACCGCACACGAACAGCAGGGTGTCGTACGCCCGCGGGTCGGCCGTCTCCAGCGACGGCTCACCGGGCCGGAAGCCGGGGCTCCACGCCGTCTCGTGCCGGATGCCCGCCCCGGTCAGCGCGGCCGACATGTGCTGCTGCGCGAGCACGTCCCCGGCCGTCGCCTCCCCGTCCCGGAAGCTGAACCAGCCGGTGAGCAGCAGCCGCTCCGGAGTCCGGCCGGGTGCGTGCAGGGAGCGCAGGACCGCCTCCGCGACATCGTGGTGCATCGGTTCTCCAGCGTGGTGGGCGGGGCGCAGGAGTCGCGCGAGTACCCCTGGGACCGGAGAATAAGAATCCAACGTGTGAATACAACTGGCAGGGGAACTCAGCTGCCAGTGCCGTCCAGCAAGCGGCGGCCTGTCAGGCCGGTCCTCCCGATCAGCGGGGACCCGGGCCGAGCCCTCTTCTTCCCAGCGGGCCGACGACGTCGGTCCCGGCGACGCGGTACGCGCCGAATCCCCAGGCAGGGGCGTTCCCGGGCGCGTACGACGTGGACGAAGGAACAGCCCCATGACTGGTGACACACCGTTCTCCTGGCGGCGCGCCCTCGTGACCGGCGGCGCCGGCTTCCTCGGCTCCCATCTGTGCGAGCGGCTGCTGGATTCAGGTGTCGAAGTCGACTGCGCCGACAACCTGGCCTGCGGGCGGCGCGAGAACATCGCGCACCTGGAGGACCGGCCGGGTTTCCGGTACACGCACTGCGACGTCTGCGCACCCGACTGCACCGAGCGGCTGGCGGGGCCGTACGACCTCGTCCTGCACTTCGCCTGCCCGGCCTCGCCCGCCGACTACCTGCGCATGCCCCTGGAGACCCTGGACGTGGGCAGCCTCGGCACCCGCAACGTCCTGGCGATCACCGAACGCGACGGCGCCCGCTTCCTGCTCGCCTCCACCTCCGAGGTCTACGGCGACCCGCTCGTCCACCCGCAGCACGAGGGCTACTGGGGCAACGTGAACCCGGTCGGGCCGCGCAGCGTGTACGACGAGTCGAAGCGGTTCGCCGAGGCCCTCGTCACGGCACACGCCGGCACCAGGGGAACGAACGCCGGCATCGTCCGGCTGTTCAACACCTACGGTCCGCGCATGCGGGCCCACGACGGCCGCGCCGTGCCCACCTTCATCTGCCAGGCCCTGGCCGGCGAGCCGCTCACGGTCACCGGCGACGGCAGCCAGACCCGCTCGCTGTGCTACGTGGACGACACCGTCGACGGCATCCTGCGGGTCGCCGCGAGCAGGTCGGTACGACCGGTCAACATAGGCGGCAGCGACGAGATCACCGTCGCCGACCTGGCCCGCCGGGTGGTCGCCCTCACCGGCTCCCGCTCCCCGGTCGCGTTCATCGACCGGCCCGTCGACGACCCCGGCCGGCGCCGGCCCGACACCACCCTCGCACGCGAACTGCTCGGCTGGTCGCCGCAGGTCCCCTGGGAGGAGGGCCTGAAGCAGACCATCGCCTACTTCGCGACCCCGCCCCCGGATCGGGACCCGCGCGGGGAGGAACCGGCCCCGCGGTCCTGACCCCCGCACGTTCCCCGGCCCTGGAGACAGCGCATGCACGTCCTCGGTATCAACGCACTCTTCCACGACCCCGCCGCCGCCCTCGTCACCGACGGCAGGGTCGTGGCGGCGGCGGAGGAGGAGCGGTTCTCCCGCCGCAAGCACGGCAAGCGGCCCGTTCCCTTCTCGGCCTGGGAACTGCCCGGACAGTCGGCCCGCTGGTGTCTGGAGCAGGCCGGCCTCACCCCGTCCGACCTGGACGCCGTCGCCTACTCCTACGACCCGGCGCTGGCCCGCCCCGCCGCCGAGATGGGGCTGCACGACCCCTGGGACCACCTGCGGCAGCAGTACGCCCGCGAGGCACCGGACTTCCTCGCCGAGGCCCTGCCCGGACTCGACCCGGCCAAGGTGCGGTTCGTCCCGCACCACGTCGCGCACGCGGCCTCCGCCGGACCCGTCTCGCCGTACCCGGACTGCGCCGTCCTCGTCCTGGACGGCCGCGGCGAGTGCGGCTCCCACCTGGCCGGCCGCTGCACCGGCCGGGAACTGACCGTCCTCGGCACCCAGCGACTGCCGGACTCCCTCGGCCTGTTCTACGAGGACCTCACCCAGCACCTCGGATTCCTGCGCAGCAGCGACGAGTTCAAGGTCATGGCCCTCGCCTCCTACGGCACCCCGCGCCACGCCGGCCGGCTGCGCGCGTACGTCCACGCCGACGGCGAGGGCGGCTTCCGGGCCCGCCCGGTGCCCTGGGCCGAGTTCGTCCCGCCCCGCCCGCCCGGCGGCGCCTGGAACCAGGACCACGCCGACCTCGCCGCGAGCGCCCAGCTCTGCCTGGAGGAGGTCATGCTGGCCCTCGCCCGGTGGCTGCGCGAGCGCACCGGCGAGGACGCGCTGACCATGGCCGGCGGTGTCGCCCTGAACTGTGTCGCCAACACCCGGCTGTGGCGGGAGAGCGGCTTCCGGCACGTGTGGGTGCAGCCCGCCGCCGGCGACGCCGGCACGGCCCTGGGCGCGGCGGCGTACGTCGCCGGGCAGAAGGACACCCTGGAGCCGATGCCGACCGCCGCGCTCGGCCGGGGCTGGAGCGACGCCGAGCTGCGCGCGTGGCTGGAGCGGGCGGCCGTCCCGTACGAGGAACCCGCCGATATCGCCGAGACCGCCGCCCAGGCGCTGGCCGACGACGGGATCGTGGCCTGGTTCCAGGGGCGCAGCGAGTACGGGCCGCGCGCGCTCGGGCACCGCTCGCTGCTGGCCCACCCCGGCAAGGCGGAGAACCTGGAACGGCTCAACGCGGTCAAGGGACGCGAGGAGTTCCGGCCCGTCGCGCCCATGGTGCTCGCCGAGCGCGCGGGCGAGATCTTCGACGGGCCGCTGCCCAGCCCGCACATGCTGTTCGTGCACGACGTGGCCGCCGAGTGGAGGGCCCGCATCCCGGCCGTGGTGCACGTCGACGGCACGGCCCGCGTCCAGACCGTGGACCGCGCCCAGGAACCCCTGGTGGCCCGCATGATCGAGGGCTTCGAACGGCGCACCGGACTGCCCGTGGTGGTCAACACCAGTCTCAACACCGCCGGGCGGCCCATGGTCGACGACCCGAGGGACGCCCTGGAGTGCTTCGGCTCGGCCCCGGTCGACCTGCTGGTGCTCGGCCCGTTCGCGATCCGCCGTGGGAAGGCCTTCGCATGACCGACGCCCCCGCCTACACCGTCGTCGTCCCGACGATCGGCCGCCCCTGCCTCGCCGAGTGCCTGCGCGCGCTCGCCACGGCCGAGGGCCATCCGCCGCACGAGGTGGTCGTCGTGGACGACCGGCCCGCGCCCGACGGCGGCCTGCCCCTGGAACCGGCCGGGCAACTGCTCGACCGGGTACGCACCCTGCGCACCGGCGGCAAGGGGCCGGCCGCCGCCCGCAACGCCGGCTGGCAGACCGTCCGCACACCCTGGACGGTCTTCCTGGACGACGACGTGCAGGTGCTGCCCGACTGGTCCCGGCGGCTCGCCGACGACCTGCGGCAGGCCGGCCCCGACGTCGGCGGAGTCCAGGGGCGGCTGCGTGTCCCCCTGCCCCTGGACCGTCGGCCCACCGACTGGGAACGCACCACCAAGGGCCTGGAGAACGCCGCCTGGGCCACCGCCGACATGGCCTACCGCACCGAGGCGCTGAAGCGGACCGGCGGCTTCGACGAACGCTTCCCGCGGGCCTTCCGCGAGGACGCCGACCTCGCCCTGCGCGTGCAGCGGGCGGGCTGGTCCCTGACCCGGGGCACCCGGGTCACCCGGCACCCGGTCCGCCCCGCCCACTGGTGGGCCTCGCTGCCCGCGCAGCGCGGCAACGCCGACGACGCCCTGATGAACCGGCTGCACGGACGCGACTGGTGGGACCGCGCGCAGGCGCCGCGCGGCCGGCTGTCCCGCCACCTGGTGGTCACCGGCGCCGCCCTCGCCGCGGCCGGCTGCGCCCTGACCGGGCGGCGCCGCGCCGCGACCGCCTACGCCGCTCTGTGGACGCTCGGCACCACCGAGTTCGCCCTCGCCCGCATCCTGCCCGGGCCGCGCACCGCCCGCGAGATCGCCGGGATGCTCGGCACCAGCGTGCTCATCCCGCCGCTCGCCGTCCGGCACTGGCTGCGCGGAGTCGTCCGCCACCGGCACGCCGAGCCCCTGGGAGGTGCCGGGTGAGCAGGCTGTCCGCCGTCCTGTTCGACCGTGACGGCACCCTCGTCGTGGACGTGCCGTACAACGGCGACCCCGGCCGGGTGCGGCTGATGCCGGGCGCCGCCGCGGCCGTCGCGCTGGCCCGGTCCGCCGGGCTGCCGACCGGGGTGGTCAGCAACCAGTCCGGCGTCGGCCGCGGACTGCTCACCGTGGACCAGGTGGTCCGCGTCAACGAGCGCGCCGACGAACTGCTGGGCGGGCTGGACACCTGGGTGTTCTGCCCGCACGCCCCCGACGCCGGCTGCGCCTGCCGCAAGCCCCGCCCCGGCCTGGTCCACACCGCCGCCGCCCGGCTGGGCGTACCGCCGTCCGAGTGCCTGGTGATCGGGGACATCGCCGCGGACGTGCTGGCCGCCCGCGCGGCCGGCGCGCGGGGCGTCCTGGTCCCGAACGCGGCCACCGCTCCGGTGGAGGTGGAACGTTTCGCCATGGAGAGCGCCCCCGACCCCCTCACCGCGGTCCGCGCGGCCCTGACGGAGGCGGGCCTCGCCCCGCCGCGACGGCCCCCGCACGCCCCGCCCGCGCGGACGGCCCCGGCCGGCGACGGGATGCGGTGGTCCCGTCAGGGCCCCGTGGTGGTCTCCGAGGGCCGGTGGTCCTCCGTGCGGGACGCCGAGAGGCCCGGCGGGACGCGGCCGTCCGGGCGCGCCGCGGTGGTCTCCGGGTCCCGGCGGCCGTCCGCGTCGGGTCCGGCGGTCCTGCACCGGACACGGTCGCCGGTGGCGGGTGAGGCGACTTCGGAGGAAGTGCCGGCGTCGGTGCCGGGCGAGGCGGCCCGGGAGGAGTTCCCGGCTTCCGTGCCGGGCGCGGCGGCCCCGGCGAAGTCCCCGTCGCCCGCGTCGGGCGAGATGCCCCCGGAGCAGCCCCGTCCGTCCGCGCCCGCTCCGTCGGGCCCCGACCTGCCCCGGGCGGCCCTGGGGCGGGCCCTCGGGGGGTGGTCGGCGTGAGATCGCTCGTCGTCCGGCTCGACAGCTTCGGTGACGTGCTGCTCGCCGGTCCCGCCGTGCGTGCCGTCGCCGCCCGGTCCTCGCACGTCACCCTGTTGTGCGGCCCCCGCGGCGCGGACGCCGCCCGGCTGCTGCCCGGGGTGGACGAGGTGCTGGTGTGGGAGGCGCCCTGGGAGGGGTTCGACCCGCCCCCGGTCAGCCCCGCGGACATCGACGGGCTGGTGGGACGGCTGCGTGCCGGGGCCTACGACACCGCGCTCGTCCTCACCTCCTTCCACCAGAGCCCGCTTCCCACCGCCCTGCTGCTCCGGCTCGCCGGCGTCGGCCGGATCGGCGCCGACAGCGTCGACCACCCCGGCCGGCTGCTCGACGTACGCCACCGGCGGCCGGAGGGCCGGCACGAGGCCGAGGCGGCGCTGGACACCGCCGCCGCGATGGGCTTCCCGCCGCCGCCGGGGGACGACGGCCGGCTGCGCGTCCTCCCGCCCCCGGACACCGGCAGCCTCACCGGCCACGGCCCCTACGTCGTCCTGCACCCCGGCGCCAGCGCCCCCGCCCGCGCCTGGAGCCCGCACCGCTGCGCCGAGGCGGTCGAACTGCTCGCCGACGCCGGGCACCGCGTGGTCGTCACCGGCGGCCCCGAGGAGACCGGCCTCACCCGGCGGGTCAGCGGGGATCTGGCCGTGGACCTCGGCGGCCGGACCTCCCCGCGCACCCTCGCCGGCGTGCTGCGCATGGCCGACGTCGTGATCAGCGCCAACACCGGCCCCGCCCACCTCGCCGCCGCCGTCGGCACCCCCGTCGTCTCGCTGTTCGCGCCCGTCGTACCGGCCGGGCGCTGGGCGCCGTACGGCGTCCCCGTCATCCTGCTCGGCGACCAGTCGGCGCCCTGCGCGGGCACCCGGGCCCTCACCTGCCCGGTGCCCGGCCACCCCTGCCTGGACGAGGTCACCGGACAGGACGTGGTGCGCGCGGTGCACAAGCTCATCCAGGAGCGGCAGTCATGAACATCCTCGTCTGGCACGTGCACGGATCCTGGCTCACCGCCTTCGTGCAGGGCCCGCACACCTACCTCCTCCCGGTCACCGACGACCGCGGACCCGACGGGCTCGGCCGCGCCGTCACCTGGGACTGGCCGCAGAGCGTGCGGGAACGCACACCGAAGGAACTGTGGGACTGCGACATCGACCTCATGGTCCTGCAACGCCCGCACGAACCCGACCTCGCCCTGCGCTGGACCGGCCGCCGGCCCGGCGTGGACGTGCCCGCCGTGTACGTCGAGCACAACAGCCCCGACGCGTCGCCCGAGCGCCAACTCCACCCGCTGGCCGGGCAGTCGGCGATCCCCGTCGTGCACGTCACCCACTTCAACCGGCTGATGTGGGACAACGGCCAGGCCCCCACCGAGGTCGTCGAGCACGGCATCATCGACCCCGGCGCGCTCTACACGGGCACCGAGCGGCGCGCGGCCGTCGTGGTCAACGAGCCCGTGCGCAGGGGCCGTACCACCGGCACCGACCTGCTGCCCCGGTTCGCCCGCTCGGCGCCCCTGGACGTCTTCGGCATGCGCACCGACGGACTCGCCGAGCACCTCGGCCTGCCGCCCGAGCGCTGCCGCACCCGGAACCTGCCGCAGCACGCGCTGCACCGGGAGATGGCCCGGTGCCGGGTCTATCTGCACCCCGTGCGCTGGACCTCGCTCGGTCTGTCCCTGCTGGAGGCCATGTTCCTGGGCATGCCCGTGGTCGCCCTGGACACCACGGAGGCCCGTGAGGCGATACCCGGGGGCGCCGGGGTGGTCTCGAACCGCCTCGACGTCCTGGAGGACGCCGTACGGGCCTTCCTCGCCGACCCCGGGCTGGCGCGCCGCACCGGCGCGGCGGCCCGGGCCGCGGCCCAGGGCCGCTACGGAGAGCGGCGCTTCCTGGACGACTGGGAGCGCCTGATCAAGGAGGTCACCCGATGAGCCGCATTCCGCACACGGCCGGACGCGTCGCCATGGTCTCCGAGCACGCCAGCCCCCTGGCCGCGCTCGGCGGGCCGGACGCGGGCGGCCAGAACGTGTACGTGGCGCAGGTCGCCCGGCAGCTCGCCAGAAAGGGATACCGGGTCACGGTGTACACCCGGCGGGACTCGGCGGGCCTTCCGGACCGGGTGACCCTCATCGACGGCGTGCAGGTCGTGCACGTGCCCGCCGGACCGCCCGCACCCGTCCCCAAGGACGAACTCCTGCCCCACATGCCCGAGTTCGGTGACTTCCTGGCCCGGCAGTGGGCCCAGAGCCCGCCCGACGTGGTGCACGCCCACTTCTGGATGTCGGGCCTGGCCGCCCTGGCCGGCGCCCGCGACCTCGGCATCCCGGTCGTGCAGACCTACCACGCGCTGGGCACGGTCAAGAAGCGCTACCAGGGCGCCGCCGACACCAGCCCGCCGCAGCGCCTCGCCGTCGAGGAGGCCATCGGCCACGAATGCGCCCGGATCATCGCCACGTGCAGCGACGAGGTGGCCGAACTGAAGGCCATGGGGCTGCCCGAGGACCGCATCGGCGTCGTGCCGTGCGGGGTCGACCCCGACCAGTTCGCCCCCGTCGCCCGCACCCGCCCGCCCGGCGCCCGCAGGCGGCTGCTGGCCGTCGGCCGGCTCGTGCCCCGCAAGGGCTTCGACCGCGCCATCCGCGCCCTCACCGACGTCCCCGACGCCGAACTCCTGGTCGCCGGCGGCCCCGAGGCCGACCTGCTCGGTGCCGAACCCGAGGCCGAGCGCCTCTACGGCATCGCCGGCGAGTACGGCGTCCAGGACCGGGTCACCCTCCTCGGCGGGGTCAGCAGGGCCCGTATGCCCCGGCTGATGTCCAGCGCCGACCTGGTGCTGTCGCTGCCCCGGTACGAGCCCTTCGGCATCGTCCCGCTGGAGGCCATGGCCTGTGCCACCCCGGTCGTCGCCACCGCCGTCGGCGGCCAGCTCGACACGGTCGTGGACGGCACCACGGGCGTCCTGGTCCCGGCCGACGACGACTACGACCTCGGCGCGGTCGTCCGCGCCCTCCTCGCCGACCCCGACCGGCTCGCCCGGTACGGAGCCGCCGGCCGCGCCCGGGTGCTCAGCCATTACACCTGGGACCGGGTGGCCGACGGCGTGGCCGCGGTGTACTGCGCCGTGTCCTCCATCCGCTCGCTCTCGGGAGTGGTCCGATGAGGAGTCGGGCGAAGGCCGTCACCGACACGGCGCACGGGAACACCGCCACCGCCACCGCGCACTGCGACGACCTCGCCAAGGCCCTGGAGGCGTTCCGCGACCACGGTGCGCTCATCGAGCGCTGGGGCACCGAACTCGCCCGGCGGCTGGGCGCGGGTGCCCGGCTGCTCGTCGCGGGCAACGGCGGCAGCGCCGCCCAGGCCCAGCACCTCACCGCCGAACTCGTCGGCCGCTACCGCGACGACCGGCCGCCGTTCTCCGCGGTCGCCCTGCACGCCGACACCTCCTCCACCACGGCGATCGCCAACGACTACGGCGTCCAGGAGGTGTTCGCCCGCCAGACCGCCGCGCACGGCCGCCCCGGCGACGTGCTCCTGCTGCTGTCCACCAGCGGTGCCAGCGCCAACCTGCTGGCCGCCGCCGACCGCGCGCACCGGCTCGGCATGACCGTGTGGGCGCTGACCGGACGGGCCCCCAACCCGCTGCAACTCGGCGCGGACGACGCGCTGTGCGTCGACGCCCCCCTCGGCGCCACCGTCCAGGAACTGCACCTGGTCGCCGTCCACATGCTCTGCGAGGCCTTCGACCAGGCCGTCGAACGGGGTGAGGCCGACCACTGGACGGCGGACACCGGCGCCGCCGACCGGGCGGACGCGGATACCGGGGACGGGGCGGGCGGCGAGGGCGAGCGACGCGCCGAGGGCGAGCGCGTTGTCGATGGCCGACGGGGTCAGGAGGGTCGGCCGGGTGCCGGCGGCGGGCGGGGTGCCGATGGCCGGCCAAGTGTCGATGGCCGGCCGAGTGCTGGCGGCGGGCCGGGTGCCGATGGCCGGCCCGGTGTCGATGGCCGGCCGGGTGCCGACGGCAAACCCGGTGTCGTGGGGCGGCTCGTGGGCCGCGCCCGCACCGTCGGCCGGGCCACGCCCGGCGCGCCCGCAGCCCCCAGGAAGGGACACACATGACCGCCTCGCAGACACCCCTGGTCGTCGTGGGCGACGCCCTGCTCGACCACGACCTGTGCGGCCGGGCCGAGCGGCTGGCCCCGGACGCGCCCGTCCCCGTCGTCCACGGCACCCGGCGCAGTTCCCGGCCCGGTGGCGCCGCCCTCGCCGCCTGTCTCGCGGCGGCCGACGGACGGCCCGTCACCCTGGTCACCGCCCTCGGCGCCGACGCCGCCAGCGACACCCTGAGGGAACTGCTCTCCGGCCGGGTCGGCCTGGTCGAGGTGCCGCTGGAGGGCAGCCTGAGCAGCAAGACCCGCGTCCTGGCCGGGGACCGGCCACTGCTCCGCCTCGACGACGGCGAGGGCCGGGCCCGCGAGGCGACCCAGGAGGCAGTGGCCACGATCGCGGCGGCCGGGGGCATCCTCGTCGCCGACTACGGCCGCGGTACCGCCGACGTCCTCCGGGACGCCCTCGCGCACACGGCGGCCCCCGTCGTCTGGGACCCGCACGTGCGCGGCCGGCCCCCGGTCCCCGGCGTGCGCCTGGCCACGCCCTCGGCCCAGGAGGCCCGCGCCTTCGCCCGGCAGCTCGACGACGCCGGACCCGGCGACGCGGCCGGGCTGCGCACCGCCGCCCGGGACGCCCGCGCCCTCGTGCGGGCCTGGCGGGCCCAGGCCGTCGCGGTGACCCTCGGCGAACGCGGTGCCCTGCTCTCCCACGGTGAGACCCCGCTGCTCGTGCCGACCCCGGCCGCCGCCACGGGCGACCCGTGCGGCGCGGGCGACCGGTTCGCCGCTGCCGCAGCCGGCCTGCTCGCCGACGGCGCCCTCACCGAGGCCGCCGTACAGGCCGCGGTCCACGCCGCCACCCGGTACGTCACCGAGGGCGGCGCCCGCGCGGTCGCCGTCCCGGACCAGCCGGAGACGGCCGAGGAGGCGCCGGGCGACGGCGACACCACCGCGGATGCCGTGCGCACGGCCGCGCGGGTGCGGGCCGCGGGCGGCACCGTGGTCGCCGCGGGCGGCTGTTTCGACCTGCTGCACGCCGGGCACGTCGCCCTGCTCCAGGCCGCCCGCCGGGCCGGGGACTGCCTCGTCGTGTGCGTCAACTCCGACGACTCGGTCCGCCGCCGCAAGGGCGACGGCCGCCCCCTCGTCCCGGCCGCCGACCGGGTGCGGGTGCTGCGGGCCCTGGAGTGCGTGGACGCCGTGGCCGTGTTCGACGAGGACACCCCCGAACGCATCCTCGGCGAACTCCGCCCGCACATCTGGGCCAAGGGCGGCGACTACGCCCGCACCCGGCTGCCCGAACAGCCCCTCGTGGAGAGCTGGGGCGGCCAGGTCCTGCTGCTGCCCTACCTCGACGGCCGCTCCACCACCGGCCTCGCCCGCCGCGCGGCCCTGGCCCCGGCACCCACGGGAGGAGACGCCAGGTGAGCATGGCGAAGCCCCCGGCCCGGCGGACCGGGCGCCCACCGGGCGGACCCGTCGCGCCCCGCTCCGAGGGAACCGGTGGCCGCCGAGCGCCGGATGCCGGTCGCGTGCCTCGCTCCGGGGTGGCGCGCCGGGCCGTGGCGCAGGTGCCGCGCGTCTGGTGCGGGCCTTGCACGGGGGAGGCCGGCCGGCGGGCGCCGGGTGCCTTCCGCGCATCCCCGGCCGGACCCGACCGCCGGCCCCCGGCGCGAGCGTCCCGTCCGCGCCCCGCACCGTCGGCCGAGGCGTACCGCCCGCGCCGGTGGGCGGCGTCGGCGAACGGAGCCCGGCCCGCCGCCCGTCCCCGGCTTCCGCACGCAACGGAGGACCCACTCGGTGACCCGCACCCCGATCTCCACCCCGCACCCCCCGACCGTCCTGATCCTGCGCGCCCTGGGCCTGGGCGACCTGCTGGCCGGTGTGCCCGCGCTACGGGGCGTCCGGCGGGCATTTCCCGGCCACCGGGTCGTCCTCGCCCAGCCGCCGGGGCTCACCGGACTCGCCCTGGAGACCGGGGCGGTCGACGCCGTGTTCCCGGCCGAGGCGCCGGGCCGCGCGGTGCCGGACCTCGGCCACTGGCCGGGCCCGCCCCCCGACGTCGCGGTCGACCTGCACGGCAACGGCCCCGGGAGCCGTGACGCCCTGGCCGCCCTGCGCCCGCGCCGGCTGCTCGCCCACGCCTGCCCGGACGGCCCGCCGTGGCGGGACCGGGCGAACGAACGGGACCGCTGGTGCGCCTTCCTGCACGCCTACGGCATCGCGGCCGACCCCCTGGACCTACGGCTGCCCCGGCCCACCACCCCGTCCCCGGCCCCGGGCGCGGTCGTCGTGCACCCCGGCGCGGCCTCGGGCTCCCGCCGCTGGCCGGGGGAGCGGTTCGCCGCCGTCGTACGGGCTCTGCGCGTCGCCGGCCACCACGTGGTCCTCACCGGCGGCCCCGGCGAGGACGCCCTGGTCCGCTCGGTCGCCGAACGCGGCGGCCGGCGGGGCTGCGACGTGCTGACCGGCGGTCTGCCGCTCGGGGAGCTGTCCGCGCTGGTCGCCGGGGCGTCCCTGGTGCTCAGCGGCGACACCGGCCTCGCCCACCTCGCGGTGGCCCACGGCACCCCCTCCGTCACCCTGTTCGGACCGGTCTCCCCGCGCCTGTGGGGGCCGCCCCGGAGCCCGGACCACCTCGCCCTGTGGAAGCCCGGCCCGCCCGGCGACCCGCACGGCCGCACCCCCGACGCCCGCCTGCTGCGCATCCGCGCCGGTGAGGTCGCCGCCGCCTGTCTGTCGCTCCTGCGGGACGTGCGCGGCCGGCAGCGGCAGCCGGGACCGGAGGTGGCGCATGTCCACTGAGCGGGCCCCGAGCCGCGTGCACCGGCTCACGACCGCCGGCGACCCGCGCGTCACGGTCGCCGTCATCACCCGCGACCGCAGCACCAGCCTGGTGCGCACCCTGGACGCCCTGGCCGCGCTCCCCGAGCGTCCGCCGGTCGTCGTCGTGGACAACTCCCGCGACGACACCACCCGCCGCGCGGTGGCCGGCCACCCGGCGATCGCCCGCCTGCTGCGGCCCGCCGCCAACACCGGTGCCCTCGGCCGCAACCTGGCCGTCCGGCACGCCGGCACCCCCTACGTCGCCTTCAGCGACGACGACTCCTGGTGGGAGCCGGGCAGCCTCGCCCGCGCCGCCGACCTCCTCGACCGGCACCCCCGGCTCGGCCTGCTCGCCGCCCGCACCCTGGTCGGCGACGAGGCCGCCGAGGACCCCCTCAACGCGGTGCTCGCCGCCTCCCCGCTGCCGTTGGAACCGGACCTGCCCGGCCGCCCGGTGCTCGGGTTCCTCGGCTGCGCCTGCGTGGTCCGCCGCGAGGCCTTCCTGAGCGCCGGCGGCTACCACCCGCTGCTCTTCTTCGGCGGCGAGGAGACCCTGCTCGCCTACGACCTGGCCGCCGCGGGCTGGGGCGTCGCCTACGAACCCTCCCTGCGCGCCCGCCACCACCCCGAGGACCACGACCGCACCGGCCGCTCCTTCCTCGTCCGGCGCAACCACGTGCTGACCACCTGCCTGCGCCGCCCCTGGCCGGTCGTCCTGCGCGCCGGCGCCGACCTCGCGCTGGCCGCCGCGGCGGGCCGCCCGGGAGCGCGCCGCGCCCTGAAGGAGACCGTCACCCGGTTCCCGGCCGCCCTCGCCCGCCGCCGGCCCCTGCCCCCGCGCGTCGAACACGCCGCGGGCCTGCTCGACCGCGAGCCGCCCGGCCGGCCCCGGAGAGGCACCGGGCGATGACCGGTACGGCAGCGAGCCCCATGTCCGGGACCCCCTCGACGCCCCACGAGACGGTGCCGCCCGACGCCCGCGCCCGCGATCCGGCCCGGCACGCACACGGAGACCCCGGACGACGACCACTCCACCCTGGCCGCGCACGGCAGGACGCCACGGCAAGGCGCCGGAACGAGGACGCCCCCGACCCCCACGGCGAGGCACCGGACGATCACGACGATCACGACCCCGCCCCCTGACCACCCACCCGGAGGCGCCGGACGATGACCAGTACCGCCCCCGAGACCCCCGCCCGGACCGCCCCCGACGACCGTACGACCGTCGTCCTGATCACCCACAACCGCCGTGACGAACTGCTGCGCACCCTCGCCCTGCTGCGCCGGCTGCCCGAACGGCCGCCCGTGATCGTCACCGACAACGCATCCACCGACGGCACCGCCGAAGCGGTCGCCCGTGAGTTCCCGGAGATGACCCTGCTGCGCCCCGGCCGCAACCTCGGCGCCGTCGGCCGCAACCTGGCCGTGCAGCGGGTGCGCACGCCGTACGTCGCCTTCTGCGACGACGACACCTGGTGGGCGCCCGGCAGTCTGCGCCGGGCCGCCGACCTGCTGGACGCCGGGCCCCGGCTCGCGGGCGTCACCGCGCGGATCCTCGTGGAACCGGAGGGCACCGAGGACCCGGTCGTGCCCGAACTGCGCGAGTCCCCGCTGTCCGGACCCGACTGGCTCCCCGGCCCCGCCCTCGGCTCCTTCCTCGCCGCCGCCACCGTGCTGCGCACCGGGGCCTTCCGCGCCTGCGGCGGCTTCCACCCCGGTCTGTGGCTCGGCGGCGAGGAGGAACTGCTCGCCTGCGACCTGCTCCGCCAGGGCTGGTGGCTCGCCTACGCCGAGGAACTCACCGTCCACCACCACGCCTCCCGGCTGCGCGACAGCACGGCCCGGCGGGTCCTCGGACTGCGCAACACGCTGTGGTTCACCTGGCTGCGCCGCCCGCTGCTGCCGGCGCTGCGCCGTACCGGGCACCTCATCCGGACCGTGCCCCGGGACGCCGCCTCCGCCCGCGCGTTCGCCCACGCCACCGCCGGACTGCCGTGGGTGCTGCGCCAGCGCGACCCCGTACCGCCGGACCTGGAACGCCGGCTCGCCGCGCTCGAACGAGCCCGCAGGAACTCACCCGCCCGGCGGTACGTCGGCTGAGACCCCGGCGCTACGACACGCCCGGGGACGTCGTTGCATCCCCCGCACGGCGCGGGCACAGTGATGTCCCGGTCAAGACGCGGCCGGCTGATCCTTCCTCCCGCCTCCAGGAAGCCCGATCCCCGTGGAAACCCGATCACCCAGGGAAGACGGTCAGCCGTCCCCCACCCGCGTCCGCCCCGGCGGCCCCGCCCCGCTGCTCCTACAGACCGTGCACGAGCACCGCCCGGGGCTCGGCGGCATCGGTGTCCTGAAGGCCCGGGGCACGGTCGACGCCTCCAACGCCCGGCTGTTCTCCGAAGCCCTCGCCGAGCACGTGGCCCATGCCGGCCAGGCCGGTGAACACCCCCTGCTGGACCTGAGCGAGGCGTATCTCGCCTGTGCCGACGCGGTCCGCTCCCTGGACCGGGCGACCGGGGCCCTCGCGCACACCGGCCGCGCCCTGTCCGTCGTACAGCCCAGACCGCACGTCAGGGAGGCCCTGACCTCGGCCGGCCTGCCGGGCATCCGGGTGCACGCGACCCTGGCGTCGGCCCTGGACGCCCTGACATCCCGCGAACCGTCCCGGGAACGGGCGTACCAACCGGCGTACGAACCGGCCCGCCCGGCCCCGGGCGGCCTCGGATAGCGACCGCGCCGCCCGCCACTCCGCCGCACGGCGCGGTGGATGGCGCGGCCGATGGCCCGGGGCCTACGGTGCGGGGTGGTGCACAGGTCGGGAAGAGGCCGATCGAGTTCTTTGGGACGTCCTGTCTGGGTGATGCGATGAAACCTTCTTCCGGCCGGCCTGCGGCACCGGCTCCCCTCGTGATCGAGTCCTCCGTCGTCGACGGTCTGCCCGCCGAGGGCGCCCTCCTGCTGCGCATGTCGGGCAGCCTCGACGCCGACGGAGCCCAGGCATGGTCACAGGAACTGCGCGGTCACCTGGAACAGGCGGACCGCGCCGGACTGCGCCCCGTGCTCGACATGGCACACGTCCAGCTCGGCGGCGCCGCCGTGCTGCGCACGCTCAGCGAGACGACCCGGGCGCGCACCGGACGCCCCGACCTGATCATCGTCCGCGCCCGGCCCGGGGTCCGCGAGGCGGTGCACCTGGCCCGGCTGGACGGCGTCCGGCTGTACGCCACCCTGGACGAGGCGCTGCGCGAGCTGGCGCGCGTCGCCTCCCGGGTGGAGGAGCTGCCCGCCTGGCGGTCGCAGATGGCGGACCCGCTGCGGCCCTCGTACGAGGACCTGTACAAGGAGGTCCGCGCGCTGCGCGCCCGGGTGCGGACCGCGCCGTTGATCGGCATGGCCCAGGGCACGCTCATGGTCCGCTACGGACTGCCGGACTCCGGCAGCGCCTTCCGGGCGCTGCGCGAGGCCTCGCAGCGGTTCAACGTGCCGCTGCGGGTCCTCGTCTCGGCCGTGGTGGTGGCCCGGCCCCCGGACGGTGACGTGTGGTTCCCGGGCCGCCGCTCGCTGCCGGTGCCGCAGCTGCGGATGCTGGCCCGCGGCGGCCGGGATCCGCGCTATCGCCGGCAGATGATCGACGCCGTCCTGCACGAGGCGCTGGCCATCGGGAAGGCGCCCGCCGGGTACGTGCAGTTCGTGGACCCGGCCGTGAACGCCCTGACGCTGGAGACCCACTACGGCTGCGCGGAGACGTTCCTGGACCAGCTCGTGCGCGGCCGGGGCGACGGTACGGCCGACGCGGCGGCCCGGGTCCGGGGCCGCCAGGTGAGCGTGCCCGACGTCGCGACGGACGCGCAGCTCTCCGACGACTGCCGGCGCGTGCTGCTGGCCACCGGCACGCAGGCCGTGCACAGCGTCCCGGTGCTCTCCTCCGCCGGCACGTGCACCGGCGTGATCACCCTGCACTGGCCCGACGCCGGCCACCGGACGACCGCCGCGCAGGCCGAGGCGTTCGCCCTGCTCGCCTCGGACACGGCGGCCTGGCTGAGCTGGTACCACCGCTCGGTGCTCCTGGACGCCCTCGAACACCTCCACCGGGCGCTGACCCGCCCCACGCCGTGACCGCGGTTCACCGCCGGTGTGCGTCACCCGCGTCCCCCTGGGAACCCGGACCCCGTACGGCGCACGCACCATCACGCACCATCCGGAGGGAGTCCGGCCCATGTCCAACCCACAGCAGCCCGAACAGCGGCGCAGTGACAAGGGTGGCGCCACCCCGCAGGACAGCGGCGAGCTGAAGGCCCGCCAGCCGGCCGGCCGGGGCGGTCGCCCGCACGGCTCTGACAAGGCAGGAAAGGGCGGCAAGGGCGGGGGAGAGGGCGGCGGGGCGCCTCCGGCACAGCAGCCCGATCACCCCTGACCCCGTGTCCTGCCCGATGTCTGCCGAACGGCCCCTCCGCGGGGCCGTTCGGCATGTCCGGCCGGGACCCGGCGCCACACGCTAGGCTCCGGAGCATGCGGATCTCCGTCTCCTCCGACATGGACGAACCCGTGGCCCGTCTGCTGGTCGCGGAGCTGCGGCGCCGTGGCCACGAGGTCCGGGAGCACGGCGCGCTCAGGCCCGGGGCCGACGCGCAGTGGGCGGTCTGTTCGGAGGCCGCCGCCCGGGACGTGGCAGAGGGCGCGGCCGACCAGGCGGTGGTGTGCTGCTGGACCGGTACCGGCGCGTCCATCGCGGCCAACAAGGTGCCGGGCGTGCGCGCGGCGCTGTGCGTGGACGCCGGCACGGCCGACGGAGCGCGGCGCTGGAACGACGCCAACGTCCTCGCGCTGAGCCTCAGGCTCACCTCGGAACCGGTGCTGAAGGAGATCCTCGACGCCTGGTTCGCGGCCGAGCCCAGCCAGGACCCCGAGGACCGGCGGAACGTGGCCCGCGTCGGCCGCCTGGACGCCGCCCGGGACTCTTCCTAGGGGCTTACGGCGGTCCGGCGCGGGCAGAGTCGTCGACGGGCACCGGGGCTCAGTGGGCGCCGAGTCCGCCGCCGCCGAACGAGCCGCTGGAGCCCTTGCTCCAGCGCGGACGCTGCTTCGACTCGCTCGTCCGGGTGTCCATGTTGGTCAGCTCGTACGGGGTGAGCGGGCGGTCGCCCTTGGGGATCTGCGGTATCTCCGCGGACTCCCGGTTCTCCCGTACCTCGTGCACCGGCCCCTCCGGCGGCAGCTTGGGCTGTTCCTCGGGGCGGGGGCGCGGCGACTCGCGGTATCTGACGCGCGAGGTCATCCAGAAGCCGCCGGCGAGCAGCGCGAGCACGCCCACGGCCACGACGAACAGGAAGACGCTCATCAGGCCGCTCGCCGCGGCCAGCTGCATCGATGCAGTATTCATAGAACAGAGATACCCGATCAGAACGGGACGAACCCGGACATTGGCGGTTGCGGTGGAGGGGCGCGCGGTGTCCGCCCGGCCCACCCCTGGGGCAGTGGTTTGTCGCCGCCCGCCCCGGCTACCCGCACGGTGTGACATCGCCGACTTCGCAGCAGCTCTACCGGTTCCTGGAGGACCGTTTCACCTGTGCCCAGGCGTGCACGGAGTGCGCCCGGGCCTGTGCCGTGCGCGCGAGCCTGGTCGACCCGGACGGGAGTGAGCACCAGGAGCGGGCGCGCCGGCTGGGCATCATGTGCGCCGAGGTGTGCGACGCCACCTGCCGCGTGCTGTGCGAGGAGAACCGACAGGACGAGGAGACCATCCGGGTCCGGGTGGGCTGGTGCCGCTCGGTCTGCCTGGACTGCGCCCGGGCGTTCGACGAGCACCCCGGTGCCGAGTCCGCCGCGGCGGCCTGCCGGGCCTGCGCCGACGCCTGCGCGGACTTCCTGGAAACGCTCAGGTGAGTGCCCCCGGCCGTCCCCGCCCCGGAATCCGCCCGGGCCCCGGCATTCCCAATTTCTGAAACGCGTTCTACGGTGTGCGCCGTCAGGACCGCCCTTGGGGAGCCTGGAGGCGCCGTGCACCTCGACCACACGCCCGAACAGCAGCGGTTGCGCACCGAACTGCGGGCCTACTTCGCCGGGCTGGTTCCGGACAACGCCTACGCCCGGTACGCCGACCCGGCCGCGCAGAAGCGGTTCTACCGCGACACCATCCGCCGGCTCGGCGCCGACGGCTGGCTCGGCGTCGGCTGGCCCGAGGAGTACGGCGGGCGCGGCATGACGGCGATGGAGCAGTTCATCTTCTTCGACGAGGCCGCGCAGGCCGGCGTACCCCTGCCGCTGATGGCGCTCAACACGGTCGGGCCGACGATCATGCGGTACGGCACGGACGAGCAGAAGGCGTACTTCCTGCCGCGCATCCTCTCCGGGGAGATCGACTTCGCGATCGGCTACAGCGAGCCCGGCGCGGGCACGGATCTCGCGTCCCTGAAGACCCGCGCGGTCCGCGACGGCGACGCGTACGTCGTCAACGGCCAGAAGATCTGGACCACCAACGGCGACACCGCCGACTGGGTGTGGCTGGCCGTGCGCACCGACCCCGGGGCGCCGCCGCACAAGGGCATCACCATGCTGCTGGTGCCGACCTCCGACCCCGGCTACTCCTGCACCCTCATCCGCACGCTCGCCTCCCACGACACCACCGCGAGCTACTACGAGAACGTCCGCGTCCCCGTCTCCCGCCGCGTCGGCGCCGAGAACGAGGGCTGGCGGCTGATCACCAACCAGCTCAACCACGAACGCGTCACCCTCGCCGCCCACGGCACCATGGCGATCCGCGCCCTGCACGACGTACAGCGCTGGGCGATGGAGACCAAGCTCGGCGACGGCCGCCGGGTCGCCGACCTGCCCTGGGTACGCCGCCTCCTCGCCCGCACCCACACCCGCCTCGACGCGCTCAAGCTCCTCAACCGGCAGATGGTCACCGCCGTCCAGGACGGCACGCTCACCCCGCAGGACGCCTCCGCCGTCAAGGTCTACGGCTCCGAGGCCCGCCGGGACGCCTACGCCTGGCTCATGGAGATCGTCGCCGCGGCCGGCCCCCTGAAGGAGGGCTCGGCGAACACCGTCCTGCACGGCGAACTGGAACGCGGCTACCGCTCGGCGGTCATCTTCACCTTCGGCGGCGGCAACAACGAGATCCAGCGCGAGATCATCTCCTGGATCGGCCTGGGAATGCCCCGCGTACGGCGGTAGCCAGGGTGCGCGGCCCGAGGCACCGGGTTCGACCGCGAGGCGCCGGCGCCACCGGCCAGCAGACTGGTGAGCGGGCCCACGGCGGCGATGCGCGGCTCCGCGGCCGGTGTCGCGGCCTCGCTGTGCAGGCGCGCCGCGCCGCCCGGCATCCACAGGGTGATGCCGTCGACCTGCACGCCGTTGCGGCGGGCGACCACGGCGTGCGCCAGCTCGTGCGCCGGCAGCGAGACGAGGAAGACCACTGCGGCCGGCAGGGCCAGCGTCCAGTACTGCACGGCGGAGTAGCCCGGATGGGTGCCGTCAGCCGGTTGTCCTCGCCCCGCCCTCCGTCTCGGTGAGGAGGACACCGGTGACCAGCTCGGGGCGGATGCGCACCGCCTGGTCCCTGGGTTCCAACGGCACCCAGGGCTCCAGCAGGCCACGGACGCGCTCCCGTCCGACCGGGTCGGTGACCAGCTGGGCGTACCCGGTGACGACCATGCTCCAGCCGAGGTGGGTCTCCGGGTCGATGACATCGGCCTCGTACGCGACGACCACACCCGTGCTCTCGGTTTCCCGCGCGCGAGACGTGAGCGCGGCACCCTCGTGGGTGCGGATGACGATGTCCCCGTCGTCCAGAACGTGGTTGACCGGGCGGACGGTGGGGAGAGCCTGCCGGGTGAAGACGATCCTTCCCAGCGACACGCTGCCCAGCAGCCGCAGCGCCTCGGCGTGATCGAGGTCGATGCGCCGATGTGCTCGCATCTCACGGGCCGGCATGACGTGCCTCCCTTCCGCCGCCGGTCGGGCCCGTGCCGATGGGGGGACCGTGCACTCCCGTCACCTGCTCTCACTCGTGTCCACGTCCGCCAGGGCCGCACGGCCCGCCTCAAGACGGGCCACCGGGACCCGCAACGGCGAGCACGAGACGTAGTCCAGACCGACCGCATGGAAGAAGCGGATCGACTCCGGATCGCCACCGTGCTCGCCACAGACGCCGGTCTCCAGGTCCGGGCGGGCCGCACGACCCTCCTCGACGGCGATCCGGACCAGCCGGCCCACCCCGTCCCGGTCGAGCGTCTCGAACGGTGAGGCGGTGCGCCCTTGTCCAAGTAGGCCGAGAAGAACGCGGCCTCCACGTCGTCTCCGGAGAAACCCCATGTGGTCTGGGTGAGGTCGTTGGCGCCGAAGGAGAAGAACTCCGCCTCCTCGGCGATCCGGCCGGCGGTGAGCGCCGCACGGGGCGGTTCGATCATCGTGCCGACAGGACAGTGGACGGGGGTGGCGGTCTCCTCACCCACCTCGGCCAGAACCCGGGCCACCTCTTCACGGGCGAGTCGCAGTTCCTCGAGGGCGCCGAGGGCGTCGACGAAGGCCGAACGGGCGCGCGCTGAAGGCGTCACCCGGCGGCGGTGAGCCGGCAGTCCACGCCCACGACCCCTTCCACACCCTGGACGAGGCGCGCGGCAAGTGGGATCCGTGCGGCGTCCCCGACGCGTCCCGTCAGGGTCGCGACACCGTCATTGACGACGATGTGCACGGGCTCGACCGGGGCGGGGAAGAGGACGTCGACGATGTCGCGGCGGATCTCGTCCGCCAGGTCGTTGTCGGGTCGCAGGAACACCTTCAGCAGGTCCCCGCGGCTGACCACGCCTTCGAGAACGCCCTCGGCATTGACCACGGGCAGGCGTTTGACATGCCGCAAGGCCATGATCCGTGCCGCTTCGGCGAGCGTGGCGTCCCCGTGGACGGTGACTGCCGGGGTGCTCATCAGCTCTTCGGCGGACACCGCCCCGGCCTTCGCGAGGCCGGTCAGGTGGCGCGTCCGGGGGAACCGGTCCGGGTCGCTGTCCCGGAGCGCTTCCTTCGGCAGCAGGTCGGCCTCGGAGACCACCCCGATCACCCGGCCGTCGCCCTCCAGCACGGGCAGGGCGCTGACCTTCCACTCCTCCATGCGTTCGACGATGTCCTTGAACAGCGCCTTGCGGCCCACGGCGACGACGGCACGCGTCATCACATCACCCACCCGGTGCGGGCTGCTCTCCATGCCTTCCTCCCGAAGCCGTTCGGCCGGCCGGATCGGGCGGGCGGTCACAACAGGTCACCGCTGCCGCAGGGGGCGTACAGGTCGAGCAGCCGGACTCGGGTGGCGTGCAGCCGCTGGGCGACCACACGTCCCACCCACACCGCTATGGCCCGTCCGAACGCGGCATCCGCGGCGCACCTCTCACGCACCGCCTCGGCGTCGAACTCCCAGGCACGCACCGGGGTCATCGCCTCGGCGCCCAGGTGCCAGAGGTACGGCGGGAAGTGCCAGGCCCAGCCGACCAGTTCGCCGTGCCCGAGCGACTCGACGACGGCCGGCCGGCGGCCGGGCACGTGCAGGTCGAGGGCGACGGTGCCGGTGCGGACGATCCAGAAACGGTCGGCGTGCCGGCCTTCCTCGAACAGGCGGGTGCCGGCCTCGAAGGAGACCTCACGCGCGAGGCTCATCAGCCGTTCGCGGTGCACGGGCTCAAGCGCCGTACTCATGGTGGTTGCGGAGGTCATCGCACCGGCTCCCTTCCTGGGCTGTCGCTCCCAGCGTGCGCGCCCTCGGGAGCCGGCACCACAGGCCGCCCGGACCCGGCCGTAGGCCCTTCGGCTCTTACCGCGCGGGGCATCGCCGGGCCGGTGCCCCCGCACGCCGGAGCGAGCCGGTGCCGCCCACCCGAAAGGGCCGCCCTGGACCGCCGGACGCACCCGCGGTGGAGGGAGAACGATCAGGAGCGTCTCCACACGCATGCCGTCATCGCGGTCGGTGACCCGTCCCGGCGCGACGAGGGGGTCGGCCGGGCGCTGCTGTCCCGCCTGCGCGAGCGGATGCTCACGAGGCATTTCCCGCCGGGCACCGTACTCGCGGAGTGCGACGTCGATCCGGGGCGGCTGATCCGGCTGTGGGACCACGCGGACCTGACCGTCGTCCCGCAAGCCGCGCGCACCGGCAGGACCGCGGCCAAGGTGCCCAGACCCCAGAAGAGGTCGGCGAGCTCTTCGTCCCCGGCGAGCCAGGCAGCACCCCCTGCGGTCAAGGCCGCCGCCGTGACGGCCGGCAGGGCGGTCTCCAGCCGTTCCGAGGCAACGGTCACGGCCAGGGAGCGCAGCCGTGTGATGCAGGCGGAGCGGTTCATGGCCACCTCTGTCCGTCCGGCATCGCTGGATGAGGCATGGTCCCCTTCCATCACACCCCGGCGCGCCGGCCCCGCGGCAGGGGACGAACGGCCCTGCCGCCAGGGCCGTACCAACCCTGTTCGCGCCCTCGCGGTCGTCCGCTGCGACAGCCCTGAGAACGCAGCCGGGGACAAGAGGCTTGCCATGGGCGCCATGACGAACCGGGCGCCGTATCGATCAGTGAGTCGGGAGCGCAGGCCGACAGCGACACCCCCACACGCTGCCGCACGGCTACCGCGACGCTCCGGTTCCGCCGCGGGACTCGGGGGAATAGGCTGCGCCGAGGAAGCCCGGTGCGCTGCTCCGCGCACCGGCACACGCGCGGGTCGACAACGGCAGGGGGTGACGAACGATGGCTGTGGGCACATCCGCGGGCCCGGGTGACCCCGGACTGTTCACCCCCGCCTCCGTGACCTGGCAGATGCACGGCGACCCCATGATGTGGATCGCCGGGGTCCGTGCGCTGTACCTCCAGGCGTTGCACCCGCGTGCGGTCCGGGGTGTCATGCAGAACTCCGACTTCCGGCGGGACGCCTGGGGACGGCTGATGCGGACCGCGCACTTCGTCGGGACCACGACCTACGGCACGAGCGAGGCCGCCGAGCGGGCCGGGGCGCGGGTGCGGAAGATCCACAGCATGCTCACCGCGACCGACCCGGACACCGGCGAGCGGTACGGCGTCGACGAGCCGGAGCTGCTGCTGTGGGTGCACTGCGCGGAGATCGACTCCTATCTGCACGTCCTGCGCCGCTCCGGCTTCCCGCTCAGCGACGCCCAGGCCGACCGGTACATCGCCGAACACCGCGTCAGCGCCCGCCTGGTGGGGCTCGACCCGCACACCGTACCGGCGAGCCGGGCGGAACTGGCCGCGTACTTCGAGGCGGTCCGGCCGGAGCTGGCCGCCGGACCCGAGGCACACGACGTGGACGACTTCCTGCTCCGGCCGCCGGCCCACCCCCTCCTGGTCCCGGCGCGCGTACTGCTGTGGCGGCGGGTGGCCCTGCTGGCGTACGCGTCCCTGCCGCCCTACGCCCATGAGCTGTACGGCAGGCCCGCCCCCGCGCCCGCCGTCGTCACCCGCCGGCTGCGCGTCACCGCAGCCGTGCTGCGCCGGATCCCCGCACGGCTGCGCTGGCAGCTCCCGCCGAAGCACATCCTGCGCGCCATGGCGCGACTCGGCCCGCAGGCGCGTCCGGCACCGCACAAGGTGAGGGCCTGATCCGGCCCCGGCCCGCCTCTGGCCGTCGTGGATCACCGCGTGCTACGAAGAACCATGTCCGCGAACGAGGGATCCCGCGCGTACGACGCCGTCATCGTCGGCGCAGGCCACAACGGCCTGGTCGCCGCCGCCTACCTGGCCCGGGCCGGCCGCTCGGTGCTGGTGCTGGAACGCCTGGACCACACCGGCGGCGCCGCCGTCTCCACCCGCCCGTTCGCCGGGGTCGACGCCCGCCTGTCGCGCTACTCCTACCTGGTCAGCCTGCTGCCGGACAAGATCGTGCGCGACCTCGGACTGGACTTCCGCGTCCGCTCCCGCACCATCTCGTCGTACACCCCGGCGGAGCGCGCGGGCCGGCCCACCGGCCTCCTCGTCGGCGGCGGCGAGCAGCGCACCCGGGAGGCGTTCGCCCGGCTGACCGGCGGCGACCGCGAGTACGAGGCATGGCAGCGCTTCTACGGCATGACCGGCCACGTCGCCCAGCGCGTCTTCCCGACGCTCACCGAACCGCTGCCCACCCGCGACGAACTGCGCCGCCGCATCGACGACGAGACCGCCTGGCGCGCCCTGTTCGAGGAGCCGGTCGGCGCCGCCATCGAGCGGACCTTCACCGACGACCTGGTCCGGGGCGTCGTCCTCACCGACGCGCTCATCGGCACCTTCGCCGACGCCCACGACCCCGCCCTCGTCCAGAACCGCTGCTTCCTCTACCACGTCATCGGCGGCGGGACCGGCGCCTGGGACGTGCCCGTCGGCGGCATGGGCGCGCTGACCGACGCGCTGGCCGCCGCGGCGCGCGCGGCGGGCGCGCGGATCGCCACCGGGCACGAGGCGATCCGGATCGACACGGACGGGACGACCGCCGAGGTCGTCTACCGCACCGCCGCCGGCGAGGGCACCGCCGCCGCCCGGCACGTCCTGGTGAACGCCTCCCCGCACGAACTGGCCGTCCTCACCGGCGGTCCGGCGCCCGAACCCGTCGAAGGGGCCCAGCTCAAGGTCAACATGCTGCTCACCCGGCTGCCCCGGCTGCGCGACCCCGAGGCCGATCCGCGCGAGGCGTTCGCCGGCACCTTCCACATCGCCGAGGGCTACCGGCAGCTGGCCACCGCCCACGCCCAGGCCGCCGCCGGCGAACTCCCCGCCGCGCCGCCCTCGGAGATCTACTGCCACTCCCTGACCGACCCCACCATCCTCGGCGCCGACCTGGCCGAACGCGGCTACCAGACCCTCACCCTCTTCGGTCTGCACGCCCCGGCCCGGCTCTTCGACCGGGACAACGACGCCGTACGCGAGGAACTGCTGAAGTCCACCCTCGCCCAGCTCGACGCCCACCTCGCCGAGCCCCTCGCGGACTGCCTGGCCACCGACGCCGACGGCCGCCCCTGCATCGAGGCGAAGACCCCGCTCGACCTCGAACGGGACCTGCGGCTGCCCGGCGGCAACATCTTCCACCGGGCCCTGTCCTGGCCGTACGCCGAGGAGGACAGCGGCCGTTGGGGCGTGGAGACGCGGCACCCCAACGTCCTGCTGTGCGGGGCGGGCGCGGTGCGCGGGGGCGGGGTCAGCGGGGTGCCGGGGCACAACGCGGCGATGGCGGTGCTGGAGTCGCACTGACCACGGGGTCCCGGCTCAGTCGGCCGAGCCCTGCCAGCCCACCGCCGCGATCCGTGCCGCGTCCGCCGGGCGCGCCCCGTCGAACAGCACCGTCCCGCCCGCGTCGACGCGCAGCGCGTCGACGTACGCGCCCCGGCCGGCGTACAGCGCGTCCGTGGTGTACCGCCAGCGCAGGACCAGCCGGGGGTCGGCCGGCAGGTCCGCGGTCAGCCGGTGCCAGACGCGGCCCGACCAGCCGGTGACCGTGCCCGCCGGATGGTCCTCGGGGTCCTCGCCATGGCGGGTGGTGGTGAAGGGAACCGGGTGCCAGGTGGTCCCGCCGTCCGTGGAGGACTCCAGGGCCACCAGGTCGGACCGGGGTTCGGTGTCCCACCACAGGGCGCAGCGCAGCCGGGCCGCGCCCGAGGAGGTGTCCAGCGCCGGCAGGGTGAGCGTGGCGGCCGTGGCGTTCGCCATGCCCGAGAACCAGGCCGTACGGCCGCGCGCCGGACGGACCGGCACCGCGCGGGCGAGGTGGTTCCCGGCGGCGACCCGGGGAGCGGAACCGGACCGCCAGCTACGCACCGGGTGCACGGAGTTGCCGAGGACGACCAGGAACGAGTCGGTCGTGGGGTCGAGCACGAGCGAGGTGCCGGTGAAGCCGGTGTGGCCGGCCGTGCGCGGGGTGGCCATCGCCCCCATGTACCAGTGCTGGTACAGCTCGAAGCCGAGGCCGTGCTCGTCACCGGGGAAGGCCGTGTTGAAGTCGGTGAACATCAGGTCCACCGACTCGGGCTGCAGGACGCGGGCCCGGCCGTACCGGCCGCCACTGAGCAGCGTACGGCCGAGGACCGCGAGGTCCCACGCGCTCGCGAACACGCCCGCGTGGCCGGCCACCCCGCCCAGGCTGTACGCGTTCTCGTCGTGCACCTCGCCCCACACCATCCCGCGGTCCAGCCCGGACCAAGGCCGGCGCGCGTCCTCGGTGGCCGCGATCCGCGGCTTCCAGGAGGCGGGCGGGTTGTAGCGGGTGCTGTCGAGGCCGAGCGGTCCGGTGATCTCGTCACGCAGCAGCACGTCCAGCGCGCGGCCGGTGATCTTCTCCAGGACGAGCTGGAGGGAGATCAGGTTCAGGTCCGAGTAGAGGTAGGCGGTGCCCGGCGGGTTCAGGGGCGCCTCGTCCCAGATGAGCTGGAGCTTCCCTTCGTACGTCGGCGCGTTGTACAGCGGGAGCCACGCGCGGAAGCCCGAGGTGTGGGTGAGGAGTTGACGGACGGTCACCGACTGCTTGCCCGCGCGTCCGAACTCCGGCAGGTACGAGGCGACCGTCCCCTCCAGGGCCAGTGCGCCCCGCTCGATCTGCTGCACGGCGAGGAGGGAGGTGAACAGCTTGGAGACGGAGGCCAGGTCGAACACGGTGTCCCGGGTCATCGACAGCTGCTGTTCGGGCGGCAGTTCGACGCCGGTGTCGGTCTTCTCGTCGTACCGGGCGTAGCGCACCGCCATGCCGATCGGCTCGTGCAGCGCCACGGTGCCGCCGCGCCCGGCGAGCAGCACGGCGCCCGCGTACCAGGGGTGCCGGGGGGAGGGCGCGAGGAACGCCTCGGCGTCCGTGACGAGTTGCCGCAGGTGCGCGGGGAGCAGCCCGGCGCGTTCCGGCGAGCCGTGGCGCAGGGTGGGGTGGCGGCCGGAGGCGGGTGCGGCGGCGGCCGGGCCCGCCGGGAGCGCGGCGAGGGCGAGTGCGCCGCCCGCCGCCAGGGTGCCCGCGACGAGCCGGCGGCGGGTGGGTCCGCTCGCTCGTCCGCCTGCCACGTCGTCCGTCATGCTGCGGCCTCCCGCGTGAAAGAATCTTTCGGTGCCTGCCTTGCACCGTGAAACTTTCCTGTCAGGAAGGGGATGTGTCAACGGGGCGCGTGAGCTTCCGAGAAATCTGACGATGTATCAGAAAGGGTCTTCCGTCGTCCGGCCGGCTGCGGCATCCTGCGCCCATGCAGACGGAGCTGAGCAGGAAACTGGGAATCGAGCACGCCGTCTTCGGCTTCACACCGTTCCCCGCCGTCGCCGCGGCCATCAGCCGGGCCGGCGGCTGCGGCGTGCTCGGCGCGGTCCGCTACACCGCCCCCGACGACCTCAAACGCGACCTCGACTGGCTTGACGCCCACGCCGGGGGCCGGCCCTACGGGCTGGACGTGGTCATGCCCGCGAAGAAGGTCGAGGGCGTCACGGAGGCCGACGTCGAGGCGATGATCCCCGAGGAACACCGGCGGTTCGTACGGGACACCCTCGCCGCGCACGGCGTCCCGGAACTGGCCGAGGGCGAGGCGTCCGGGTGGCGCATCACCGGCTGGATGGAACAGGTCGCCCGCACCCAGCTCGACGTCGCCTTCGACTACCCGATCAGGCTGCTGGCCAACGCCCTCGGCTCCCCGCCCGCCGACGTCGTCGAGCGAGCCCACGACCGCGACATCCTGGTCGCCGCGCTCGCCGGCAGCGCCCGGCACGCCCGCAAGCACCAGGAAGCCGGCATCGACATCGTGGTGGCCCAGGGCTACGAGGCCGGCGGCCACACCGGGGAGATCGCCACCATGGTGCTCACGCCCGAGATCGTGGAGGCCGTCGACCCGCTGCCCGTCCTGGCCGCGGGCGGCATCGGCAGCGGACCACAGGTGGCCGCCGCACTCACCCTCGGCGCCCAAGGTGTATGGCTGGGCTCCATATGGCTGACCACCACAGAAGCCGACCTCCACTCGCCCGCCCTGACCCGCAAACTGCTCGCCGCCGGGTCCGGGGACACCGTCCGCTCCCGCGCCCTGACCGGGAAACCCGCACGCCAGCTGCGCACCGAGTGGACCGACGCCTGGGACGGCCCGGCCGGCCCCGGCACCCTGCCCATGCCCTTGCAGGGTCTGCTGGTCGCCGAGGCCGTCTCCCGCATCCAGAAGTACGAGGTCGAGCCCCTGCTCGGCACCCCGGTCGGCCAGATCGTCGGCCGGATGACCGCCGAACGCGGCGTCCAGGCCGTCTTCGACGACCTCACCCGCGGCTTCGAGAAGGCCGTGGACCGCGTCAACCGCATCGCCGGAAGGAGCGGCCGGCCGTGAGCGCACCCGCCAGCACACCCCCCGGTTTCTGGGCCCAGGCCGCCCAGGACCCCGGCCGTACGGTCCTGATCGCCCCGGACGGCGAGGAGTGGACGGCCGGACGGCTGCACGCCGCCGCGAACCGTCTCGTCCACGGCCTGCGCGCCGCAGGCCTCGGGCGCGGGGACGCCTTCGCGGTCGTCCTGCCCAACGGCCCCGAGTTCTTCACCGCGTACCTCGCCGCCAGCCAGGCCGGTCTCTACCTCGTCCCCGTCAACCACCACTTCGTGGGCCCGGAGATCGCCTGGATCGTCGCCGACTCCGGCGCCAAGGTGCTCCTCGCCCACGAGCGGTTCGCCGGCCCGGCCCGCCGGGCGGCCGACGAGGCCGGGCTCCCGCCGAGCCACCGGTACGCCGTCGGCACGGTCGAGGGCTTCCGGCCGTACGCCGAACTGCTCGCCGGGCAGCCCGGGTCGGCGCCTCGGGACCGGGAGCTGGGCTGGGTCATGAACTACACCTCGGGCACCACCGGCCGCCCGCGCGGCATCCGCCGCCCGCTGCCCGGCAAGCGCCCCGAAGAGGCCTATCTCGGCGGCTTCCTCGGCATCTTCGGCATCCAGCCGTACGACGACAACGTGCACCTCGTCTGCTCGCCGCTGTACCACACCGCCGTCCTCCAGTTCGCGGGCGCCTCCCTGCACATCGGCCACCGCCTGGTGCTGATGGACAAGTGGACGCCCGAGGAGATGCTCCGCCTCATCGACGCGCACAGGTGCACGCACACCCATATGGTCCCGACCCAGTTCCACCGGCTGCTGGCCCTCCCGGACGACGTCAAGGCCCGCTACGACGTCTCGTCCATGCGGCACGCCATCCACGGGGCCGCCCCCTGCCCCGACCATGTGAAGCGGGCGATGATCGACTGGTGGGGGGACTGTGTGGAGGAGTACTACGCCGCCAGCGAGGGCGGCGGGGCCTTCGCCACCGCCGAGGACTGGCTGAAGAAGCCCGGCACCGTCGGCAAGGCCTGGCCCATCAGCGAACTCGCGGTCTTCGACGAGGACGGCGAGCGGCTGCCGCCCGGTCAACTCGGCACCGTGTACCTGAAGATGAACACCGGCGGCTTCTCGTACCACAAGGACGAGGCCAAGACGCGGAAGAACCGCATCGGCGACTTCTTCACCGTCGGCGACCTCGGCTACCTGGACGAGGACGGCTACCTCTTCCTCCGCGACCGCAAGATCGACATGATCATCTCCGGCGGGGTGAACATCTACCCGGCCGAGGTCGAGTCCGCCCTCCTGGCCCATCCCGCCGTCGCCGACGCCGCCGTCTTCGGCATCCCGCACGACGACTGGGGCGAGGAGGTCAAGGCCGTGGTCGAACCGGCCCCGGGCCATGAACCGGGCCCGGCGCTGGCCGCCGCGCTCCTCGACCACTGCGCCGGGCGGCTCGCGGGCTACAAACGGCCCAGGAGCGTCGACTTCATCGCCGAGATGCCCCGCGACCCCAACGGCAAGCTGTACAAGCGGCGGCTGCGGGACCCGTACTGGGAGGGACGCACACGCCCCGTGTGAGACCGGTGTGGTCCCGCCCCATGGGGAACGGGACCACAGACGGGCGCGCGGATCAATGTTCGCGCCGGATCGCCCCCGATCCACACGTCGCGCCTCCCAACGGCGTGGAGGACATCACCGGTTGGCGTGCCGAACCGGTACGCGTCCGGGCCGGCCGGGTGCTTGACCCGCCCCGGCGCCGGACCCAGGATCATGAGTCATGACGCAGGGACAGGGCAGCACGGTGGACGGGGTGCTGCGGCGCAGCGCCCGGCGCACCCCGGCACGGGTGGCGGTCGAGTACGCCGACCGCGCCTGGACGTACGCGGAACTCGACGAGGCCGTCTCCCGCGCGGCGGGCGTCCTGCTCGGCCAGGGCCTCGCTCCCGGCGACCGGGTCGGCTCCTACGGCCACAACTCGGACGCGTACCTGATCGGCTTCCTGGCCTGCGCCCGCGCCGGCCTCGTACACGTGCCGGTCAACCACCACCTCACCGGCGACGACCTCGCGTACCTCGTCCGCCAGTCCGGCAGCTCCCTGGTGCTCACCGACCCCGGCATCGCCGGCCGGCTCCCCGACGACGTCCGCACGCTGCCCCTGCGCGGCGCCGGCGATTCACTCCTGGCGCGCCTGGCGACCACACCCCCGTACGACGGCCCCGAGCCACGCACCGAGGACCTGGTGCAGCTCCTCTACACGTCCGGGACCACCGCCCTGCCCAAGGGCGCGATGATGACGCACCGCGCCCTGGTCCACGAGTACCTGAGCGCGATCACCGCCCTCGACCTCAGCGCCGGCGACCGCCCCGCGCACTCCCTGCCGCTGTACCACTCCGCGCAACTGCACGTCTTCCTGCTGCCCTACCTCGCGGTCGGCGCCACCAACCTGATCCTCGACGCGCCCGACGGGGACCGGCTGTTCGACCTGGTCGAAGCGGGCCGCGTGGACAGCCTGTTCGCCCCGCCGACGGTCTGGATCGGCCTCGCGGGCCGCCCGGACTTCGCGACCCGGGACCTGTCCGGACTGCGCAAGGCCTACTACGGCGCGTCGATCATGCCGGTGCCGGTCCTGGAGCGCCTGCGCGAGCGGCTGCCGGAGCTCGGCTTCTACAACTGCTTCGGCCAGAGCGAGATCGGCCCGCTGGCCACCGTCCTCGCGCCCGACGAACACCGGGGCCGGATGGACTCCTGCGGTCGGCCCGTCCTGTTCGTCGACGCCCGCGTGGTCGACCAGGACGGCAAGGACGTCCCCGCCGGCACGCCCGGCGAAATCGTCTACCTTTCACCGCAGTTGTGCGAGGGCTACTGGGACAAGCCCGAGGAGACCGCCGAGGCCTTCCGCGACGGCTGGTTCCACTCCGGGGACCTCGCCGTGCGGGACGCCGACGGCTACTTCACCATCGTGGACCGGGTGAAGGACGTCATCAACTCCGGTGGCGTCCTGGTGGCCTCGCGCCAGGTCGAGGACGCCCTGTACACCCACGAGGCGGTCGCCGAGGCCGCCGTGGTCGGCCTGCCGGACGAGCGGTGGATCGAGGCCGTCACGGCGGTCGTCGTCCCGCGGGGCGAGGTGACGGAGGAGGAGCTGATCGCGCACGTGAAGGCGAGGCTCGCGCCGTTCAAGGCGCCCAAACGGGTGCTGTTCGCGAGGGAGTTGCCGCGCAACGCGAGCGGCAAGATCCTCAAGCGCGAACTGCGCGACCGCTTCGGCGGCTAGCCGGGGCGTAGGGCGGCGGGCCCGGACGTACGGCGCTCGGGCCCGGGTGCATGACGCTCGGCCGGTGGGTACCGCGACCGGGCCGGTCGCTCATCGGCCGGCCGAGTCCTTCGCCGGCGGCAGTGCGCCGGCCGGTGACCGCCGGTGCGGCAGCGCCGACCCGCCCGGCCGCACGCCGATCACCTGTACGGCCCCATGGCCGGCGCCCGCGTCGACGTGTCCGCACGGCTTCGTACGTCGGTGTTCCGGGCCGCCCCGGAACACCAGGCCGTCCACGAAGCGGTCGCCGCCGCCGGAGGGTCGTCGTCGGTGACAGCCGACGGAGATCAGGCAGACCCGCTGGCCACCGCCGACGCCGTACGACCTCGCCGAGTTCCGCCGGCCGGGTCTCACCCGGCGTCGCGTGACCGCAGGTCCACGATCCGGCGGATCTTGCCCACCGAGCGCTCCAGCGACTCGGGCTCCACGATCTCCACGCCGACCGACACCCCGATGCCGTCCTTGACCGCCGCGACGATGGACCGGGCCGCCGCCTCCCGCACCTCCGGCGGTGCGTCGGGGCGGGCCTCGGCCCGCACGGTCAACGCGTCCATGCGGCCCTCGCGGGTGAGACGCAACTGGAAGTGCGGCGCCACACCGGGCGTGCGCAGCACGATCTCCTCGATCTGGGTCGGGAACAGATTGACCCCGCGCAGGATCACCATGTCGTCGCTGCGCCCGGTGATCTTCTCCATCCGCCGGAACACCCGGGCCGTGCCGGGCAGCAGCCGTGTCAGGTCCCGCGTGCGGTACCGGACGATCGGCATGGCCTCCTTGGTCAGCGAGGTGAACACCAGCTCGCCCCGCTCGCCCTCCGGCAGCACCTCACCCGTGATCGGATCCACGACTTCCGGGTAGAAGTGGTCCTCCCACACATGGAGGCCGTCCTTGGTCTCCGCGCACTCCTGGGCGACGCCGGGGCCGATCACCTCGGACAGCCCGTAGATGTCGACGGCGTCGATCGCGAACCGCTCCTCGATCTCCCGCCGCATCTGCTCGGTCCAGGGCTCGGCACCGAAGACGCCCACCCGCAGCGAGGTGGTGCGCGGGTCCACGCCCTGCCGTTCGAACTCGTCCAGCAGGGTGAGCATGTAGGACGGGGTCACCATGATGACGGACGGCTCCAGGTCCTGGATCAGCCGCACCTGCCGTGCCGTCATGCCGCCGGACGCGGGGACGACCGTACAGCCCAGGCGCTCGGCGCCGTAGTGCGCACCGAGACCACCGGTGAACAGCCCATAGCCGTACGCCACATGGACGACATCGCCCGGCCGGCCGCCGGCCGCCCTGATCGACCGCGCCACCATGTCGGCCCACATGGAAATGTCGTTGTCCGTATAGCCGACGACCGTGGGGCGTCCCGTGGTGCCGCTGGAGGCGTGCAGTCGGCGGATCTTCTCCCGGGGCACGGCGAACATGCCGTACGGGTAGTTCTCCCTCAGGTCCGCCTTGGTCGTGAAGGGGAAGTGCGCGAGGTCGGCGAGGGTGCGGCAGTCCTCCGGGCGGACGCCGGCCTTGTCGAAGGACTCGCGGTAGAACGGCACGTTCTCGTACGCGTGCCGCAGCGACGCGCGCAGCCGCTCCCGTTGCAGCGCCCGCAGCTCCTCGGGTCCGAGCCGTTCGCCCGCGTCGAGCAGGTCCGTCACATCCGCCATCGCGACGCCTCCCTCACCAGCACGTCGTTCCACCGACCGATCATTCGGTCGAGGTGTTCCGGGTCAGTAAATGCAGGTCACGAGCCCCGAGGCAAGAGGGTGGCGAAGAATTTCCGCGCGGGAGCGCAATCGCGTTGCGCCCGAGCGGCGGGTGCCGCCATGATCGGCGGCATGCCGATCTTCACCGCGTCCGACGGCACCCGGCTCGCCTACCACCTGCGGGGGCGGGGGGAGCCGCTCGCCGTGGTGCCCGGCGGGCCCATGCGGGCCTCCGAGTACCTCGGGGAACTGGGCGGGCTGACCGCGCACCGCCGGCTGGCCCTGCTCGACCTGCGGGGGACCGGTGACTCGGAGGCGCCCGCGGACCCGGCGACGTACCGCTGCGACCGGATGGTCGAGGACCTGGAGGTATGGCGGGACCACATGGGTCTGGAGCACATGGACCTGCTCGCCCACTCGGCGGGTGCCGCCCTGGCGATGCTCTACGCGGCCCGCCATCCGCAGCGGATACGACGGCTGGTGCTGGTCACCCCCAACCCATCCGCCCTGGGCCTGCGGGCCGTGGCCGAGGACCGGCTGGCCGCGGCCCGGCTGCGTGCGGGCGAGCCGTGGTTCGGGCGGGCGTTCCCCGCCTTCCGTGCCTGGCTCACGGGCGAGGCGGACTTCGACGACGTGTTCCTGCCGTTCTTCCACGGCCGCTGGGACGACACCGCCCGGGCCCACGCGGACGCCGAGCTGCGCCAGACCAACGAGGAGGCCGGCGAGCGCTACTTCGCCGAGGGCGCCTTCACCCCGGACGCCACCCGGAAGGCCCTCGCCGCCCTGACCGCGCCGGTCCTCGTGTACGCGGGCGCGCTCGACGGCTGGCCGAGCCCCGCCGTCGCCCGCCGCACCGCCGAGGCCTTCCCGCGCGCCGAGTGCGCCGTCCAGCCCGGCGCCGCGCACTACCCCTGGCTGGACGACCCGGAACGGTTCGTCGGCCGGACGCTCGCCTTCCTCGACCGGTGACGGGTTCCCCGGCCGGAGGCGGGGCCTCGGGGTCGTGGGCGACGATCGCGACCGGCACGCAGAGTGATCACCCGGTGCGGTCCCGTCGGGGCGGGGCACCCCGCACTACGGCCGTTCCGCCGCCACCGCCACCCGCCGTGCCCACCGGTAGTCCGCCTTGCCGCTCGGCGACCGCTGGATGGCGTCCGTGATGACCAGCTGGCGGGGGACCTTGTACCCGGCCAGGCGGCTACGGCAGTGGCCCTGGATGTCGGCCAGCGAGGGGCGCGGCGCCCCCGCGCGCAGCTGGACCACGGCCGCCACATGGTTGCCCCACCTGGCGTCCGGCACCCCGGCCACCAGCGCGTCGTACACGTCCGGATGCGCCTTGAGCGCCTGCTCGACCTCCTCCGGGTACACCTTCTCGCCCCCGGTGTTGATGCACTGCGAACCCCGGCCCAGGACGGTGACCACGCCGTCCGCGTCGACCGTCGCCATGTCGCCCAGCAGCACCCAGCGCCGCCCGTCCTTCTCGAAGAACGTCTCGGCGGTCTTCGCCGGGTCGTTGTAGTAGCCGAGCGGTACGTGACCGCACTGCGCGACCCGGCCCACCTCGCCCGGCGCGACCGGCTCATGCGTCGCCGGATCCACCACGCGGGTACGGGAGTTGACCCGGACGCGGAACCCGCGCTCGGGCCCCGAGTCCTCGGTCGCGGTGCCGTTGAAGCCCGACTCGGACGAGCCGAAGTTGTTCAGCAGCACGGCGTGCGGGAGCAGCTCGTGGAATTGCCGGCGCACCGTCTCCGACATGATCGCGCCCGACGAGGAGACGCTGAACAGGGCCGAGCAGTCGGTGCCCTTCAGAGGACCGCCGAGCGCGTCGATCAGCGGCCGGAGCATCGCGTCCCCGACCAGGGACATGCTGGTGACCTTCTCCCGCTCGACGGTCCGCAGCACCTCCTCCGGTACGAACTTGCGGTGCAGCACCACGCGTTGGCCGAAGTGGAAGCCGATGAAGGCGGTGAGCGTCGACGTGCCGTGCATCAGCGGCGGGGTGGGGAAGAAGGTGATCCCCGCGCCGCCCGCGGCCACCCGCCGGGCCAGCTCCTCCGGGGCCTTCACCGGCTCCCCGGTCGGCGCCCCGCCCCCCAGCCCGGCGAAGAACAGGTCCTCCTGACGCCACATCACGCCCTTCGGCATGCCCGTCGTGCCGCCGGTGTAGATGATGAACTGGTCGTCCCCGGAGCGCGCGGGGAAGCCCCGCCCGGACGACCCGGCGGCCTCCGCCCCGGCGAACGGCACCGCCCCGGGCACCGCCTCCACGGCCGGTGCGCCCACCCGCAGCAGATGCCGCAGCTTCGGCACCCGCGGCAGCGCACCGGCCACCCGGTCCTCGAACTCCGCGTCGAAGACCAGCGCCACCAGATCGGCGTCCCGGTAGAGGTACACCAACTCCTCTTCGACGTACCGGTAGTTGACGTTCACCGGCACGATCCTGGCCTTCAGACAGGCCAGCACCGTCTGGAGGTACTCGACGCCGTTGTACAGGTGCAGGCCGAGGTGTTCGCCGGGGCGCAGGCCGTGGTCGATCAGGTGGTGCGCGACGCGGTTGGCGGCGGCGTCCAGCTCCGCGTAGGTCAGCCGGCGCTCCGCGCCCGTGCCGGGATGGTCGAGGTACACGAGCGCCTCGCGGTCGGGGACCACGTCGACGACCGACTCGAACAGGTCGGCAAGGTTGTACTCCACCGCTTCCTCCTGACCCGGCAGTGCTGGCGACGTGAGGCGCGTCCGTCGGTTCGCCGGTCATCAGAGCAAAGGGCGCGGCAACTGTGAAGGGCTCGCACCGAAGAAATCTGACTGGCTGTCAGAAAACTCTTGAAGTGCCCCCTCGCCTCCTGCAACCTGTTCTCGTTCTGACCGAGGGGAGATGACCCATGGGTGGGACGGAACACCTCACCGTGCGACGAGAAGGCGCCACACTGGTGCTCACGCTCAACCGGCCCGACGCCAGGAACGCGCTCTCACTGGCGATGCTCGTCGGCCTGTACGACGGCTGGACCGAGGCCGACGCGGACGACTCCGTCCGCTCGATCGTGCTCACCGGCGCCGGCGGCTCCTTCTGCGCCGGCATGGACCTCAAGGCCCTCGCCGGCGACCGCATGCGGGGAGAGGAGCACCGCGAACGGCTCAAGGCCGATCCCGACCTGCACTGGAAGGCGATGCTGCGCCACCATCGCCCCCGCAAACCCGTGATCGCCGCCGTCGAGGGCCCCTGCGTCGCGGGCGGCACCGAGATCCTCCAGGGCACCGACATCAGGGTCGCGGGCGAGTCCGCGACCTTCGGCCTGTACGAGGTGAGACGCGGCCTCTTCCCGATCGGCGGATCCACCGTCCGCCTCCAGCGCCAGATCCCGCGCACCCACGCCCTGGAGATGCTGCTCACCGGACGCCCCTACAGCGCCCGGGAAGCCGCCGGCATCGGCCTGATCGGACATGTCGTCCCCGACGGCACCGCCCTCGCCAAGGCCCTGGAGATCGCCGAACAGGTCAACGCGTGCGGCCCGCTCGCTGTGGAAGCCGTCAAGGCGTCCGTGTACGAGACCGCCGAGATGACCGAGACCGACGGCCTCGCCGCCGAACTCGCCCGCGGCCGGCCCGTCTTCGACACCGCGGACGCCAAGGAGGGGTCCCGCGCCTTCGTGGAGAAACGGCCACCCGTCTACAAGCGCGCGTGACGTGCCGCCGGCCGGCCGTCCCCGGCCGGCCGTACCCGCGCGGCGGAACCGCGGACGCCACCGCCCCGCGCCCCTCGCGCGCTTCCACCGTCGACCTCCCGAGGAGGCAGCCGATGCCCGAAGTCCTCAAGGCCCCACTCGTCGTCGAGTTCCCCTTCACCCGTTCCCTCGGCCCCGTCCAGAGCGCTTTCCTCACCGGCCTGCGCGAACGCGTCGTCCTGGGCGTGCGCACCACCGACGGCCGCACCCTGGTCCCGCCCGTCGAGTACGACCCCGTCACCGCCGAGGAGATCCACGACCTGGTGGAGGTCGCCCCCACCGGCACGGTCACCACCTGGGCCTGGAACCACGCCCCCCGCCGCGGCCAGCCCCTCACCACACCCTTCGCCTGGGTCCTGGTCCGGCTCGACGGTGCCGACACCGCCCTGCTGCACGCCCTCGACGCCCCCGGCCCCGACGCCGTCCGCACCGGCATGCGCGTCCGCGTCCGCTGGGCCGGGGAACGCACCGGCGCCATCACCGACATCGCCTGCTTCGAACCGTACGACGGGGAGCCCGCCCGACCGGGCGGTCACGGCGGCGCGTTCGAGAACCCGCTCACCGGCATCGTCGCCCCCGCCCGCCTCGACTACACCTACTCGCCCGGCCGCGCCCAGTCCGCCTACCTCGACGCCCTCTCCGCGCGGCGCACCGTCGGCGAGCGCTGCCCGTCCTGCCGCAAGGTGTACGTCCCGCCGAGGGGTGCCTGCCCCACATGTGGGGTCGCCACAGCAGAACAGGTCGAAGTGGGTCCCCGCGGCACAGTCACCACCTTCTGCATCGTCAACATCAAGGCGAAGAACCTCGACATCGAGGTCCCGTACGTCTACGCCCACATCGCCCTGGACGGCGCCGACCTCGCCCTGCACGCCCGCATCGGCGGCATCCCCTACGACCAGGTCCGCATGGGCCTGCGCGTCGAACCGGTGTGGACCGAGGGCGCCCGCCACCCCGACCACTACCGGCCCACCGGCGAGCCCGACGCGGCCTACGAGACGTACAAGGAGCTGCTGTGACCAGTGAGGAAGCCCCAGGCCCGCGGGACGTCGCCGTCGTCGCCTTCGCCCAGACCGGCCACCGGCGCTCCACCGAGGAGTCCTCCGAGGTCGAGATGCTCATGCCGGTCCTGCACGACGTCCTGGCGCAGACCGGCCTGCGGGCCGCCGACATCGGCTTCACCTGCTCCGGCTCCAGCGACTACCTCGCCGGCCGCGCCTTCTCCTTCACCCTTGCCCTCGACGGCGTCGGCGCCTGGCCGCCGATCTCCGAGTCGCACGTCGAGATGGACGGCGCCTGGGCCCTGTACGAGGCATGGACCACACTGCTCACCGGTGACGCAGACACCGCGCTCGTCTACTCCTACGGCAAGTGCTCGCCCGGCTCCGTCCGCGACGTCCTCACCCGCCAGCTCGACCCGTACTACGTCGCCCCCCTGTGGCCCGACGCCATAGCCCTCGCCGCCCTCCAGGCCCAGGCACTCCTGGATGCCGGACACACCGACGAACCCGCGCTCGCCGCCGTCGGCGCCCGCAGCCGCTCCGACGCCACCGCCAACCCCCACGCCCAGCTCACCGGCCACGTACCCCAGGGCGACTACGTGGTACGGCCGCTGCGCACCGGTGACTGCCCGCCCATCGGTGACGGCGCCGCCGCCGTGATCCTCGCGGCGGGGGAGCGGGCCCGCCGGCTGTGCGAGCGGCCCGCCTGGATCCGGGGCATCGACCACCGCATCGAGGCCCACGGCCTGGGCGTGCGCGACCTCACCGACTCACCCTCCACCCGGCTCGCGGCCGAGAACGCGGGCGCCTTCGAACGGCCCGTCGACACCGCCGAACTGCACGCGCCGTTCAGCTCCCAGGAAGTGGTCCTGCGCCGGGCCCTCCGCCTCGACGACGGCGTGCGCGTCAACCCCTCCGGCGGCGCCCTCGCCGCCAACCCCGTGATGGCCGCCGGGCTCATCCGCATCGGCGAGGCCGCCGCCCGCATCCACCGCGGCGCCTCCGACCGCGCCCTCGCCCACGCCACCTCAGGCCCCTGCCTCCAGCAGAACCTGGTCGCCGTACTCGAAGGGGATCCACGATGAGCAAGGAACCCGTGGCCGTCGTCGGGATCGGCCAGACCAGGCACGTCGCCGCCCGCCGGGACGTGTCGATCGCCGGACTCGTCCGCGAGGCCGCACAACGAGCCCTGCGCGAAGCCGAGTTGACGTGGGCCGACATCGACGCCGTCGTCATCGGCAAGGCGCCCGACTTCTTCGAGGGCGTGATGATGCCCGAGCTGTACCTCGCCGACGCGCTCGGCGCGGTCGGCAAACCCATGCTGCGGGTGCACACGGCGGGCTCCGTCGGCGGCTCCACCGCGCTCGTCGCCGCGAACCTGGTCGCCGCCCGCGTCCACGGCACGGTCCTCACCCTCGCCTTCGAGAAACAGTCCGAATCCAACGCCATGTGGGGCCTGTCGCTGCCCATCCCCTTCCAGCAGCCCCTGCTCGCCGGAGCCGGCGGCTTCTTCGCCCCCCATGTGCGCGCCTACATGCGACGCAGCGGCGCCCCCGACACCATCGGCGCCCTCGTGGCCCACAAGGACCGGCGCAACGCCCTGAAGAACCCCTACGCCCACCTCCACGAACACGACATCACCCTGGAGAAGGTGGTGGCGTCACCCATGTTGTGGGACCCCATTCGCTACTCCGAGACCTGCCCGTCCTCCGACGGAGCCTGCGCCATGGTCCTCACCGACCGCGCCGGGGCCGCCCGTGCCCCCCGGCCGCCCGCCTGGCTGCTCGGCGGCGCCATGCGCAGCGAGCCCACCCTGTTCGCCGGCAAGGACTTCGTCTCCCCGAGGGCCGGCCAGGACTGCGCCGCCGACGTCTACCGGCAGGCCGGCATCACCGACCCGCGCCGGGACATCGACGCCGCCGAACTGTACGTGCCGTTCTCGTGGTACGAGCCCATGTGGCTGGAGAACCTGGGCTTCGCCGCGGAGGGCGAGGGCTGGAAGCTCACCGAGTCCGGCGTGACCGAGCTCGACGGGGACCTGCCCGTCAACATGTCGGGCGGTGTGCTCTCCACCAACCCCATCGGCGCCTCCGGCATGATCCGCTTCGCCGAGGCCGCCCTCCAGGTGCGCGGTCAGGCCGGAGAACACCAGGTGGACGGCGCCCGCAGGGTGCTCGGGCACGCGTACGGCGGCGGCTCCCAGTTCTTCTCGATGTGGCTCGTGGGCGCCGAGCCCCCCGACTCATGACGGTCCCGCCGGGGCGACCGGCCGGCCCGCCGGAGGGTTCTCCCCGCGTGCCCTGTCCGCCGTAGCGACCGGTCGCTAGGCTGGCCCGCGGACGACGAACCGGGAGGAGCAGGGACGTGGCCGAGAGCACCATCCAGCAGCCGCCGCTCGCGGGCTGGGACAAGCCGGAGCTGGACCTGAGCAAGGCCGAGTGGCAGTCCAGCAGCCGCGGTCTGGGCGATGTCCAGATCGCCTTTGTCGAGGGCTTCATCGCGATGCGCAACAGCGGCCGGCCGGAGAGCCCTTCCCTGATCTTCACCCCCGCGGAATGGGGCGCCTTCGTCTCCGGCGCGCGGGAGGGCGAGTTCGACCTCACCTGAACCGGGGGTGTTCCGGCCGGATTTCCGGACACGCGACCGGCAGAACCCTGCCGGGGCCGGGCCTGAGCCAGGCTGGCCCCAGCAAGAGGAAGGTCGTGTTCCGGAGGTGGGGCAAGGATGAACACTGCGCCGGTCATCGCCGCGGTCGACGGTTCCGCGGACAGTCTGCGCGCCCTGGACTGGGCCCTGGAAGCCGCCCGCCGCCGCGCGGCACCGCTGCGCGTGGTGCACGTACGGCAGTACGCCGCCTGGGGTCAGGCCGACGTGCTGGTCGCCGGGCCGCCCGAGGCGGAGGGTGATCCGGTGCTCGACGAGGTGCGCGGCCGGCTCGCGGACCGCGCCGGGCCACCGGCCGTGGAGTACCTCACCGTGGAGGGCGTACCGGGTGCCGTCCTGCCCGAACTGGGCAGCGAAGCCCAGCTGTTGGTGCTCGGCTCCCGGGGCCGCGGCGGCTTCGCCGGCCTGCTCCTCGGCTCCAACGGCCTCGCCGCCGCCAGGGACGCCGAGTGCCCGGTGGTCGTCGTACCCCGTCCGGGCCGGGAGGTGCACGGGGAGGGGCCGGCCGAGCCCGGGGCGCGGGTCGTCGTCGGCCTGCACGTCGACAGCCCCGACGAGTCCGTCCTCGCCCTCGCGTTCGCCGAGGCGGCCCTGCGCGACGCCCGGCTCCAGGTGATCGCCGCCTACCCGTGGCCGGTGCAGACCTGGTCGGCGCCCGGCCAGCTGGTGCCGCCCCCGATCGACCAGGACGCCGTGGCGAACGAGACCCGCGCCCTCGCCGAGGGCTTCCTCGCCCCGCACCGCGAGCGGCACCCCCAGGTCCGCGCCGACGCCGAGGCACTGCCGGGCGACGCGGCCGGCCACCTCGTCGCCGCCTCGAAGGACGCCGACCTGGTCGTCGTCGGCCGGCACCGGCGGCGGCTGCTCGCCCCGGCCCGCATGATGGGCTCGGTCACCCAGGCCGTCCTGCTGCACGCGGCGAGCCCGATCGCGGTGGTGCCGCCGGCGCCACCACAGGAGTGAGGCCGAGGGGCGACGACAGGGGAGTGGGGCCGAGGAGCAACGACAGGGAGTGGGGCTGAGGAGTTCGGCCGACGGGTGAGGTCGGCAGTAAGCGGTCGACGGAGTGCGGTCGGCTCGACGATGCAGGCGAAGTGACGCACGCGGAGTGACGCACGCGGAGTGACGCACGCGGAGTGGTGCCCGCGGACTGGTGCAGGGCGATGTCGGCCTAGCAGACCGCACCGCGCTCCGCAATCCGTCCGATGCCGACGGACGACCCCACCGCTGTGGTGCGCCGCGCCATGGTGCCCGGACACACCCGAACCTATGGTTCCGGCACTCCCGGCTGGTTCCGCCGCGCTCGGCACGCCAGGCGCGCAAGGCGCCGCCCCCGCGTGGGAGCGGCCGGGACCCGTGTGTCCACCGAAGGAGCCGCCATGCCACTGTCCCCGTTCAGCCGGGCACCCGGAGCGCCCCCACGGGCCCGCCTGCTGCCCCGCCTCCTGCCCCGCCTTGTCGCCGTCCTCGCCGTCGTCCTCGGCACCGCGCTCGCCGGTCCCGCGCCCCGGGCCCACGCCGCCGTCACGCTCACCCGGGTGAGCGACTTCGGTTCCAACCCGGGCGCCCTCACCATGTACGTGTACCGGCCCGCCACCCTGCCGGCCCACCCGCCGGTGGTCGTGGCCCTGCACGGCTGCACACAGAGCGCCCAGGTCTACGCCGACAACTCCGGGCTGCCGCAACTCGCCGACCGCGACGGCTTCCTGCTCGTGCTCGCCGAGACCGGCACCGCCAACAACGCGAGCAAGTGCTTCAACTGGTTCCAGACCGGCGACAACCGGCGCGGCCAGGGCGAGGCCCTGTCGGTCCGGCAGATGGTGAGCAACGCCGTCACCGCCTACGGCGCCGACCCGCAGCGCGTCTACGTCACCGGCCTGTCCGCCGGCGGCGCGATGACCGCGGTCATGCTCGCCGCCTACCCCGACGTGTTCTCGGCGGGCGCGGTCGTGGCCGGCCTGCCCTACGACTGCACCAAGGACAACAGCCCCTACACCTGCATGAACCCCGGCGTCGACCTGAGCCCGGCCGCGTGGGCCCAGCGGGTGCGGGACGCCTACCCGTCGTACGGCGGGCCGTGGCCGCGCACGGCCATCTGGTACGGCGACCAGGACATCACCGTCGTACCGCGCAACGCCACCGAGCTGCGCGACCAGTGGACGGCCCTGCACGGCCTGTCCCAGACGCCCACGCGCACGACGACGATCGGGCCGGACGCCACCCGGCAGGACCAGTACCTGGCCGCCGACGGCACGGTCGCCGTCGAGGTCGACCGGGTCCCGGGCATCGGGCACGGCACCCCGGTCGACCCGGGCACCGGCAGCGAACAGTGCGGAAGCACCGCGGCCCCGTACTTCCTCGACTCGATCTGCTCCAGCCGCTGGATCGCCCGGTTCTTCGGCCTGGACACCAGCGACCCGGGCGGCCCGGACCCGGACCCGGGCGGCGGCACCGCCGCCTGCTGGACGGCGAGCAACTACGCCCAGGTACAGGCGGGACGGGCCACCACCAGCGGCGGCTACACCTACGCCAAGGGCTCCCAGCAGAACATGGGCCTCTACAACACGTTCGTCACCCACACCCTGAAGGAGTCACCCCCGGGCTACTTCACCCTCGCCGACACCGGCTGCCCCTGAGAGCCAGTCAGCGCCCATGAAGGGTCGCCATGGTGCCCGACGCCGTCGAACGCGCCGTCATCATGGCGGCCCAACACATGTCCGGAACCTCCACACCACCCCTAGCCTCCAGCGCGTCCCCAACCCGCCGGAGGAACCCCATGCTTCCCCACCCCACACCACCGCTCGGCCGCGCCGGACGGCGCACCCGGGCAGCCCGGCGCACCGCGCTGGGCGCCCTCTCACTCGCCGCAGCCTGCTCCCTCCTGGTCACCCCCGCCACCGCGGCACCCGTCGGCCCGGGGCCGGCGGACGCCCACTGCGCGGGGCAGGCCCGGCTGCACGTCCCCGGTGCCGCCCGCCAGCAGGCCGACTGCCTGGACGAGCTGACCACCGCCGGGACCGTGGCCACCGGCCACACCGACCCGGCCGACTACGCGGGCCTCACCCCCAAGGACCTGCCCACGCCCAGCGGCGTCCCCGGCATCCAGATCGACGGCTACTTCCCGGACACCTCCACCACCAACACCAACCACGGCTGGCGGCACGACTCCCAGTTCGTCATCCGGCTGCCCGACCACTGGAACGGCGGCCTGGTGGTCGCCGGCACCCCCGGCAACCGTGAGCAGTACGCGAACGACCGCGCCATCGCCGACTGGGTGCTCGCCCGCGGCTACGCCTACGCCGCCACCGACAAGGGCAACACCGGCACGGCCTTCTACCGTGACGGCCGCCGTCCGGGCGACGCCATCGCCGAATGGAACACCCGCCTCACCCAGCTCACCCGCGCCGCCCGCGCCGTCGTCACCCAGCGCTACCACCGGCCCCCGGCCCGCACCCTCGCCACCGGCATGTCCAACGGCGGCTACCTGGTGCGCTGGCAGCTGGAGAACCACCCCGAGCTGTACGACGGCGGAGTCGACTGGGAGGGCACCCTCTGGCGCACCGACGGCCCCAACCTGCTCACCTTCCTGCCGGCCGCGCTGCGCCACTACCCCGCCTACGCCGCGGGCGGCCCCGGCGCGGCCGAGGCCGGGGCGGCGCTGCACCGGGCCGGCTTCCCGGCCGGCTCCGAGTTCCTGTGGCCGTACCACCACCAGGTCTACTGGGACCTCACCCAGCGGATCTACCGGGAGGAACTCGACCCCGGCTACGACGGTGACACCGAGGCGGGCACCCCGTACTGCGCCTCCGGCACCCCCGCCTGCGACGCCGACTACGCCTACCCGGACCGGCCCGCCGACGTCCACCGGGCCGTCGACCGCATCGCCCTGACCGGACGCATCGGCAAGCCCCTGATCACCCTCCAGGGCACCCTCGACGTACTCCTGCCGATCAGCCAGGACTCCGACGTCTACGCGCGCATGGTCCACCAGGCCGGCCGCGGCGCCCTGCTGCGCTACTACCGCATCGAGGACGGCACCCACACCGACTCGCTCGCCGACGCCTTCCCCGACCGGCTCCGCCCGATGGTGCCCTGCCACCGCTCCGCCTTCACGGCCCTGGAACGCTGGCTCGCCGGAGCCGGCCGCCCGCCCGCCGACCGCACCGTCGCCCGCCCGGCCGGCGCGGACCCGGCCACCCTGCTCACCAACTGCCCCCTGCGCTAGCCGCCGCCGTCGGTCATCCCGGCGTCGCGGGGCCCGGCACACGCGTCCGCCGCATTGACGCCGTTTGCCGCCGGTTGTCGACTCCCGCGCGCTCGGCCGCGCTCGCGCGGGGGACCCGGATCGCGCCGGCGGCCTCCTCCGCCTCGCAGCGGCTGCACGCGCCAGGCCCCGCCCGGCTCGGCTCGACGACCCCCCGGCAGCCGGTCCGGTCCGCACGACAGGGCCGGGCCGATCTCCCGGGCGCCCGCAGGTCACCCACCGGAGCCCAGGCACGTACCATGGCCGCATGTCGTTCCTCCGCCGCCGCAGCGCGACCCCCGCCGGACCCGACTTCGACGTGCTGGCCATGGACCCGGGCGACTGGCCGGGCAACCTCGGCGCGGGCCTGCTGCCCGCCCCCGACGGCACCTGCCAGGGTGTCTTCCTGCGTTACGACCTGTTCGGCGGACGCGGCCCCGCCATGATCATCGGCAACCTCCCCGAGGGTTCCCCGGCGCGTGACGTCGCCGAGGGGGAGATCCCCTTCGAGGTGGGACAGCTGCTGCTGGCGCTGGAGAACGACGAGGAGGTCACCGTCGTCGGCATCGAGGACACCCCGGTGCTCCAGGGCGACAACCTCCTCATCGTGCGGCGGCTGAAGCTCTCCGAGAGCCGGATCTCCTGCGTCCAGTTCGACCGTAGCGACGGCGTCCTCGTCACCATCGCGGCCTGGGACCGCCCGATCACCGACGACCTGTACGCCCTGCTGAAGCCGCTCCCGGCGGAGCTTTTCCAGCAGGGCTGAGAGCAGGGACGGGCGCGGGGCGAGGGCCGGGGTGACAGACCCCGGCCCTCGCTAGTGCGCCGGCCCTTCGAGCGTCACGTCCGCCGCCCGGACGAACCCGACCCGGTGGCCGTACTGGATCTCGTAGTACAGGTCCCGGCCCACCACGACCCGGTGCGAGTCGGGAGTGAAGGTGACCGCGTAGTAGTACTCGCCCGGCACCTCGTCACCGACCACGTACTTCTGCCCGGCCGGGATCGTGTAGGGCAGCGGTACCACCGACTGGGCGGGGACGTCCGCCGGGTAGGCATCCTTCTCCGGGTAGGCGCGGCCGTACACCGGGATGCTCGCCAGGCCGTCCCTCGGCCTCACCACGAGGCCCTTCGCCGGTACCGCCGTCGGGTCCCCGACCGGGTTCCGGAACCAGGCCTTCTGCCCCAGGTACCAGATGGCCGTCCAGTCGCCCCAGCGGTCGGCCACCGCGTACTGCTGGCCGGTGGAGACCCGCGAGGACAGGTCGTTCACCCCGTCGGTCGGGTCCGTCTTCAGCCCGATGTCCTTGATCAGCGGGGCGGTCACGTCATGGTCGGTGTACAGCCGCACCTCGCTGGAGCCGTGCGCCGCGCACGGCTCGCCCTTGGTGGTGCAGCCGGTGTACACGGGCCGGTTCGAGGCGTAGTCCGGCAGGATCGTCAGCACCTTGGCGTGCCGGCCGGCCGTGGGCCGGAACGGGTGGCCGAGCAGCTGGAAGTAGTGCTGCCAGTCCCAGTACGGGCCGGGGTCCGTGTGCATCCCCGGGACGGTGGACGCGGTCGGACCGGGCACGTTGTCGTGGCCCAGGATGTGCTGCCGGTCCAGCGGGACGTCGTACGTCCGGGCCAGGTACCGCACCAGCCGCGCCGAGGACCGGTACATCGCCTCCGTGTACCAGGCGTCCGGCGAGGCGAGGAAGCCCTCGTGCTCGATGCCGATCGACTTGGCGTTGACGTACCAGTTGCCGGCGTGCCAGGCCACGTCCTTGCCCTTGACGTGCTGGGCGATCAGACCGTCGGTGGAGCGGATCGTGTAGTTCCAGGACACATAGGTGGGGTCCTGGATGAGGTTCATGACCCCGTCCCAGGCGCCCTCCGTGTCATGGATGACGATGTACTTGACGCTCTGCGACGCCGGGCGGTCGCCGAGGTCGTGGTTGCCGTAGTCGTTGTCCCCGAACTCCTCGTACGGCGCCGGGACCGACACACAGGACACCGACCGGGGGCACTCGGTGTCGTCCGCGGGCAGCGTGCGCAGGCCCGTGCGGCCCAGCCGGCCGGTGTCGGGGGTCAGCCGTGGCCGGGCGGCCAGGGACACCTGCTGGCCGTCGTCCGTGACGCGCTCCTCGCCGGTGCGCAGCACGTCGTACACGTCGTCGGCGTACGCGGCGGCGGTCGCCGTGTCGTCGGCGCCGGAGAACCGGGCCACCGCGCCGTACCAGTCGGCCGGGTCGGCGCTCAGCGGCTCGCCCAGCTCCTTCTGCGTGGCGGCGAGCAGGGCGGCACCGCCCGCCACGTTCGCCGCCGGGTCGGTGCGCAGCTCCTCGGCGGGGATGCCGGTCAGCTCCGCCGCCCTCGGCAGCGTCTTCAGACGGGCCGGGACCGCCGACTCGGCCGGCGCCTCGACGACGGGGTGCAGCGCGGCACGGGCGCTGTCGCCGCGGGCGTCCTCCGTTCCCTCGGCGAAGTGCTCCGCGGTGGCGAGCGCGGTCCGGGCGTCGGTGAGGTGCATGGGGCCGTAGCCGCCGGTCACGCTCGGCGCGCCACCGTGCGCGTCCCAGCGGGACTGGAGATAGGAGACGGCCAGCAGAACGCTCTGCGGCACGTGGTAGTCGGCCGCCGCGGTGGCGAACGCGTGCTGCAACCGGTGCGTGCTGGAATCCGCGGTGGTGGGCGCAGGGGCGGCGCCGAGCAGGGGCAGCAGCAGGGCCGCGGAGGCGAGCGGGACGGCGGTCCGCCGCAGACGTCTGTGGCCGGGTGTGGACGTGGGGTCGGTGGCGGATCCTCGCAATGCGGCCTCCTGTGACGAGCGGGGCGTGGCGGGGTGTACGGCGCCGAGCTGGGTCAGTGGTACCGGCTTGCCGACGATCCGTCAATGATGCCTTCAGGACGGTGATTTCCCATGTCACGGAGGGTTTCCGGCGAGTTTCGCGGCGGCGGTGCACGGGCCTGCGGGGCGTCACTGGCATACACCAGTGGCTCTCGGAGTCCGGGCGTGCGCAGAACGTCCGCGGTGCGCCGCCGCTCAGGACGCACCGCGGAGCCGTCGCCCCGTCAGCGAGTGCCGACCGCCGCGCGGACGGCCTTGCGGGCCATCTGGCAGTCGTCGTGCAACCGCCTGAGCAGCAGCCGCTGTTCCTCGCCGGACGGCGTGGCACCGGGATGGGACACGGCCGGTGCCGCCGGGGCCGTTTCGTGCATCGAACGCTGCACGGCCGTCTCGTACCTACGGATCTCCCGGGTCAGCAGGAGCATCAGGTTCACCAGGAAGGCGTCCCGGGAGGCCGGGCCCGCCGACTGGGCGATCTGGCTGATCTGCCGCCGGGCCACCGGCGCGTCCCCGAGGACCAGCCACAGCGTCGCCAGGTCGTACCCCGGCAGATACCAGCCCGCGTGCTCCCAGTCCACCAGCACGGGACCGGCCGGTGACAACAGGATGTTCGACAGCAGGGCGTCGCCGTGGCAGAACTGGAGCATGCCCTGCCGGCCCACCTCATGGGCGATGCCGTGCAGCAGCTTTTGCAGGTCACCGAGGTCCCGGTCGGTGAGCAGGCCCAGCTCGTGGTACCGGGAGATCCGGGCCGCGTAGTCCAGCGGCACGTCGAAGGTGCCCGCCGGGGGCCGCCAGGCGTTCAGCCGGCAGATCGCGCCGAGCGCGGCCCGGATGTCCGCGCGCGGCGGGGCCTCCATCGGATGCCGCTGGAACGCCGCCGTCCGGCCCGGCATCCGCTCGATCACCAGCGTGCAGTTGTCCGGGTCCGCCGCGATCAGCCTCGGCACCCGGACCGGCGGCCGGTGCCGGACGAACGAGCGGTATGCGGCTATTTCCTGGCGGCTCCGCTCCGCCCAGGCAGGTGAGTGGTCCAGGAGACACTTCGCGACGGCCGTGCTGCGCCCTGTCGTCCCGACGAGGAGGACGGACCGTCCGCTGCGCCGCAGGACCTGCACCGGGGCGAACTCCGGGCAGATCCGGTGCACCGAGGCGAGCGCGGTGCGCAGCTGCGCGCCCTGGGGGCCGGACAGGTCCAGCCTCCCGCTGAGCGGTCCCGTGCCGGGCTGGCCCGGGACCCGCCGGGTCCGGCCCGCGACCGGCACGGGACCGCCCGGACGCGGCGCCGGGTCGAGGTAGGGCCCGCCGCCCGCCGGGCGGGGGCGCAGCGGCCGGGGCGGGGCGGACACGGAGGACGATGCTGCGTACATGGGAGAAACAGATCCCTTCGTGTGCCTGCGGTGCCTGCCTGTACGTCCGCGTCCCGAACTCATGCTCACGTCGCGTGCCCCGTGAGCGTGGTTCCGGGAGCGTGCGCCCACCCGGCCCGGCCGTCGGGGTACACCCTGGGGAATGTGCCCGTCATCGCCCGCCGTGCTCGGCCGTATACGGCCGTCATATGCGGGTGGCGACCGGGTCGGGGTGGCGCGTTCCTACCTGACACCCGATCGCCGGTGGCACACCATCTGGCGGACCCTGGCGAACCATGGCGAATAGTCGCCCGGCAACGTGCACCCGGCTACTGTCAACTCAGCCGAGAACCTGGGGGCTTGATGTGAGCGGACGACCCAACACCCGCCTTGCGGACCTGTTCGGCCTGGCCGGCTGGTCGAAGGGCGAACTCGCGAGGCTGGTCAACCGGCAGGCGGCGGCCATGGGCCACCCCCAGCTGGCGACCGACACCTCCCGGGTGCGGCGGTGGATCGACATGGGAGAGATCCCGCGCGATCCGGTGCCGCGGGTGCTGGCGGCCCTGTTCACCGAGCGTCTCGGCCGTGTCGTGACCATCGAGGACCTAGGTCTGGTGCGGCACGGGCGTACGGGGAAACGGCAGAGCGACGGGATCGAGGAACATCCCGACGGTGTGCCGTGGGCGCCCGAACGGACCGCCGCGGTCCTCACCGAATTCACGGGAATGGACCTCATGCTCAACCGACGCGGCTTGGTGGGCGCGGGTGCCGCGCTCGCCGCGGGATCCACACTCAGCAGCGCCATGCACGACTGGCTGCACACCGACCCGGCCCTGAAGGCCGACGCCCCTGTCCTCGACGACCCCCTGCACGCCGACCCCGCCGGGTTCGACCGCTACGAGGCCGCCCCCATCGGGTCCCAGGAGATCGAGGAGCTGGAGCGCTCGGTCGAGGTGTTCCGCGCCTGGGACGCGGCCCGTGGCGGCGGGTTGCAGCGCAAGGCGGTCGTGGGCCAGCTCAACGAGGTGGGCGGCATGCTCGCCTACCACCATCCCCCCCACCTCCAGCGGCGCCTGTGGGGCGTCGCGGCCAACCTCGCCGTCCTCGCGGGCTGGATGTCGCACGACGTCGGCCTGGAGCCCACGGCGCAGAAGTACTTCGTCATCGCCGCCCACGCCGCCAGAGAGGGCGGTGACCGTCCGCGCGCGGGTGAGGCGCTGTCGCGGGCGGCCCGGCAGATGGTGCACCTCGGCCGGCCGGACGACGCGCTGGATCTGATGAAGCTCGCCCAGTCCGGCGCCGGGGACCGCCTGCAACCACGGACGAAGGCGATGTTCCACACCATCGAGGCCTGGGCGCAGGCGTCGATGGGCAAGGGCCAGGCGATGCGCCGCACGCTCGGGCGGGCGGAGGACCTCTTCGTCTCCGACCGGCAGGACGTGGAACCGCCGGACTGGATGCAGACCTTCAAGGACGAGGATCTGTACGGCATGCAGGCGCTCGCGTACCGCACCCTGGCGGAGTTCGACCCGGGGGCGGCCGCGCCCGCCCAGCACTACGCGGAGAAGGCCCTCGCCCTGCGCGTCGACGGGCGGGAGCGGTCGAAGATCTTCGACCATCTGTCCATGGCGTCGGCCTGCTTCATCGCCGACGACCCCGAACAGGCCGACCGCTACGCCCGGCTGGCCCTGATGTCGATGGGCTCGAACTCCTCCCGGCGCACCTGGGACCGGCTGCGGCAGATGTACCGGCTGACCGCGGAGTACGCCGGCTACCCGAAGATCCACGAGCTGCGGGAGGAGATCAGGCTGGCCCTGCCCAAGCCGAGGAGCAAGGGGGAGGGCAACAGCGCACAGGCGTAGGGGCGTGTGCGCTGCCCGGCCCGGAGGGTCGGTCATGTGGTGACCGTCAGGTCGTGACCTTGACGACGAGCACGCACGCGTCGTCCTCGCGCCCGGCTCCACCGAACTCCTCGACGACCGTTCGCACACAGTCCTGCGCGGTGCGCGCCGCTCCGAACCGTGGGGCGAGGCCGAGCAGCCGGTCCACGGCCGCCGTCCCGCTGTGGCCCGACAGCAGCCCGTCGGTGTGCAGGAGGAGAAGGTCGCCCGGTCGCAGGGTGACGACGGACTGTCCGTAGACGGCGCCCGAGGAGGCGCCGAGCAGAACCCCGTCCGGTGTGTTCAGCACGCGCCCCGTCCCGTCGCGGTACAGCAGCGGGGCGGGGTGTCCTGCCTGCGCCCAGACCAGTGTGCGGGTCTCGGGCCGGTAGCGGCAGCAGACGGCGCTGCCGAGGGCGGGCTGCACGGTGGTGTCGAGTAACCGGTTGAGCAGGGTGAGCAGTTGGCCGGGCTCCGTGCCGGCCATCGCCATCCCGCGTACGGCGCCGAGCAGCGTGGCCATGCCGGAGGCGACGGCCACGCCCTGTCCGGTGAGGTCGCCGACGCTGAGCAGCATCTGGCCGTCGGTCAGTTCCAGGGCGTCGTACCAGTCGCCGCCGAGCAGCGTGGGCGTCGCGGCCGGGAGGCGGTGGGCCGCCAGGTCCAGCGCGCCCGGCCCCTGGCGCGGGAGCCGCAGGGAGCCGCGCCAGGGCGGCAGCACGGCTTCCTGCAACTCGACCGCGATCCGGTGCTCGGTCTGCTGCTGCCGGCGGTGGAGGTGCAGCGAGTCACGGGTCTCGCGCACCGTCCGCTGGCTGCGGCGCAGTTCGCTGACGTCGCGCAGCACGGCCCACATGGAGGCCGTGCCGCCGTCGGCGCCGAGCACCGGCTCGCCCATCATGTGCACGGTCCGCACGGAGGCGTCGGGCCGTACGACGCGGAACTCGCCGTCGATCGGCTTGGCGTCGACCAGGCAGTCCGTGACCATCGCGGTGAGTTTCGGCCGGTCCTCGTCCAGGACCAGGCTGGGCAGCTCGTCCAGGGTGAGCGCCGGACGGTCCGGGTCGAGGCCGAGGATCTGGTACAGCTCGCCGGACCAGGTGGCCTCGTCCGTCAGCAGATCCCACTCGGCGCTGCCGACGCGGGTGAGCAGCGAGCCGCTCGGGACGGCGGCCGGCGCGGGCGGCGCCGCGGGCTCGGCCGGGGCGGGCTGCGGGCCGTCCCGCAGCTGGGCCAAGTGGGCGTCCAGATCGTCGAGTTGGTGCAGGGCGAGGTCGTACAGGGCGCGCTGCCAGCGTTCCTCGGGGTCCGCACCGTCGCTCCGGGTGTCCCGCCGTACGGCGTCCACGTCGCCCTTGAGCCGCCGCGCCTGCGTGATCAGCGCCTCGACCGAGCCGCGCCCGGGCGGCTGGGCGGCTGGGCGGTCCGCGGAGACTGGGGACGGCATGACGGACTCCGATGGGGGACGGTACGGCGGGGACGACGGGGGACCGCTACGACTGTCGCACAGCCCGCGACGCCCTGTAAGGGATTTGGCAACACACGATACGGTGGTGCTTTTGGCATATGCCAGAGTCTTCCCGGAGGGATTCGCGGGTACGAACGGCGTACCCGCTGGGGTGGCCAAGTCGTAGCACCGCTACGCGAGTTGAGCCAATTCGGGCCGCTCGGCCCCCGTGTTCAAGCGCATGTTCGACGGCTGTGTGTTCCGTGACGATACGGAGCGGCCGGTACCTGACGAAGTCTGACCGGAATTGGCGGCATGTGACAGGACCGAGCCGACTCCTTAAGAGCATGGACATCACCGTCGAACAGCTCGCCGAGGCCCGGCTCGTCACCGCCCAGGACCAGGAGGTCCCGGTGTCCGCCACTCTTCGTTACACCGCCGACGACCCCCTCGCCGTGTTCGTGGACTTCCCGGCCGAGGCCGCGCTGCACGGTGAGGAGGTCACCTGGACCTTCGCGCGCACCCTGCTCGACCAGGGGCTGCGGGCCCCGGCCGGCCACGGGGACGTGCAGATATGGCCGTACGGCCGTACCCGGACGGTGGTGGAGTTCCACTCGCCGCACGGCATGGCCCTGCTGCTGTTCCCGGCGTCGTCGCTGCGGCGCTTCCTGGTACGCACGTACGAGGTGGTGGCCGGCGGGCAGGAGGACGTGGCCGACGTGGTGGAGCGGGGGCTGAGCGCGTTGTTCGGCGGGGTGTGAGGCGGTGACACCTCGGCGGCGGCGGTCCGGTCGCCGGCCGGCCGGACGGCACCGGCCGCCCGCGCAGCCGGCGTCAGCGGCCCGCGGTGGCGTACAGGTCCGGACGCGGGGCCAGGTCGACGGCCACCCGGCCTCCCGTCCGAAGCGCACGGACCCCCGCCTCGGCGACGGCGGACGCCGCGTAGCCGTCCCACACGTCCGGCCCGGTGACCTCCCCGCGCCGGGTCGCGTCGACCCACGCCTGCACCTCACGGTCGTAGGCGTCGGCGAAGCGGACGAGGTAGTCCTGCGCCACCTCTTCCCGGGCGCTGCCCCGGGTGGTGACGACCATGGTGTGCTCGTCGCCGATCCGGGCGCTGCCCGCCTCGCACACGGCCTCGCAGCGCACCTGGTAGCCGAAGCCGCTGTTCACGAAGACCTCCACGTCCACCAGGGCGCCCCGCTCGGTCTCGAACAGCACGAACTGCGGGTCGAGCAGGCCCTCGGGCGCGCCCGAGGACGGCGTGGGCCGCAGCACGGTGACCGCCGTCAGCTCCTGCCCGAGCAGCCAGCGGGCCGCGTCGATCTCGTGCGAGACCGAGCTGTTGATCAGCATGGCACTGGTGAAGCCGGCGGGGGAGGAGACGTTGCGGTGCGTGCAGTGCAGCATCAGCGGCCGGCCCAGGCGGCCCCCGTCCAGCAGGGCCTTGAGCCGCCGGTACTCGGCGTCGTAGCGGCGCATGAAGCCGATCTGTGCCAGCCGGCGGCCGAGCGCCGCCTCGGCCTCCACGATCCGCAGGGCACCGGCGGAGTCCGGCACCATGGGCTTCTCGCACAGCACCGGCAGCCGGCGGGCGAAGGCGGCGAGCAGCGCCTCCTCGTGCGCGGGGCCGGGGGAGGCGATCAGGACGGCCGCCACGCCGGGCGCGTCGAGCGCGGCCACCGGGTCCGTGTGCACGCTGACCCCGTCGAGGCCGGCCGCCGCTGACGCGGCCCGCTCGGCATCGGGATCAGCCACCGCCGCGACCCTGGCTCCGCTGACCACCTGGTCGAGCCGTCGTATGTGATCGGCCCCCATGTGTCCGGCACCCAGTACCGCCACACCCAGCAGGTCACCCATGTACGCGCTCCCTTACGCCGACGATCACGCCGTAGCGTACGCCGACGCAAGGGCCGGCCCCGCAGGATCAGTACCGCAGCACTCCCGCGATGCCGTCGGCGTCGCCCAGGGCGCCGTCGGGCACGAAGTGCACCTCGGCGCCCGTCTCCAGGCACTGCTCGACGATCTCGTCCACGATGTCGTCGCGGGCGTCGAGGTCGCCGGGTTCGGCCGGCACCAGGTGCTCGCCGACATCGCGGACGGTGGCCCGGAAGTCCTCCTCCACGGCCAGCAGCCGGACCCGGCCCTCCCGGGCGCTCTGCCACAGCTCGTCCAGCCCGGCCGCGTACGTGCGGTGACCGCGCGCGGAGGTCAGCTCCTCGACCACGGCCGTGGTGTCCTTGCGGGACTCCTCCGCCAGGACCGGGCGCAGCGCCTGCCAGACCGCGTCGGGGCCGGCGTGCCCGAGGCCGCCGTGCGGGACGTGCACGGCGGACTTGGCGACGCTGCCGACCTCGTCCAGCAGCGACAGCGCCGCCTGCTCGCCCATGACGTAGAGCGGCCGGGGCTGTTCGCGCAGGACCGTGCTCATGGCGGTGTCCGCCTCCCGCAGGAACTGGCGGGTGCCCTCGTCGCGGAAGGTGCTCGGCAGATCGCCGATCTGCATCTGGCGCTCCGCGTCGAAGTTCTCCCGTCTGCGCTCCAGCGGGAAGCCGCCCCAGTGGTCCTCCACGACCCGGTCCGGGCCGCCGCTCCACAGGGTGACGCGGTCCGCGGCGACGGACAGCACCCAGTAGGGCCGCTCGGCGGTGTGTGCGGCGACCAGGTTGCGGGTGAGGAAGGTGTCGGACAGCACCACCCGCTCGGGGACGGTCCGGGCCAGGGACCAGACCTGGTGCTCACCCGGCGCGGCGAAGATCACCAGACCGTCCTCGGCATGTGTCAGGTCGACCTCCGCGAGGGCGCGGTCGAGCTGTGCCACGACGTCGGCGCGCCGCTCACGGGTGACGGCGGGGTCGGACTCCAGGCGCCTGCGCGCCTCGGTCAGCGCGTTGCGCAGCCGGACCGGATCCTGGCCGCTTCCGCGTTCCCGACGGTGCGTCGGGGTCAGTACGGAGACTGCCGGATACGGGCGCGGGCGCCGCAGTTCGGCAAGGGTCACGGGACTCAGTGCGTGCTCCATGACACGACGATAGGGCGGATTCACCATTACGGCATTCGGGGTAATCCGGGCTTCGGCGCCCGTGCTGACCGCCGCCGCCGTTCCCGGCGGACGGCGGTGAGGCGCCCCGGTGGCCGGTTGCCGTACTCGCCGGTAACCGGACTGTGCCGCACCCGCCTGGGCCACGAGCGCGGGCGCCGGGGCGCGGACCGCCGCCGAACCGGCGCGGGGCGTCGTGGCGCTCCTCGATCACCTCGGCGTTGAGCGGTGTGCGCCGGTCGGCCACTCGACGGGCGGGATGGTCGCGCGGACCGTGGCCCTCGCGCACCCCGCGCGAGATCGGCCTGACGCCCTGCGGCGCGATGCGGGCCTTCGACGTCCTGGGCCGGCCTGCCCCGACGCGGTCGTCCGCGTCCTGGACGCGGGCCGCGGACTGCCGGTGGAGCAGTCGGCCGAACCGACCGGGGCGCCGGACTTGTTTCTGACCGCGAAGCCGTGGCGGGGCGTACCGCTCGGACTGCTTGAGGAAGTTTTTGCCTGTGGCCGGTTCATGTCGCCCCACGCCCGGTGGCGGGCCTGTCCACGGATTTCGCTGAGGCAAAACGCGGCTGAAACGCGGCTGAAACCGTGGGGCGGACGTCCGTGCCGTGTTACGGCCGCGTTGACTCGGCGGACCGCCTGACGGACGCTCGTTATGTAGGTGCTCGATACAACTGGTTTGCCGGCCGATTCCCCCGCGACCGCGAAAGCGCAGGTGAACGCGGGACCGACGGGCAGCCGGAGGCAGGAGGTAGCGCATGTGCGGCATCACCGGATGGGTCTCCTTCGACCGTGACCTCGCGGCCGAGGCCACCACTTTGCATGCGATGACCGAGACGATGGCCTGCCGGGGCCCGGACGACCGCGGCACCTGGACCGAGGGCCCCGCCGCCCTGGGACACCGCCGGCTCGCCATCATCGACCTGCCGGGCGGCCGTCAGCCGATGTCCCTGCCGACCCCCGAGGGAACCGTCGCCCTCGTCTACTCCGGGGAGACCTACAACTTCACCGAGCTGCGCCGGGAACTCGCGGACCGCGGCCACCGGTTCACCACCGACTCCGACACCGAGGTCGTGCTGCACGGCTACCTGGAGTGGGGCGACGCCGTCGCCGAACGGCTCAACGGCATGTACGCGTTCGCCGTGTGGGACGGCCGCCACGACAAGCTGGTCATGATCCGCGACCGCATGGGCATCAAGCCGTTCTACTACCAGCCCACCGCCGACGGCGTCCTCTTCGGCTCCGAACCCAAGGCGATCCTCGCCAACCCGCTGGTCCGGCCCCGCGTCACGCTGGACGGCCTGCGCGAGCTGTTCGTCATGGTCAAGACGCCGGGCCACGCCTTCTGGGACGGCATGCGCGAGGTGGAGCCCGGCACGGTCGTCACCGTCGACCGCTCCGGCCTGTCCACCCGCGTGTACTGGCGCCTGGAGACCCGCCCGCACACCGACGACCGCGACACCACCATCGCCACCGTGCGCTCGCTCCTCGACGACATCGTGCGCCGCCAGCTGGTCGCCGACGTGCCGCGCTGCACCCTGCTCTCCGGCGGGCTCGACTCCTCCGCCATGACCGCGCTGGCCGCCCGGCAACTCGCCGCGCAGGGCGAGAAGGTGCGCAGCTTCGCCGTCGACTTCGTCGGCCAGACCGACAACTTCGTCGCCGACGAACTGCGCGGCACCCCCGACACGCCCTTCGTGCACGACGTGGCCCGGCTCGCCGGCACCGACCACCAGGACATCGTCCTCGACGCCGACGCCCTCGCCGACCCCGCCGTGCGCGCCCAGGTCATCCGGGCCCGCGACCTGCCGTCCGGCCTCGGCGACATGGACAGCTCCCTGCTGCTGCTCTTCCGCGCCATCCGGGAGAAGTCCACGGTGGCCCTGTCCGGCGAGTCCGCCGACGAGGTCTTCGGCGGCTACCTCCAGTTCTTCGACGAGGAGGCGCGCCGCGCCGACACCTTCCCGTGGCTGACGACCATGGGCCGCCACTTCGGCGAGGACGCCGGCGTGGTCCGCGCCGACCTCGTCAAGTCCCTGGACCTGGAGAGCTATGTCGCCGACGGCTACCGCACCGCCGTCGCCGGTATCGACCGGCTGGACGGCGAGAGCGACTTCGAGTTCCGGATGCGGCAGATCAGCCACCTGCACCTGACCCGCTTCGTGCGCATGCTGCTCGACCGCAAGGACCGTATGAGCATGGCCGTCGGGCTGGAGGTCCGGGTGCCGTTCTGCGACCACCGGCTGGTCGAGTACGTCTACAACGCGCCCTGGGCCCTGAAGTCCTTCGACGGCCGGGAGAAGAGCCTGCTCCGGGAGGCGGCGGCGGACGTCCTGCCGCGTTCGGTGTACGAGCGCGTCAAGAGCCCGTACCCGTCCACGCAGGACCCCCGGTACGCCCGCGCCCTCCAGGAGCAGACCAAGGAGCTGCTCGGCCGGCCCTCCCACCCCGTCTTCGACCTCGTCGACCGGGACCGGGTCCGGCAGGCCGCCGAACGCGAGGCGCCGGTCTCCACCCAGGCGGCCCGGCGCGGCCTGGAACGCACCCTGGACCTCGCGCAGTGGCTGGACCTCTACTCGCCCGAGCTGGTGCTCGACTGATCGGTCAGCCGAGCCCGATGGCGCGGTCGGCGGCCTCCGCCGACCGCTGCCACCAGGTGGTCACCGGCTCCCAGACGAGCACCCGGCGCCCGGTGCCGAGCCGCCCCGCGGTGAAGGAGCGGCCCCCGTGCGCGGCCGACGCCGCCACCCCGACCCCCACCACCCGGCGGGCCTCCGGGTCCGCCGGGTCGGCGATGGTCCGCACGTCGGCGTAGGCCGTGCCGCCCGCCGCGAGCCGGTAGCCGCCCGCGCCGCCCTCCGGCACCGGCAACGCGATCCCGTCCAGGTCCCCGAAGGTCACCGTGGGCACCCGGTCGACGGCACACGCGCGTGTGCCGCGGTTGGTGACGCTGGCGCGCAGCACGGTCGGGTGGCCGGTCACGGCCTTCGCCCGGATCGTCAGCGCCTTCTCGGCGCAGCGGGCGGGCCGGTCCCGGCCGGGGGCTGCCTGGCTCTGCGGGGCGGTCAGCAGCAGGGCCGCCACGGCGGCCGAAGCGGCGGGTACGGCGATGACGGCGCGCATGCGCATGACGGGCTCCCTGTCGCGGTCACGTACGGGATGGGGGATACGGCGGCCTGGGCGCGCCTTGTCGAGTGGGACGGCCGGCGCGGCCGGGAGGTTGCCCCGGTGCGCGGCATTCACCCGGATGCGCCACATCCGGTGCGGGCCGGCGCGGGCGGGACCGGCGGCCGGTGGTGTGCGGCCCTCAGCCGGTGCTGTCCGAGGTGACACTCTGGCGGCTCGCGTCGGCCGGGCAGGAGCTGCCGCTCGCGGGCAGCGAGCCGTACAGCAGGAAGTCGTTGACCTTGCGGTGCACGCACAGGGAGGACGAGTACCCGGTGTGGCCCTCACCCCTGTTGTCGAGCACCACCGCCGACGGGCCGAGCCGGTCCGCCGTCTCCACGGTCCACCGGTACGGCGTCGCCGGATCGCCGCGCGTGCCGACGAGCAGCATCTTCGCCGAGCGCACGTCCTTCACCCGGTCGCGGATGAAGTCGGTGCCCTGGGGCCGGCCGTAGCACAGCAGCAGTTGGGTGAGCCGGTAGCGGCCGAAGACCGGCGAGGCCTGGTCGTAGGCGGCCCGCAGGTCCCTCAGGTCCTCGGTGAGCCGTGCCGCGGTGGGCCGGTCGGGGTCGTCCGCGCAGTTGATCGCCATCAGCGCCGCCGGCAGGTTGTCCGCCGGGACGTCCTGGGCGTCGGCCAGCCCGCCGTCCGTCCGGTGCCGCTCGTGGGGCAGGCCGATGCCGCCCGTGGCGAAGGCCAGGACGCCCCGGGTGTCGCCGTCGTCGATCAGCGAGGCCAGCGCCCGCTCCAGCGAGGGCCACAGCTCCCTGCTGTACAGGGCCTGCCCGATGGCGCCCACCAGGTCCTGGCCGGAGAACGATCCGCCGAAGTCCGTGGGCACCGGGTTCTCGTCGAGCGAGCGCACCAGCCGGATCACCTGGTCCCCGGCCCTGCGCCGGTCCTGCCCGAACGGACAGCCGAGGTCCGTCGTACACCAGTCCAGGAAGTCGTCCAGCGCCGTCTGCTGCCCCTCGGCCCCCGCCACCCCCTGCTCGGCCAGCGACTCGGTCAGCGTGTCCACGCCGTCCAGCACGACCCGGCCGACCTTGCCGGGGAACTGCGCCGCGTACACCGCGCCGAGCCGGCTGCCGTACGAGAAGCCGAGGTAGTTGAGCCGGCCGTCGCCGAGCGCCTGGCGGATGACGTCCAGGTCGCGGGAGGCGTTCACGGTGCCGATGTGCGGCAGCACCGGGCCGGAGAACCGGGCGCACTGGTCGGCGGCCTGCCGCAACCGGTTGAGCAGCGTCCGCGGACGGCTGATGTCGGTGTCCTTCCCGGTCACGGCCGAGGCATCGCCGCTCCCGTCGCCGCAGCTGACGGGGGAGGACCGGCCGACCCCGCGCGGGTCGAAGGTGACCAGGTCATAGCCCTTGGTCAGGTCCATGAACTGCTTGCCCTCGGAGGCCAGAGAGGGGATGCCGGCGGCGCCCGGACCGCCGAAGTTCAGCAGCAGCGAGCCCTGGGACGTCCCGCCGGCGCGGTAGCGGGCCAGCGCCACGTCGAGCGTGCCGGCGCGTGGTCGCGCGTAGTCGAGCGGGACGGTGACCTTCGCGCACTGGAGGTCCTTCGGCATGGCCGTCCCCCGACAGGGGGCCCAGGTGAGCTTCTGCCGGTAGAACCGGGACAGGTCGGGCTGCGGCTGGTCGGAGGCAGCCGCGGGCAGCCCGGCACCGAGCAGCGCGAGGGCGAGGGCCGAGGCACCCGCGCAGCGCCGGACGGCGGGCCGTGTGGACAGCTTGGCCAGCATCGTTCGCCTCCCGGGGCGCCCGCCGCGGACCGGGGTCGGCGCCCTCGGATCAGGTTAAGCGGGCCCCGGACGGCCCGCCTCCGGGCGAGCGGGGCGGCTGCCGGCGGTGTACCGTGCCCGCCCTCCGTGCCCCGTTGGTGATCTTCAGCGGCTTTACACGCAGTTCGATAACCGTGCCGCTCGATGGGGTGAAAGGCCGATCAGCCATAACTCCGATCGGGTGGACTCCGTTTTAGGTGGTGCGGGTGAGTACTCGCGATGATGTCTGGAAGGCAGGGAACCTATGAGACGGGCTACCCGAAACGGTGTGATCGCCGTCGCCGCCGCGTCCGGCGCGATGGCCGTGGCGCTGCCGGTGTCCACCGCCTTCGCGGCGGGCGGGTCCGACGCCCACGGCTCGGCGGCCGGTTCGCCCGGGCTGGTCTCCGGCAACGGCATCCAGCTGCCGGTGCACGTGCCGGTGAACGTCTGCGGCAACACGGTGGACGTCGTGGGGCTGCTCAATCCGGCCGCGGGCAACGCGTGCGCGAACACCGGCGGAGCGAAGAGCGGCGGCACGGGGAAGGGCGGGGCGTCGGCCACGTCCGGCGGGGCGTCCGCCCACGGCGCCGCCGAGGACTCGCCCGGGGTGCTCTCGGGCAACGGCATCCAGCTCCCCGTCGACCTGCCGGTCAACGTCAGCGGGAACAGCGTCGACGTCGTCGGCATCGGCAACCCGGCGCACGGCAACCAGTCGGTCAACGGCCCCGGCGACGAACCGACCCGGCCCCCGCGGACCCCGGCCCCGACGCACCGGGCCCCGAAGCCGCCGGCCCCCGTCCGGTCGCACCCCGTTCCGCACCCGACGACCTCCACGCTGGCCCACACGGGAGCGGACGTGACGGCCCCGGCCGTCGCCGGCAGCGCCGCGCTCCTCCTCACGGGCGCGGTCCTGTACCGCCGCTTCCGCCCCGGCCGCCCCCACTGACCCACCCCGCACACGGCCCCACCGGACCCCGGCCCGGCGGGGCCGTGCGCTCCCGCGAGGGGTGCGGTGAAGGCTGCGGCAGACGTTGGGTGCGGGCCCGTGCCCCCCCACCGACGCCGTACCGCCCCGCGGAGCGGCCGACGGCACCGCGAAGCCGATCCGGCCGATCCCCGTGCCCTCCCACCATGTATCGCCGTATCCAAGCGTCTCCAACTGCCCAGCCCGGTAGACGGAGTCCAGCCGTATCGTCCGATCTCCCCATGGCGCGGCCTCCCTCGATTCGGAAGGATGCTGCGGGCGGCCGGCGGACGGCCGTGCCGTACCGGCAGCCCCACCCGACGGAAACGGAGCGCATCGATGACCTCGGCGACCCCCCACGACCTCGTCGTCACACGGGCCACCCTCGACGACTGGCCGGTGATCAGCGGGTGGGCGGCTGCGGAGGGCTGGAATCCCGGGCTGTCCGACGGGCCCGCGTTCTTCGCGCAGGACCCCGAGGGGTTCTTCCTCGGCCGGATCGACGGGGAGCCGGTGTCGGCCATCTCCGTCGTCAACCACGGCCCCGACTACGCCTTCCTCGGCTGCTACCTGGTCCGCCCCGACCTGCGCGGCCAGGGACACGGGCTCACCACGTGGAAGACCGCGCTGGCACACGCCGGGAACCGGACGGTCGGCCTGGACGGGGTCGTCGCCCAGCAGGGCAACTACCGCCAGTCCGGCTTCCGTTCGGCCCACCGCACCATCCGCTTCACCGGCATCGCCCCCGACGGCGGCACGCCCACCGGCGTCCGCCCGGCCGGGCCCGCCGACCTGGCCGCGCTGACCGCCTACGACAGCACCTGCCACCCCGCCGACCGGCCCCGCTTCCTCGCCGAGTGGCTCCGCACACCCGGCCACCGTGCCGTCCTGCGTGAGAGGGAGGGCCGCCCGACCGGCTACGGCGTGCTCCGCCCCGGCCACGACACCCTGCGCATCGGCCCCCTCTTCGCGGACACCGCCGACGACGCCCGCGCCCTGTTCGCCGCCCTCACCGCCGAGGCGGCCGGCAGCGAGGTGGCGATCGACGTCCCCGAGCCGAACGCGGCCGGCGTCGCCCTCGCCGAAGCGGCGGGCCTGCGCCCCTCGTTCGAGACCGCCCGCATGTACACGGGACCGGTGCGCGCGTACGCCCGGGAGCGGGTGTTCGGCGTCACCACCCTCGAACTCGGCTGAGCCTCAGGCGCCCTCGAAGCTCCTGGCGCGGTGGCGGCGGTGCAACTGCCGTACCTCGTCCACCAGTTCGGGCACCGGTCCCTCCACGGCCACGTCCGGCGCGATGTCCCGCACGGGCAGCGTGCGCACCGGGGGCGCGGGCACGCCCAACTCGGCCAGCAGGGCGGAGAGCTGGACGGAGGAGACGATGTACACGATCCGGCCGAGCCCCACCCAGGCGTGCGCCGCCGCGCACATCGGGCAGTGCTCGCCGGAGGTGTAGACGGTCGCCGCGGCACGCTCCTCGGGCGTCAGGTGCGCGGCCGACCAGCGGGCCAGCTCCAACTCGGGATGCCGGGTGCGGTCCCCGTCCGCCACCCGGTTGCGGTCCTCCGCCAGCACCGTCCCGTCCCCGGCCACGAGCACCGACCCGAAGGGCTCGTCCCCGGCGTCCAGCGCCTCTGTCGCCAGCTCCACACAGCGGCGCAGATACCGCAGCTCACTGTCCCGTACCATCGGCCCGCCTCCTCACGGCATGATCTCCGGCAGGGCAGGCTACGACCACCGCGGCCGACCCGGCCAGCGCGTTTGCCCCAGCGGCAACAGCCGGTCGCCGCGCCGGGAAGGCGTACCGGCGCCCGGCCGCGACCGTCGCGAGCGCCAGCAGGACCGGCGGCAGCGCGGTCCAGGGCAGCGCCCCGGCGCCCGCGGCGTCCAGCGCCAGACCGCCGGTGAGCGAACCGGCGGCGATGCCCGCGTTGTACACCGTGGTCTGCAACGAGGTCGCCACATCGGCGTCGGCCGGCCCCGACGCGTCGACCAGCGCGGTCTGGATCAGCGTGGGCGCCCCGCCGAAGGCCACGCCCCACAGCGCCACCGCGCCGACCAGCAGCCCGGGCACCCGGGCGCCCAGGCCCAGCGCCGGCGGCACGGCGGCGACCAGGGCGAGCGCCATGAGCAGGGTGGGGCGTGGCCTTCGGTCGGCCAGCACGCCGGTGAGCCAGATGCCGGCCACCGTCGCGGACCCGAACGCCGCGAGCAGCACGCCCGTACGGCCGTACCCCGCGTGCGCGGCGAACGGGCCGAGGTACGTGTACATCACCTGGTGCCCCAGCAGCAGGAACAGCGTCACGGACAGCACCGGGCGGATCCCGGGGCGTACGGCGACCCGGACCAGGGGCACGCGCGCGTGCGGCGGTTCGCCCGGGAAGCCCGGCACCCGCAGCCGTACCCAGCCCACGAGCAGCACGGCGAGTACGGCGAGCGCCCCGAACGCGGACCGCCAGCCGATCGCTCCGGCCAGCGTGGTACCGGCGGGCACGCCCAGCGCCAGGGCCAGTGTGATCCCGGCCAGCACCACCGCGATGGCCCGGCCGCGCCGCTCGGCCGGCACCATCCGGGCCGCGTACCCGGCGAGCATCGCCCACAGCGTGCCGCCCATCGCCCCGGCCAGCAGCCGGGCCGCGACGGTGAGCGGGTACGACGACGACAGCGCGACCAGGGCGTCGCTGACGGCGAACCCCAGCAGCGTGCCGCAGAGCACCGGCCGCCGGGGGAGTCCCCGCAGGGCCGCGGTCACCGGGATCGCGGCCACGAACGAGGCGGCGGCGTACGCGGTGACGAGGAAGCCGATCCGGGACTCGGCCACCCCCAGCGGGGGCGCCATCGCGGGCAGCAGGCCCGCCGGGAGGAGTTCGGTCAGTACGGCGGTGAACGCGGCGCAGGACAGGGCGAGCAGCCCCGACCACGGCAAGCGACCGCCCTTGACCTGGGAGGACAGGGTCATGCGACCATGGTCGAAGCCTCACATCAGTGTGAAGGTCAAGCGTCAGTCCGGAGGCCGGCATGCGGATCGGTGAGCTGTCCCGCCGTACGGGCGTCCCCACCCGGCTGCTGCGGTACTACGAGGAACAGCACCTGCTCCACCCGGAACGCACCGGCAACGGCTACCGCAGCTATCCCGAGTCGGCGGTCGCGCGGGTGGGGCAGATCCGCGGCCTGCTGGACTCCGGTCTGACCACCGGGATGATCCGCGTGATCCTGCCGTACCTCTGCGGTCCGGATCACCTCGTGCCGGCTCCCGAGGACGTGCCGGCGGAGACGGCCGCCCTGCTCCAGGGGCACATCGACCGCATCCAGGCCCGCATCGACTGCCTGGCCCGCAACCGCGACCGCCTCACCGCCTACCTGGCGGCGGTACGGCCGGACGGCCGCTGACTTCCTGCCACATCTTCCGGGTCTGCCCGGTAAATCCTTTGTGTCTGCCCGGTCGGCGTGCTGAAGTGGGGACATGGATCATGCCTCAGTGCTCGCTGTGTACGACCGGGACCTGCGCGAGGGTGCCCGGCCCGACGGACCCGGGGCCCGGATCGAGCGGGCCGACGGGGTGGTGCGCCAGGTCGCGGACGCGCACGGCTGGAACGGCGTGCTCTGGTCCGGCCTGGGCGCGGCGGACGTGGACCGGACCGTCCGCGAGCAGATCGCCTACTTCGGCGGCCTGGGTCTGGACTTCGAGTGGAAGCTCTACGGCCACGACGAGCCGGCCGAGCTCGGCGACCGGCTGCTCGCCGCCGGATTCCGGGCCGAGCCCGCCGAGACGCTCATGGTGGCCGAGGTGGCCGGGCTGCCGCTGGACACCGCACCGCCGGCCGGCGTCCGTTTCGTCGAGGCCGGCGATCCGGCCGGCGTCGACCTCGTCGTGGACGTGCACGAGAGGGTCTTCGGGACCGACGGCGGCGGCCTGCGGCACCAGTTGCTCGCCCGCCTGGCCGCCGACCCCGGCACGGTCGTCGCCGTGGTCGCCCTCGCCGACGGCGAACCCGTCGCCGCCGCCCGGATGGAGCTGGTGCCCGGCACCCGGTTCGCCGGGCTGTGGGGCGGCGGCACGGTCGCGGCCTGGCGGGGCCGGGGCATCTACCGCGCCCTGATCGCCCACCGCGCCCGCGTCGCCGCCGCCCAGGGCTACCGCTACGTCTACGTCGACGCCTTGTCCATGAGCCGCCCGATCCTGGCCCGCCTCGGCTTCCACGCGCTGAGCACCACGACGCCCTACGTGTACGAGAACTGACTCAGCGACGGGCCCGGCTCCGGTCCAGCGCGGCCACTCCGACGGCCGCCAGGGCTATCTGGATGAGCCACTCGATCCAGTCGGGCCCCTTCGTGTCGGCGACCCCCAGCCCGGCGGCGATCGCCGAGCCCAGCAGCGCGGCCACGATGCCGACGACGATGGTCCACAGAGCCCCGATGTGCTGCCGTCCGGGGACGACCAGCCGCCCCAGCACACCGATGACGAGGCCGATGACGATGGCGCTGATGATGCCCGAGATCTCCATGGCCGCCCCTCCTTGAGTTCTTGTTGGTGATCCCCGCTGATGTGGCATGTGCCCGCTGTAAGCGGAGCCACTCCGCTCCTGTTGCCCGCGGAAGCCTCTGTTCACCGCCCCTTCATGCCATGTACCTTTCAACCGTTCGACGCGTGTAGAACCCTCAAGCGGGTTCTACGCGCGCAGACTTGGCGCCCGCACCGCCCTCTTCCCCACCCCTTCACGGAGGTTCGACGGATGCCCGGATCCGAAAGATCCCGCCGCATATTCACCACCGCCCTGGCCGGCCTGGGCCTGTTGGTCACCGGAGCCGCCCTCCAGGTCGGCACCGGCGCCCCCGCCCACGCGGCGACCACGCACCGCGTCCTGTTCGACAACGCCCACGCCGAGACGGCCGGCAACGCCGACTGGATCATCTCCACCAGCCAGCCCGACCCGCTCGGCCAGGACTCCACCCCGTCCGCCGAGACGGACTGGACCGGCGCCCTGTCCTCCTGGGGCGTGGCGCTCCAGAAGACCGGCGGCTACAGCCTCAAGACCCTGCCGTCGGGCTCCAGCCTCGCCTACGGCGGCACGTCCGCGACCGACCTGTCGAACTTCGACACGCTGGTCCTGCCGGAACCCAACACGCCGTTCACCAGCGCCGAGAAGACGGCGATCATGAACTTCGTGAAGAACGGCGGCGGTCTGTTCATGATCTCCGACCACACCGGCGCCGACCGCAACAACGACGGCTACGACGCGGTCGAGATCTTCAACGACCTGATGACGAACAACAGCGTCGACTCCACCGACCCGTTCGGCTTCTCCGTCGACTCCCTGAGCATCAGCTCCGACCACCCGTCCGCGATCGGCGACAGCACCGACCCGGTGCTCCACGGCTCCTTCGGCACCGTCACCAAGAGCCTGATCGCCAGCGGTACGACCGCCACCCTCAAGCCGGCCGACAACGCGGCCGTCAAGGGCCTGCTCTACCGCACCGGTTACTCCGGCAACACCGGCGCCTTCTTCGCCACCAGCACCTTCGGCAGCGGCCGGGTCGCGTTCTGGGGCGACAGCTCACCCATCGACGACGGCACCGGCCAGTCCGGCAACACCCTGTACGACGGCTGGAACGACTCCAGCGCCACCGACGCGGCCCTCGCCCTCAACGCCACCGAGTGGCTGTCCGGCGCGAGCGGCAGCAGCGGCGGTGGCGGTGGCGGCACCTGCACGGCCGCCCAGCTCCTGGCCAACCCCGGCTTCGAGTCCGGCGCCACCTCCTGGACCGCCTCCAGCGGTGTGATCACCAACGACACCGGCGAGGCCGCCCGCGCCGGCTCCTACAAGGCCTGGCTGAACGGCTACGGCTCCGCCCACACCGACACCCTCGCACAGTCGGTGACCATCCCCGCCGGCTGCACGAGCGCCACCCTGAGCTTCTACCTCCACGTCGACACCGCCGAGACGACCACCTCGACGGCCTACGACACCCTCAAGGCGCAGGTGCTGAGCAGCAGCGGAACGGTGCTGTCCACCCTCGCGACCTACTCGAACCTGAACGCGGCGAGCGGCTACACCCAGCGCGGCTTCAACCTCGCGAGCTACGCCGGCCAGACCGTGACGATCAAGTTCACCGGCACCGAGGGCTCCACGCTCCAGACGTCGTTCGTCCTCGACGACACCGCGCTCACCGTGAGCTGAGCTGAGCTGAGCCGGGACAGGACAGGGGGGTGGGCCGCGAAGGCCCACCCCCCTGTGGCGTCAGGCCGCCGGCACCGTCCGCTCCGGCGTGTTCCACCCGGACACCCGCACACCCGGTGCCGAGCCGCGCAGGTCGGCCGTCCGGTAGGTGGCGGTCAGCGTCACCGACTCGCCCGGCCACAGGCTCACCTCGTTGTCCGACCAGCGCACCGGCAGCACGGGCCTGCCGCGCCCGTCCACGAGGTGCACGTCCGTCAGCAGCGCGGGGGTCTTGCCGCTTCCGCTGTGGCGCAGGGTCACCGTCGTGGTCGCGGTGCCGTCCGACGAACGCGTCGTCGCCGTCGCCGTCACCGGGACCGGTGCCATCGAGGCGAGCCCCTTCATGTCGGCGTAGCTCGTCGTCGGCGTGTGGTACCAGGTGGTGCCGTCCCAGTCGAGGGTGTCGGGCCGGGTGGAGAGCCAGTACACGTTCCGGCTCACCTCCGTGCCGTGCGCGTCCGTCAGCACCAGCCGGAGCAGATATGTCTGCGACAGCCCGCTCACCGAGGACGGCAGGGTCAGCGGTGTGCCGTGCGCCCCGCCCCCGTCCACCGCCACGCCGGTGACGGTCCTGTCGTACTTCTGCGTGCCGTCGGGGTCGTACAGCGTGGCCCGCGCGGTGAGGCCCTTGGCGGCGGCGGGCCGGTTGTTCACCACCACGACCGAGCGGTCGTCGTAGGAGTACTGGATGTGCAGCGGCTCGTTCGCCTTCTTCGCGCCGTAGTAGGAGCCGTTCTGGTCGAGGTAGCGGTCGGTGAGCTGCCAGTGCAGGGACGTCCAGCCGCTGTTGAACATCCAGTGGATCATCCCGGTGGCGGGCCGGTCCTGGTCGGTCGCGTTGCGTCCGTACGCCTCGAACTGGGCGCGGACGTTCTCGTACTGGGCCAGCTGGGCCTTGCGGACGTAGTCGGTGAGACCGGTCGGGGCGCCGTAGCGGCCGGCGAGGGCGTCGTCGTAGATCTTCAGCGTGCCGAAGACGGGGGACGGCGAACGGTGGTACTGCCTGGCGTCCGGGTCCTTCCACAGGGTGTCGAGTTCGGCGGGCGTCATCATCCGGCGCAGGGTGTCGAGGGTGGGGATGCTCGGACCCGCGCTGGTCTCGGAGTTGAACCCGGTCGCCCCGCCCTCCCGCTTGGCGTACCAGTAGCCGGGTGGCACCCAGTCGTAGGGGCCGGTCATCTTCATGCCCGAGCTGCCCAGCCGCGGGGAGGACCGGTCGGAGGCGGAGGAGACGACGGGCGTGGGCCAGTCGGCGGACTCCAGGGCGTCCAGGTAGGTCTTCTCGATCTTCGCGTCGGGGGCGAAGTCACTGCCGATCAGGAAGGAGACGACGCTCGGGTGGTCACGCAGCCGCGCGGCCTCGGCGGCCATGGACGCCCCGGCGACCGGGTAGTCGGCATCGGTCCACCGGTCGCCCTTCTCGCTGCCGTTGACCTGGCCCTCCCATTTGTTGCAGCACTCCCAGCCCGGCAGGGTGAGCACGCCGTGGCGGTCGGCCAGGTCGAAGAACTCGTCCGGTTCCAGGTGGCCTTCCAGGCGGAGGGTGTTCAGGCCCAGGTCCAGGGCGTACTTCAAGCGGTCCTCGACATAGGCGGGATCCCAGCGCAGGAACTCGTCGGGGGACCAGCCGCCGCCCTTGATCAGCAGCTTGCGGCCGTTGATCCGGTACTGCCGGGCGCCGTCGGAGTCCAGCGGGGCCTTCACGTCCCGGATGCCGAAGGTCTCGTGCGCGGTGTCCGACGTCGTGCCGGCCACGGTGGCGGTGAGGTCGAGGTCGTACAGCGGCTGCCCGCCCATGCCGGCCGGCCACCACACCTTCGGGTCGGTGAGGTGCAGGCCGGGGGTGTCGGCGGGGGAGAAGGTGACGGTCTTCGTCTCGTGTGCCGCGAGCGACACCGTCGTGCGGAACCCGGTCCCGTCGACGCTGCCGGCGACCTCCGCCGTGACCGGCGCGTCCGTGTCGTTGCGGGCCCGGGCCTTGACGGTCAGGTCGGCCGTGGCGAGCGACGGCACCGCCAGCTCGGTGACCACGTGCGCGTCGCGCAGCGCGACCGGGCCGCCCCTGCGGACCAGGACGTCCCGGACGATTCCCATGTTCTGGTCGGGCGGCGGCTGGATCCAGTCGATCCAGCCCATGGTGAGGTCCTTGAGCGGATCGTTGGGCCGGACGCGGAAGGCGACCGTGTTGGTGCCGGACCTGACCAGCGGGGTGATGTCGAGCTCGTGGTGGGTGTAGGCGCCGGTCACCTCGGCGGCCTTCGCCACCTGCCGGCCGTTCACGTAGACGTCCGCCGCCGAGACGACCCCGCTGAAGTCGAGGGAGGTGCGCTGCCGGGTGTCCCCGACGGCGAAGTCGGAGCGGTACCACCAGGGCACCTCGAAGTCGGCCCGGGGGATCTTCTGCTGGTCGGTGGAGTGGAACGGGTCGGCGTACACGCCGTTCGCCAGCAGCGCGGCCAGCACCGTGGAGCGTGGGCCCGCCGGATACCAGTCCCGCGCCGGATAGCCGGGGGAGGACACGGCCGCCGCCGAGTCGCCCACCTTCGCCGTGGACTGGACGGCGTAGCCTGCCAGCGGGGTGCTGGTGCCGGCGGCGGAGGGGACATGGGTGATCCGGACGGGCCGGCGGGACTCCGCCGTGTCCCGGGGGCCGGCCCAGGCGCCGATGGCCAGGGAGCCGGCCAGGGCGAGGAGCGCGGCGGTCAGGGGGAGCCGGCGGGCGGGGCGAGGGAACACGGCGGTCTCCAGCCTCGTAAAGTTAGGAAACTTTACTAACCCAGGCCACGCTAGGGCGCGCCACGGGGCGTGTCAACGACCCCCGCCGTGGAGGCCGTTGCACGGGTCAGGTTCCGGCCGTACGGCGTTCGAACACCAGGTCGCGGGCCGTGTCCAGCGCCGTGGCCACCGCCCCCAGCAGGACGGCGTCCTCGCCGAGCCGGCTCGGCGCGATCCGGGGCCGCAGCGGGGTCAGCGCCCGCAGCCGCTCCCGTACGGGCCGCAGCAGCAGATCGACACTGTGCCCGACACCGCCACCCAGCACCACGAGGTCCGGGTCGAGCACGGCGGCGGCAGCCGCCACGGTGTGCGCTATCCGCTCGCCCTCCAGCTCCACCGCCCGCACGGCGCCCGGATGTCCCTGCCGGGCCGCGTCGAACACGGCCTTCGCCGTGAGCTGCCCGTGCATCCCGAACCGCCGGGCGGACTCCACCACCGCCACCCCCGACACCGCGTCCTCCAGCCGCTCCGGCTTCTGCCTGCCGTGCCACGGCAGGAAGCCGATCTCCCCGGCCAGCCCGCGCGCGCCCGTGAACAGCCGCCCCTCGCTGACCACCCCCATCCCCAGGCCGGTGCCGATGAGGATGTACGCGAAGAGCCGGCTGCCCGCGCCGACGCCGTAGGTGTACTCGCCGAGCGCCGCCAGATTGGCGTCGTTGTGCACCTCCAGCGGCACACCCAGCTCCGTGCGTATGCCGTCCACCAGCCCGGCCCGTCCCCAGCCCGGCAGGTGCATCGCGTAGCGCACCCGCCGCTGCCTCTCGTCGTACACCCCCGGCGTGCCCACCACCCCGTGCACCACCTCGGCCGGGTCCACGCCCGAGTTGGCGATCACCTGGCGGGCGGTGCCCACGACCAGGTCGGTGAGGGCGGCCGAGGCGCGGGCCCGGTTGCGGATGTCGGCGCGGGCCACGACCGTGCCGTCCAGGTCGACCACCGCCACGCGCAGCCAGCCCCGGCCGATGTCCACGCCGAGCGCGTACCCGGCGGCCGGATCGGGGGCGTAGAGCACGGCGGTGCGCCCGCGCTCCGGGGCCTGCGTGCCGACCTCGTGCACCAGGCCGGCCGCCGCCAGCGAGGCCAGCGCGCTGGAGACCGTCGGCTTCGACAGGCCCGTCTCCCGGGCCAGTTGGGCACGCGAGGAGGCGCCGAGCGCGCGCAGCCGGTCCAGCAGCAGCCGCTCGTTGGTACTGCGCAGACGCCGGCGGCTCCAGGGCTGTTCCGGCTGCTCTACGACGTCGCTGGCGGGCATCGCACCATTCTCGTGCATTCCTGTCGCACACTTGACGCCTCTAGTAAGGCTCCTTAACTTTATCCGCCAGTCACCCTCCGCCGGGCGTCGCGCGCCCGTCGCGTCAGGAGTCCCCCATGTCCGGTAGCCCGCCACCCCCGGGTGGTTTCGTCCGCCGTGTCGGTCTGTTCCAGGCCACGGCGATCAACATGAGCCAGATGTGCGGCATCGGGCCGTTCGTGACGATCCCGCTGATGGTCGCCGCGTTCGGCGGCCCCCAGGCGGTCATCGGGTTCGTCGCCGGCGCGGTCCTGGCGCTGTGCGACGGCCTGGTCTGGGCCGAGCTGGGCGCCTTGCTGCCCGGCTCCGGCGGGAGTTACCTCTATCTGCGCCAGGCCTTCCAGTACCGCACCGGCCGTCTGATGCCGTTCCTGTTCGTGTGGACGGCGATGCTCTTCATCCCGCTGATCATGTCCACGGGTGTGGTCGGCTTCGTCCAGTACCTCGGCTATCTCGCCCCCGGCCTCGGGCAGACCGCCGGTGACCTGATCGGCCTCGGCGCCATCGCCCTGGTGGTGGTCCTGCTCTGGCGCGGCATCGAGCACATCGCCCGGATCACCGCCGTGATGTGGACCGTGATGATCGCCTCCGTGCTGCTGGTGATCGTCGCCGCCGCCACTCACTTCAGCCCACACATGGCCTTCACCTACCCGGCCGGGGCCTTCAATGTGATGAGCAACCACTTCTGGCTCGGGTTCGCGGCCGGCCTGACCATCGGCATCTACGACTACCTCGGCTACAACACGACCGCCTACATGGGCGCCGAGATCAAGGAGCCCGGACGTACGCTGCCGCGCTCCATCCTCTTCTCGATCCTCGGCATCATGGTGATCTACCTGCTGCTTCAGATCGGCACCCTCGGTGTGATCGACTGGCACCGGATGACCGACCCGCACGACATCGCCTCCTCCTCCGTGGCCTCCGCCGTGCTGGAGGAGACCTGGGGCAAGGGCGCGGCCGACACGGTGACCGTGCTGATCCTGATCACCGCGTTCGCCTCCGTCTTCGCCGGCCTGCTCGGCGGCTCCCGGGTGCCCTACGACGCCGCCCGCGACCGGGTCTTCTTCCGCCCGTACGCCAAGCTGCACCCGAGGCACCGCTTCCCGATGCTCGGCCTCGCCACCATGGGCGTGATCACCGCCGTCGGCTTCCTGATCGGCCGCCACACCGACCTCGCGACCCTGATCCAGTTGCTCACCACGGTGATGGTCATCGTGCAGGCACTGGCCCAGATCGTCGCGCTGACGGTGCTGCGCCGACGCCGGCCGGACCTGCCCCGTCCGTACCGGATGTGGCTGTACCCCCTGCCGAGCGTCATCGCCTTCGTCGGCTGGTGCGTGATCTACGGCTACGCCGACAAGAACTCCCCGGGCCGTCATCCCATCGAGTTGTCCCTGGCCTGGCTGGCCCTCGGCGGTGTGGCCTTCGTGATCTGGGCGCGACTGGAGAAGGTGTGGCCGTTCGGCCCGAAGGAGGTCAGCGAGGAGACCGGCGCGGAATCCCCGGGGGCGGTCACGGCAACGCCCTTGGCATGAGCTAGAGTTACCGCCATCGAAGCGCACCTCCCCGGCCGGACCGCAGTCCGCCGGGGAGGCTTCGGTTCATGACCGACATCATGACCGCGGACGTCACCGTCCGCCCCGCGACCCCCGAGGACCGGCCCGCCGTGGAGCGGCTGTGGCTGATGTTCCGCCACGATCTGTCCGAGTTCACGGGGTTCACGGGGTTCACGGGCCTCCTGCCCGCCGCCGACGGCACCTTCCGCAGTGCACGCGTGACGTACGCCTTCACGGAGCCGGGCTGGGCGCCGTACCTGCTGACCTGCGGAGAAAACCCCGCCGGGTTCGCCTTCGTCCGCGGGCTCGACGGTCCGGTCCGCGTGCTGAACAGCTTCTTCGTGGTACGCGGCGCCCGGCGCCGGGGCATCGGGCTGCGGGCCGTGCGCGAGGTGCTCACCCGGCACCCGGGGCCGTGGGAGATCGCCTTCCAGCAGGACAACCCGGCCGCGGTGAGCTTCTGGCCGCGCGTCGCCGGGGACCTGGCCGGCGACGCGTGGACCCGGGAGCCACGGCCGGTGCCGGGGCGGCCGGACCTGCCCGCGGACATGTGGATCTCCTTCACGGTGACCGGCTGACCGCGCCGGATCACAGGGGCTTCCTGGACCGCGACGACGAGGGTGGACGCGCGGACGTCGCGTCGGGCCGGCCGGCCGTGCCGCCCCACCCGAAGTCGCTGCGGGAGACCGGTCGGACCCTGCCGCGGAAGCCGTGGCCGGTGCCGTCCCGGTGACCGTCCGCCGCGCGGACGCGGGAACGCGGAGGCCGGTCCGCCGGGGGCGGACCGGCCCCGCGTTCTTCCCTTCCTTTCCTCGGTCTCCTCTTCGAAGGCTCTTACGGCTCTTCCACGGCCGGCTCTTCCACGGCCGGCTCTTCTACGGCCTGGGGGCGCTCTTCGCCGCCGTACCGGCGCATATCAGTCCGAGGACGAGGGCCAGGGCTCCGATGACGATGTTGTTGATGACGACGCCCGTGTCCGGGCCCCTGCCCACGATCCACGGAGCGATGATCATCCAGATGCCCAGGGCACACATGGCCCAGCTCAGGCCGTACATGCGCTCGGGTGCCCGGGTGAATCCCAGTGCCAGCAGGCCTATCGCGATGCCCATGATCAGGTTGTGGGTCATGAGGGCGGGCTGGCTGGCCGTGTAGTGCAGGATCCACGGGGAGGCGGCGCAGTACAGGCCGAGCAGGAACACCGGCCCGTCCACGAGCGCCACATCACGACCGCCGAGCATGCGGGCGTAGCGGTCCCGCATTTCGGAGACATCGGGGTGGCTCGATATGTCACCCCTGTGCAAGTTGGCCATGAGTCGTCTCCTTTGACGTTGCAGGCCAGACCGCGTCTGGTGCGGCATTGCGATAAGCGCCGCATGCTCCAGTTTGCCCTTATTTCTTCCTTATGTGTAGAGCTTGGGCAGCGGTCTCTGGCCACTGCCGCTGGAGGCTGCCGCGCCGGGGTGCCGACCCCGCACGCCGTGGGCCGCGGACGGGCCTCGCCGGGGGACCGGTGCGTCGAGGTCGAACACCTGTTGCCCTGGCATGTCCACCACGCTTCGGTGGCACACGCCGCGCCCCGGGGGCCCGGCGGAGCCCCTTGCCGCCATGGAAGGGCTCACCAGGGGCGCCCGCGATACTCCTGGTGATGTTCGGCGGCCCCGGCCGGGCCGGCGGGGGCCGCTCAACCGCGGCTCCGCGCCCGTCTGAACCGGGCCAGCCCGTCGGCGAGGTCGACGATCGGCTCCGGATACGCGGCGACGAGCTCGCGGTCGGGGCCTGCCGGCTTCCACGGCTCGTGCACCGCCGCGCCCGCCACCTGCTTCAGTTCGGGCACCCACCGCCGCACGTACGCCCCGTCGGGGTCGTACCGCCTGGCCTGGAGCAGCGGGTTGAGGACCCGGTTGGGGCGGGTGTCCGTGCCGGTGCCCGCGACCCACTGCCAGTTCAGCTGGTTGTTGGCCAGGTCACCGTCGACCAGCCACTCGAGGAAGTACCGGGCCCCGACGCGCCAGTCGACGTACAGCGTCTTCGCCAGGAAGCTCGCCGTCAGCAGCCGGGCCCGGTTGTGCATCCAGCCCTCGTGGCGCAGCTGGCGCATCGCCGCGTCGATCACCGGCCAGCCGGTACGGCCCTCCCGCCACGCCTCGATGTCCTCCCGGGCCGTCCGCTCGGACCGCCAACGGTCGTGCCGGGTGCGGTAGTCGGCGACGGCCGCGCCGGGCCGGGCCGCCAGCACCTGACGGTGGAAGTCCCGCCAGGCGATCTGCCGCACGAACGCCTCCGCTCCCGGACCGCCCGCGCGGCGCGCCCGGTGGACCAGCTCGACGGGGGACACCGTGCCGAAGTGCAGGTGCGGGGAGAGCCGGGAGGTCGCGTCCCCGGCCAGGTCGTCGTGGCGGTCGGCGTAGAGCGCGATGCCGGAGCGGAGCCAGGCGGCGAGCCGCTTCCGGCCGGCCGCCTCGCCGCCCTCCGCCAGCCCCGGCGAGGTTCCCGGCAGCGAGGCCCGGGACGGCAGCTCCTCGGAGCCGATGCCGGGCGGCACGGGGACCGAGCGGGGCGCACCCAGGACGTCCCGCGGCCGTTGTCGCGACCACTGCCGGAAGTACGGCGTGAACACCGCGAAGTGGTCCGAGGAGGCAGGGGTCACCTCGCCCGGCGGCACCACCGTGGTCACGGCCTCGTGCACGTGCAGCCGCCGCCCTTCGGCCTCCAGGGCGCGCCGCAGTCGCCGCTCCCGCGACCGGGCGTAGGCACTCGCGTCGGCCGCCATGTGCACCTCGTCGGCGTCCGCCTCGGCGGCCACCGCGCAGACCTCCTCCACGACGTCGCCGGAGCGCACCACCAGCCGCCCGCCACGCTCACGGAGCCCGGTGTCCAGGTCCCGCAGGCAGTCGGCGAGGAACGCCAGCCGATTGGGTGCCGCGAAGCCCGCGTCGGCCACGCCCCGGTCGCGGACGAACAGTGGGACGACCTGACGGGGGCCGTCCAGCGCGGCCCGGAGCGGCGGATGGTCGTGCAGGCGCAGGTCGGCGGTGAACAGGACGACCGAGACATCCATGGCGCGGCTCCGGAACGAGGAAGAACGAACGAGAAACGAGCGAGAGGGGACAACCGGTCACTTCCGTCCCGGTGGGTCCGGCGGATGCGGCGTCAGCGTGCGACTTCGGGGCCCTGCCGGGCCGCCGCCCGCGCGATGTTGCGGGCCATCCCGCCGAAGACCACGGCGTGGAACGGTGAGACGCTCCACCAGTACGCGTGGCCCAGCAGCCCGCGCGGGTGGAACAGGGCCCGCTGCCGGTAGCGGCTGCGACCGTCGCCGGCCGGTTCCGCGCACATCTCCAGCCAGGCCAGCCCGGGCAGGCGCATCTCCGCCCGCAGCCGCAACAGGTGACCCCGTTCGATCTCCTCCACCCGCCAGAAGTCCAGCGAGTCACCCGCCCGCAGGCGCTCCGCGTCCCGTCGGCCCCGGCGCAGGCCCACCCCGCCGACCATCCGGTCCAGCCACCCCCGCAGGCTCCACGCCAACGGGAAGGAGTACCAGCCGTGCTCTCCGCCCACGCCCTCGATCACCCGCCACAGTTCGTGCGCCGGGGCGTCCACCACCGCCTCGCGACGGTCCGTGTACAGGCTGCCGCCGGCCCAGTCGGGGTCGGTGGGCAGCGGATCACTGGGCGCGCCGGGGACAGCGGCGGACGACCAGCGGGTGGTCACGCGCGCCTCGCGTACCCGGCGCAGGGCGAGTCGTACGGCCTGCTCGAAGCCGAGCGGATACCCCGGCGGGTCGGGCAGATACCGGGCGATGTCGTGCTCGCGGCAGACCACCTCGTGGCGCAGCGACTCGGTCAGCGGGCGCGCGATGGACGCCGGGACGGGCGTGACGAGCCCCACCCAGTGGCTGGACAGGCCGGGGGTGAGGACCGGCACGGCCACGATGAGCCGCCGGGGAAGCCCCGCGACACGCGCGTACCGGACCATCATGTCCCGGTACGTGAGGATGTCCGGCCCGCCGATGTCGAAGGCCCGGTTCACGTCGTCCGGCAGGCCCGCACTGCCGACCAGCAGCCGCAGCACGTCCCGCACGGCGATGGGCTGGATACGGGTGCGCACCCAGCTCGGCGTGACCATCACCGGCAGCCGTTCGGTGAGGTAGCGCAGCATCTCGAAGGAGGCCGAGCCCGAGCCGATGATCACGGCGGCACGCAGCACGGCGGTCGGCACGCCGGAGGCCAGCAGGATGCGGCCCACTTCCGCCCGGGACCTCAGGTGCGGGGAGAGCCGGTGCGCGGGCACCCCGGACGGTGTGAGACCGCCGAGGTACACGATGCGCCGCACACCGGCCGCCTTCGCCCGTTCCCCGAAGACGCGGGCCGCGCGGCGGTCGGTGTCCTCGAAGTCCCTGCCGCTGCCGAGCGCGTGCACCAGGTAGTACGCCACGTCGACGTCCCGCATCGCCCGGGCGACCGAGTCCGCGTCCGTGACGTCCCCCCGCACGACCTCCGCCTCGTCCGCCCACGGGTGGTCGCGCAGCTTCTCGGGGGAGCGGGCCAGGCAGCGCACCCGGTGCCCGGCGGTCAGCAGTTCGGGCACGAGCCGGCCGCCGATGTAGCCCGTGGCTCCCGTCACCAGGCAGCGGAGCCGGCCCGTCGAGTCGTCGTGGTCCATTCCGTGCAGGCCCTCCGCGTCGGTGGTCCCCCGGGAATCACTTCCCGCCGGGCCCGGCGGGCGGATGCGTGTCGTCCCATCGGACGAACGTCCGGGCGCGTCCGTGTGTGGATGTGTCCGTGCGCGTTCGGGTGTCCGTGCGTTCGTGCGCGTTCGTGCGCGTTCGTGCGGGTTGGGTTCGTGCGGGTTCGTGCGTTCGTGCGTCCGAGCGTCGGCCGGTCGGCCGCCACCGGTCGGCCGCATGGCCCGCCGCGCGGTGCCGAGGACCGGATGCGGTGACATGTCCTCAGCGATCGGGGGCAGCCGGTCCGGTACAAGCTGTACATTCCGTTCGGTCAGCGACGCAGGAGGTGTCCGCCGCCATGAGTGCCAAGGTGCTGGAGCGATTCCCCGCAGGGGCTCCGCGTGGATCGTGGCCCGCGGAGGAGTACGCCGCCGCCCGGCGCGCCGAGGGCGAACCGGCGACCGTGGTCATGGACTTGAAGTCGGACGCGTTCCTCGTCGTGGTCGAGGCACAGGAGGAGGGCGGCCGGGCCTGAGGCGTTCCCTTCGGTCCCACAGGAGGCGTTCCCGATTTCCCGCCACGCCTTCCTTCTCTTCCCCGGTCCGCCATACGAGACCGGTCGGGAATTCCTTGACGGCCGTCGCCGGCTGCTGCCACGATCACGGCATGACGATGCGACTGGACCTCACGCGGCGACGCCATGTCGACCTCGCACGCGTCTCCAGCGCCTCCTGTCGCCCCACGGCCTGATCCGCGATTTCCCGCCGGTCCCGTCAGGCCTCCCCTACGCGTGACTCGCCTGCCCTCTCCGCCCTTTCGGCACCGGAATTCGGCCTGCCCGGAAATCCCGCCGGGCAATTGCGCAGTGGGAATCCCACAGTGGGAATCCCGCAGTTCTGGGGTTCTTCAGTCCGCGCAGTTCGCTGGTTCCTGGAGTTCGCGGGTTCGCGGGGTTCTCGGGTTCTCGGGTTCGCGGAGTCCGTTGGGTCCCGCATGCCTGAGCGCCTGTGACATCCGCCTGCCGGGTCCCCGCCTGACCGCCGAGCCGGAATCCGCTCCCCTTCGACTTCACCGGGCGCCCGTCCCCGTGCGCGCGTGCCCGGCGCACCCCAGAAACGAGGCACCCATGGCCACCGTCCTGTCCGTCTCCGGCAGCCCCTCCGCCTCCTCGCGCACCGGCCGTCTGCTGCGCCACCTGGACCAGCGGCTCGTCGCCCAGGGCCACGAGGTCATCCCGCTCGACGTCCGTACCGTCCCGGCCGAGGCGTTGCTCGGCGCGGACTTCCGGCACCCCGCCATCGTCGAGGCCACCGAACTGTTCGCCCGCGCCGACGGCGTCGTGGTCGGCACCCCCGTCTACAAGGCGTCGTACTCCGGCGTCCTCAAGGCGCTCCTGGACCTGCTCCCGCAGTACGCGCTCACCGACAAGACCGTGCTGCCGCTCGCCACCGGTGGCTCCACCGCCCATGTGCTCGCCATCGACTACGCCCTGCGCCCGGTGCTGAACTCCATGGGTGCCGCGCACATAGTCCAGGGCTGGTTCACCCTCGACAAGGACATCACCGTGCGGGAGGACGGCGCGGTGTCCCTCACACCCACCACCGCCGAGGCCCTGGGGCACGTGGTGGACCAGTTCGCCGCGGCCCTGGACCGCGCCCCGTTGCTGGCGGCGGCGAGCTGACGACGCCGGCTGCCGGATGCCGGCACCCCCGCCCCTCGGTGTGCGCACCGCCCCAGGCCTCCGCCCCCCGGCGACGCGCACCGCTCCACACCGCACCGCTCCACCCGGCCGCCCCGGTACGGCCTGCTCTGATCGGAGTCCCCGCGTGTCCCTCACCTTCCACTGGTTCCTCCCGACCAACGGTGACAGCCGCCATGTCGTAGGCGGCGGCCATGGCACCCCGGCGACCGCCTCCGGCCGGGACCGGCCGCCGACCGTCGCCTACCTGAGCCAGATCGCCCGGGCCGCCGAGGACCTGGGCTTCGCCGGCGCGCTCACCCCGACCGGCGCCTGGTGCGAGGACGCGTGGCTGACCACCGCGATGGTCAGCCAGAACACCGAGCGGCTGAAGTTCCTGGTCGCTTTCCGGCCCGGCTTCGTCTCACCCACGCTCGCCGCGCAGATGGCGTCCACCTTCCAGCGGCAGACCGGCGGACGGCTGCTGCTCAACGTCGTCACCGGCGGCGAGAGCCACGAGCAGCGGGCCTACGGCGACTTCCTCGACAAGGACGCCCGCTACCGCCGTACCGGTGAGTTCCTGCACATCGTGCGGCAGTTGTGGGAGGGCAAGTCCGTCGACCTGCGCGGTGAGCACCTCCATGTCGAGGACGCGAAGCTCGCCCGGGTACCCGACCCGGTTCCCGAGGTGTACTTCGGCGGCTCCTCGCCCGCCGCCGGAGAGGTCGCGGCCCGGTACGCCGACGTGTACCTCACCTGGGGCGAACCGCCCGCGCAGGTCGCCGGGAAGATCGCCTGGATCCGGAAGCTCGCCGCGGAGCACGGCCGTACCCCGCGCTTCGGGATCCGGCTGCACGTCATCACCCGGGACACCTCCGCGCAGGCCTGGGCGGAGGCGGACCGGCTGCTCGACGGCTTCGACCCGGAGACCGTACGGGCCGTCCAGACGGGCCTCGCACGCAGCGAGTCGGAAGGCCAGCAGCGGATGCTCGCGCTGCACGGCGGCAGCCGGGAGAGCCTGGAGATCCACCCCAACCTGTGGGCGGGCATCGGCCTGGTGCGCGGCGGCGCGGGCACGGCGCTGGTCGGCAGCCATGAGGAGGTCGCCGAGCGCATCAAGGAGTACCACGCCCTCGGCATCGACGAGTTCGTCCTCTCCGGCTACCCGCATCTGGAGGAGGCCTACTGGTTCGGCGAGGGCGTCCTGCCCCGGCTCGCCGCACAGGGGCTGTGGACACACCCTGACAGCAGGGCCGCCGCATCGGCGGAGGTGCCGTTCGCGGGCTGAGCGAGCGGCGGGCAGCCGGCCGGCCCGGTGACGGGGGGAGCGAAGCCGGGCGGAGGCCGTCGGCCCACGGCGGCTGCTCCTATCGGTCCCGTTCCCCGGTGGTGGCCGGTGCCCCGCCCAGCGCCCGTAGATGTGCCGCGCGCGATTCCGCCGTCTGGCCCTGCACCAGCAGGAACAGCCCTTCCCGGGCCAGGCGCTGGGCGCGGCTCGTCAGGGCCATCGCACGGCCGCCGCCGGCCACCACCGCCGCGGTGGTGGCCGCACGCAGCACGTCGTACGCCTCCGCGCGCACGGCCAGCCGCTCCGCGGCCCAGTCGTCCACGCCTGACCCGGCCCGGTCGTCCACGCCTTGCCCGGCCCCCGCTTCCCCTGCCGTCGGCCCATGCCCGCCCCCCTCGGCCCCCGCCCTGCCCCGCTCCTCGCCCCGCGCCTGCGGGACCGGAGCGTCGGCCAAGGCGTAGGCCCGTTCGCGGAGGCCGGTCAGGCGGGAGCGGAGCGGGGTGGCCGCTTCGTCGTCCAGGAGGGACAGCGCCGCCTCCGCCACGCCGAAGACCGCCGGGCTGGTGCTCAGGGTCTTGACCCGGTCGCCGGCGGCCCACCGGGCGTACGGCGTGTGCAGGGACACCGCCTCCGCGGGCAGCCACAGGCCGTCCAGTTCCAGCGACACCGTGTGCGCGGCGGTGAGGGCCGCCAGCCGCATCGGCGCCGACGCCCGCAGCCCGGACTGTTCGCGTGCCTCGGCGAAGGCGAACAGCACCTCGTCGGAGTCCGTCACCCCGGCCAGCAGCATCACGTCGTTCAGGCCCCACCCGGTGTACCAGGGGACGGTGCCGTCGAACCGCCAGCCGGTGCCCTCCCGGCGGACCCGCACCGGGCGGCGCGGATACGAGCGCAGGTGCGCGTACGCCACCCCGGACAGCAGTTCCCCACGGGACAGCGGGCCCAACAGCCTCTCCCGCACCGCCCGTTCACCGCGCGCCAGCGTCTGCACGGGCGTGTGGTGCTGGGTCTGCACGAACCAGGTCGCACAGCACGCGCCGGCCAGGATCTCCGCGGTCTCCCGCAGCACGGCCGGCGGCGCCCCCGCGCCGCCGTACTCCGCCGGCGCGGCCACCCCGAGCAGCCCCGAACGCTTCACCGCCTCGATGTGGCTCGCGGGCACCCCTTCCTGGTCGATCCGTTCGGCCTCGGGAGCCAGCAGGTCCGTGGCGAGCCGGCGGGCGCGGACGACGAGAGGATGCGAGGTGAGGTCCATACGGGAGATTCTTCCGCTCTTCCCCGCCGCACGGTCATCCGGATCTTCGGCATCGCGGCGTTCCGGACTTCCGGTATTCCGGCGCTCCGGAGATTTTTTCCGCGACCGTGGCGCGCGGTGTCGATCCGGGACCCGGCCGTTCGTGTAGGAGGTGACACAGAGCCCGCCCCGGGCCCGACGCCTTGGAGGACGTCATGAAGCACTACCTGCTCAGCGTGGTCCAGCCGGCCGGCGCCACCCCGCCCGGTCCCGAAGCCCTCGCCGCGATCATGCGCAATGTCGAGACCTTCAACGACGAACTGCGCGCCGCCGGCGCCTGGGTCTTCGCCGGCGGTCTGCACGGCCCGGAGACCGCGACCATGCTCCGCCCCCAGGACGGCGACGTGCTCGTCACCGACGGCCCGTACGCCGAGGGCAAGGAGTACCTGGGCGGCCTGTGCCTCATCCGGGCCGCCGACCTGGACGAGGCCCTGGACTGGGGCCGCAAGGCCGCCCTCGCCACCACCCTGCCCATCGAGGTACGTCCCTTCGTGGACCAGTACTGACGGCGGACCAGCCCTGACGACCAGCCCTGACGACCAGCCCTGACGACCAGCACTGACGGCGGAGCGCACCGATGGCCGAGGCCCCCGACATCGAGGCCGTCTTCCGCGCCGGGTACGGGCGCGCGGTCGCCGTCCTGGTCCGCTTCCTCGGCGACATCGACCTCGCCGAGGAAGCGGTCCAGGACGCCTTCGCCACGGCCGTGGCCCGGTGGCCGGAGACCGGTGTGCCGCCGAGCCCGGCCGGCTGGATCATCACGACCGCCCGCAACCGGGCCGTCGACCGGCTGCGCCGGGAGTCCTCCCGGGACGCCCGGCACGCCGAGGCCGCCCGGCTGCACGCCCCCGACGCACCGCCCGAGGAGGGCCCCGTGCGCGACGACCGGCTCCGGCTGATCTTCACCTGCTGCCACCCCGCGCTCGCCCCGCAGTCCCGGATCGCGCTCACCCTGCGGCTGCTCGGCGGCCTGAGCACCGCGCAGATCGCCCGCGCCTTCCTGGTGCCCGAGGCGACCCTGGCCCAGCGGCTGGTGCGGGCCAAGGCCAAGATCCGGGACGCGGGCATCCCGTACCGCGTGCCCCGGGACGCCGACCTGCCCGACCGGCTCTCCGCCGTCCTCGCCGTCGTCTACCTGATCTTCAACGAGGGCTACACCGGCGATCCCGCCCTGTGCGCGGAGGCGCTGCGCCTCGGCCGGCTGCTCGCCGAGCTGATGCCGGACGAACCCGAGGTCACCGGTCTGCTCGCGCTGATGCTGCTCGTGGAGGCCCGACGGCCGGCCCGGCGGGACGTAGACGGCGTTCTCGTCCCGCTGCCCGAGCAGGACCGCGCCCGGTGGGACCGGACGCTGATCGCCGAGGGGCAGGAACTGGTCCGCCGCTGCCTGCGCCGCAACCGGCCGGGGCCGTACCAGATCCAGGCCGCCGTCAACGCGGTGCACAGCGACGCGCCCACCGCCGCCGCCACCGACTGGCGTCAGATCCTCGCTCTCTACGACCAGCTGACGGCCGTGGCGCCGTCGCCGGTCGTCGCCCGGAACCGGGCCGTCGCGGTCGCCGGGACCGAGGGGCCGGAGACGGCCCTGGAGCTGGTCGACGCGCTCGGCCTCGGCCGGTACCACGTGCTGCACGCCGTCCGCGCCGACCTGCTGCGCCGACTGGGCCGGACCGCCGAGGCGGCGGCGGAGTACGGCCGCGCCGCCGAGCTGGCACCGAGCGAGGCCGAACGGGCGTACCTGGAGCGGCGGCGACGGGAGACGCGACAGCGGGCGCCGGGCCGCGGGGGGACGTGACCCTCCTCACCCCGGCACGGCTTCGGAATGAACTTCAGACTATGAAAGGTTGGTGTCTACACCTGATCGACCGGAAACCCGGACCTGGCCCCAACCGGCCCGTGCACCCAGTGAGGCACCCGTGAACGACTCCCCACCCGAGCGGCCCGCCGACGTCGTGGCCCGGCTGCGCGCCGCCTACGCCGCCGGCCGGACCAGGCCCGTCGAGTGGCGCACCGGCCAGTTGCGCCGGCTGCGCGCCATGCTCACGGAACGCGGCGCCGACCTCGCCGCCGCCCTCAACGCCGACCTCGGCAAGAGCGGCGCGGAGGCCTACCGCACCGAGATCGACTTCACGGTCCGGGAGATCGACCACACCCTGGAGCACCTGGCGGAGTGGCTGCGTCCCGAACCCGCGCCCGTCCCGGCGCACCTCGGCGCCGACGCCACGGCCTGGACGCAGTACGACCCTCTGGGCGTCGTCCTCGTCATCGCGCCCTGGAACTACCCGGCGCAACTGCTGCTCGCCCCCGTGGTCGGCGCGCTGGCCTCGGGCAACGCGGTCGTCGCCAAGCCGAGTGAGCTGGCCCCGGCCACCTCCGCCGTCCTGGCCGAGCTGATCCCGGCCTATCTGGACACGGACGCGGTCGCCGTCGTCGAGGGCGCCATCCCGGAGACCACGGCCCTGCTGGCCGAGCGCTTCGACCACATCTTCTACACCGGCAACGGCACCGTCGGCCGCATCGTCATGCGGGCCGCCGCCGAGCACCTCACCCCGGTCACCCTGGAACTGGGCGGCAAGTCACCGGTGTTCGTGGACCGGGGCACCGACCTGGAGACGGTCGCGGGCCGGCTCGCCCGCGGCAAGTTCCTCAACGCGGGCCAGACCTGTGTCGCCCCGGACTACGTCCTGACCGACCCGGAGACCGCGACCGCTCTGGAGGCCGCGCTGGTCCGCGCGGTCGAGGGTCTGTTCGGCGCGGACCCGCAGCGCTCCGAGGAGTACGGCCGGATCGTCAACGAGCGCCATTTCGACCGGCTTTCCGCCCTGCTCGACTCGGGCCGCGTCGTCGTCGGCGGCGTCGGCGACCGGGCGACGAAGTACCTCGCGCCCACCGTCCTCGCGGACGTCGACCCGGAGTCGCCCGTCATGCGGGAGGAGATCTTCGGCCCGATCCTGCCGATCGTCACCGTGCCCGGCCTCGACGAGGCGATCGACTTCATCAACGACCGCGACAAGCCGCTCGCCCTGTACGTCTTCAGCGAGTCCGACGAGACCCGTGAGCGCATCGCCGCCGAGACGTCCTCGGGCGGCCTCGGCCACGGCCTCCCCCTCGCCCATCTCACCGTCTCCGACCTGCCGTTCGGCGGGGTGGGGGAGAGCGGCATGGGCAGCTACCACGGCCGCTACTCCATCGAGACGTTCAGCCACCGCAAGGCGGTGCTGTCCAAGCCGCTGCGCTGACGTCCTCCGGCGTTCCGGGCCCGGCCGCGCGCACGCGGCCGGGCCCGGCCTGCGTCCGGACAACTTCCTTGTGGACAGCCGGTGTTCGCCGACGCAACCGATCAGGGATTGACTGGTCTACACCCTTGACTGGTACAGACCAAGGCGGTTGAGTGTGCCCAACCCCCCACCACGGCCGCTCCCACCTCGTGGGTGCGGCCGTGCCGCGCAAAGGAGTTGGTCCATGGTGAGGCACCGCATCGCCGCGCTTCTGACCTCGCTCGCCCTGGGCACGTCCGCCCTGGTGCTCCAGGCGGCGCCCACGGCCTCGGCCGCCGGGTTCGTGGTCAGCGAGGCGCAGTTCAACCAGATGTTCCCGAACCGCAATTCCTTCTACACGTACAGCGGCCTGACCGCCGCCCTCGGCGCCTACCCCGCCTTCGCGAACACCGGCAGCGACACCGTGAAGAAGCAGGAGGCCGCCGCCTTCCTCGCCAACGTCAGCCACGAGACCGGCGGCCTGGTGTACGTGGTCGAGCAGAACACCGCCAACTACCCGCACTACTGCGACTGGAGCAGGCCGTACGGCTGCCCGGCGGGCCAGGCCGCCTACTACGGGCGCGGCCCCATCCAGCTCTCCTGGAACTTCAACTACAAGACCGCCGGGGACGCGCTCGGCATCGACCTGCTCAACAACCCCTCCCTGGTGCAGAACAACGCGTCCGTGGCCTGGAAGACCGGCCTGTGGTACTGGAACACCCAGTCCGGGCCCGGCACGATGACCCCGCACAACGCCATGGTCAACGGCGCCGGCTTCGGCCAGACCATACGCAGCATCAACGGCTCCCTGGAGTGCGACGGCAAGAACCCCGCCCAGGTGCAGAGCCGGGTCTCCGCCTACCAGCGCTTCGCCCAGATCCTCGGGGTCTCCCCGGGCGCCAACCTGTACTGCTGACGCACTGCCGGGGCCCGGCCGGGTGCCGTGTGCGAAACTCCGCCGATGACTGCTGACGAGATGATCACCGCGGACGCGTCCGGCACCTGGAAACTCGGCGACCTGCCCGTCCACCGCATCGGCTTCGGCGCGATGCGGCTGACGGGCAGCGCCGCCTTCCACCACGGCACCCCGAGCGACCGGGGACGGTCCCTCGCCGTCCTGCGCAAGGCCGTCGGGCTGGGTGTGAACCACATCGACACGGCGGCCTTCTACTTCTCGTCGCTGCGTTCCGCCAACGAACTCATCAACACCGCGCTGTCCCCGTACCCCGACGACCTGGTCATCGCCGCCAAAGTCGGCCCCTACCGCGACCACCACGGCGAGTGGGGCACCTCCGCCCGGCCCGACCAGCTGCGCGGGCACGTCGAGGAGAACCTGCGCCAGCTCGGGCGGGACCATCTCGACCTGGTCTATCTCCGCAGGATGCGCCAGGCGTCCATCGCCGAACACTTCGGCGCCCTCGCCGAACTGCGCGAGGCCGGTCTGATCCGGCACCTCGGGATCTCCGGCGTCGAACCCCGGCACCTCGCCGAGGCGCTGGAGATCGCGCCGGTGGTGTCCGTGCAGAACCGGTACGCGGTGGACCGGCCCGATCCCGTGGACGACGAGGTGCTGCGGCTGTGCGGCGAGCACGGCATCGCCTTCGTCCCCTTCTACGCGGTGGCCGGTGAGACCGGAGAGCGCGGTGCGACGACCGCTCACGACGACGCGGTGCTCTCCGTCGCCCGTGCCCACGGCGTGAGCCCCGCGCAGGTCCGCATCGCCTGGACCCTGCACCAGGGCCCGCACGTCCTCGCCATCCCCGGCACCGGCAACCCGGGCCACCTGGTCGAGAACGTCGCGGCCGGCGCGTTGCGGCTCACCGGGGAGGAGCGGGCACGGCTGGACGAGGCCCGCGCGCAGGCGGGCTGACCGACGGCCATGGAGTGTGGCCGGCACCGAGGGTCCGCAGGCGCCCTCGTGCGGAGGGTCGGGTCCAGGGTGCGTGTCGTGGTGCGTCCGGTGCGAGCCGTACCCGGCCCGCACCCGGGCGGCGTGATCACGACGGCGTACGGTCAGGGCCGGCGCCGGGCTGACTACGATGGCGTGGACGCCCTGCTGGACCGCACACGAAGACGACCGCACGCGAAGACGACCGCACACGAGGACGGGTGAAGACCTCCCCATGACCGACGCCAAGGACGAACGCCGGCCGGCCGGCGAGCTCGAAGCGAGCGTCCTGGCCGCGCTCTGGGCCGCCGGCGCACCCCAGACCCCCGGCCAGGTCCAGCGGAGCCTGGGTACGGACCTCGCCCGTACGACGGTGACGACGATCCTCACCCGCCTGCACGACAAGGGCGTCGTCCACCGGCGGCGCCAGGGCCGCGGGTACGCCTACTTCCCCGCCCAGGACGTCCAGGACGCCCACGGCCTCACCGCCCGCCGGATGCACAGCGAACTGGACCGGGACAGCGACCGCGAGACGGTCCTCGCCCGCTTCGTCGCCCAGCTCAGCCCGGACGACGAACGCATCCTGCGCGACCTGCTCGAATCCGACGGCCGATGACCGCCCCGCTCCTGCTGGTCCTGCCGCTGCTGCTGCCGTGCGCCCTGCCGCCCCTGGCGCGCCGGGCCCTGGACCGGCTGACCCCGGTCGCGGCGCTGTGGTCCGTCACCGGCTGCGCGGTGCTCCTCGCCGGCTGTTCGGCGCTGGCGCTCGGCACCTCCGTCCTGACCGGGCTGCTGAAGCTGCCGCTCTTCGCCGCGCTGGGCGAACTGGTCCATCCGTTGCGCACCGCCCCCGACGCTTTCGTCGTCCCGGCCGCCATCGCCTCGGCCGGCGCGCTGGCCGTGTGCGGCTGGAGCCTCGCCCGCTCGGTACTGAGCCAGGCCCGTGCCTTCCGGGCGGCCCGTGCGGAGGCCGCGTGCGGAGCCGTCGCCGGTGACCTGTGCGTGATCGACTCGTCCCGCCCCGACGCCTACGCCCTGCCGGGCCGCCCGCACCGGGTCGTCGTCACCACGGCGATGCTGCGCAGCCTGGACGGTCCCGAGCGGGAGGCGCTGCTCGCCCACGAGCGGGCGCACACCGCGGGCCGCCACCACTACGCCCTCGCCGCCGCCGAACTCGCGGCGCACTGCCACCCCGCGCTGCGCCCGGTCCGCGCGACGATCCGGCTGGCCGCCGAGCGCGCCGCCGACGAGGCCGCCGCCGTCTCGGTCGGCGACCGGCGCCTGACCGCCCGCGCCATCGCCCGCGCCGCCCTCGCCGGGCAGGCCGCCCGGCCCCGACGCCCTGGCTTCGCGCCCGGCGCGGCCACGGGCCCCGTCCCCCAGCGCGTCCAGGCCCTGCTGACCGCCCCGCGGGCCCGCACCGCCCGCGCGATCTCCGCACTCCTCATCGCCTGCACCGCCCTCTCCTGCGTGGCCGCGGCCACCTCGACGGCCGACGTCCACCACCGCGTGGAGATCGCACAGGGCGAGGCGAGCCCCTGACACGACACACCTCCGCCCCGCGGGAAGCACGGAGGGCAGACACGGGACCGCCGACGGCCACGCGGCCCGTACGCCGACGCGTACCGCCCGCGAGGGAGACGTCCGGCTGACCGCACGCGCAACCCGCCCGCCCGGCGCACGGGGGAGGGCCGACCCGGCCGCGAGAACCGCCTGGAGATGTGCGTGCGGACCCGCCCGGCGACGCGCGGGCGCACCGCCGGGCGGCCGGCGGGATCTTGCCCGGCGAGCTGGGGAGAGCGCCTGATGCGTTCCGGTGAGCCTGCCGGTCGGTGCGCGTGTGCATCCCGCCGGGCGGCCGGCGGGAACACGGTCGGCGAGCCGTAGAGAGCGCCGACGGCGCCCATGCGAACCCACCCCGGAGGGGGCGGCCTGGGTGGGCCGGGCAGCAGGCCGGGACGCGGGCTTCGTACGGGCGCGCGAGGCAGGGCCCCCGTGCGGCCTCGTACGGGCGTCGCCATGCGCGGCCCCCCGTACGCCCGCCCCCCAGCGCCCCCGCCGACCCCCTCCCGCAACGCGCGTAGACCGAGACTGGCGTGGGAGAAGTTTTACGTATAACCTCACCGGCTAACCACCTCCACCGGAAGGTCGCCATGCGTCGCGTCGCCCTTGTCACCCTCGTCGTGCACGACTACGACGAGGCCATCCGCTTCTACACCGAGGCCCTCGGGTTCCGTCTCGTCGAGGACGCCCCGCGTCCCGACGGCTCGCGCTGGGTCGTCGTGGAGCCCGGGGGCGACGGACCCGGACTGGTGCTGGCCCGCGCGAAGGACGACGAACAGCGGGCCCGCGTCGGCGACCAGACCGGCGGGCGCGTCGGCTTCTTCCTGCACACCGACGACTTCGCCCGCGATCACACCCGGATGACCGCCGCCGGCGTGACCTTCCTGGAGGAGCCGCGCCACGAGCCGTACGGCACGGTCGCCGTCTTCCAGGACCTGTACGGCAACCGCTGGGACCTGCTCCAGCCCGCCGGTCACTGACCCACCACCGCACTACCTGTCCCAGGACCCGAGGAAACGAAACGCCCATGACCGCGTCCCGCATCGACACCGAGACCCTCCGCCGGCTCCCCAAGGCCGTCCTGCACGACCACCTCGACGGCGGTCTGCGCCCCGCCACCGTCGTCGAGCTCGCGGCCGCGGTCGGCCACACACTGCCCACCACCGACCCGGACGAGCTGGCCGCCTGGTACTTCGAGGCCGCCAACTCCGGTGACCTGGTCCGCTACATAGCCACCTTCGAGCACACCCTCGCCGTCATGCAGACCCGCGAGGGCCTGCTGCGCACGGCCGAGGAGTACGTCCTCGACCTGGCCGCCGACGGTGTCGTCTACGCCGAGGTCCGCTACGCCCCCGAGCTGAACACGAGCGGCGGGCTCACGATGCGCGAGGTCGTGGAGGCCGTGCAGGAAGGTCTCGCCGCCGGCATGGCCAAGGCAGCCGCCGCCGGCACCCCCGTCCGCGTCGGCACCCTGCTGTGCGGCATGCGCATGTTCGACCGCGTCCGCGAGGCCGCCGACCTGGCCGTCGCCTACCGCGACGCGGGCGTCGTCGGCTTCGACATCGCCGGTGCCGAGGACGGCTTCCCGCCCGCGGACCACCTCGACGCCTTCGAGTACCTGCGCCGCGAGAGCGTGCCGTTCACCATCCACGCCGGCGAGGCGCACGGACTGCCCAGCATCCACCAGGCCCTCCAGGTCTGCGGCGCCCAGCGCATCGGCCACGGCGTCCGCATCACCGAGGACATCCCCGACCTCGCGGCCGGCAAGCTCGGCCGTCTCGCCTCCTGGGTGCGCGACCGCCGTATCGCCCTGGAGATGTGCCCGACCTCCAACCTCCAGACGGGCTGCGCGACCTCGATCGCCGAGCACCCGATCACGGCCCTGAAGGACCTGGGCTTCCGGGTCACCCTGAACACCGACAACCGTCTGGTCTCGGGGACGACGATGACCCGGGAGATGTCCCTGCTGGTCGAGGAGGCCGGCTGGACCCTCGAAGACCTGCGCACGGTCACGGTGAACGCCCTCAAGAGCGCGTTCCTCCCGTTCGACGAGCGCAACGCCCTCATCGAGGACGTGGTCCTGCCGGGGTACGAGAGCGCGCTCTAGAGGAGCCCCCTGAGGTAGGCGGCCTGTCCGACGTGCTGGAGGTCGTCGGACAGGACGCTCACCAGACGCACCCCCAGTGACACCGGCGGGTCCCAGCGCTCGTCCACGATGCGTTCCAGATCCTTGGCGGCCAGCGCGCGCAGACAGCCGAGGGTCTGTTCGTGGACGGCGTCGTAGTACCCGGTCAGCAGGTCCGCCGACTCCACCCGCACCTTCGCGACCTTGGCGGGGGTGTGCGCGTACCCGGTGTCGTGCCGTGGCAGGTCGAGGCCGAAACGCTTCTCCCAGCCCTGCGCGAGCCACACCTGGTCCAGGTCGAAGGCGTCGGCGACGTGGTCGTCCTGCACCCGTGTGAGGTGCCAGACCAGCCAGGCGATGGAGTTGGCGTCGGCGGCCGGGCGGTGGTGCAACTCGTCCGGGCCGAGGCCGTCGAGGGCGGCATGGACTTCTTCCTGGATGCGGCCGTAGCCGTCGATGAGGATGTCCTTCGCATGCATACCGTCCACCATCGCAAATCACCGGCGCCCCCGCGCCCGGAACCCGGCTTTCGCGGAGGCCGCCGGGACATGACGCCTCGCCCGCTGACGTGAGTCCCCCCGACCGCCCTCACCGCACCTCGTCGGTGGCCGCGGCCAGCACCCCCGTTTCCAGCAGGGTGACCAGCGCTCGCGCGGCCGGGCTCGTGGCCCGTTCCGGCGGCAGCAGGGCGACCGTCTCGTACTCCGGCTCGTCCGCGCCCTTCAGCGGGAGCGCCGTGAGTGCCGGCCGCTTGTGCCGGAAGTGCCGGGGTACGACCGCGATCCCCAGGTTCTCGTCCACCAGGTCCAGCAGGCTGTGCACGTCGTTGACCTCCAGTGCGACCGTGCGCCGGACGCCGGCCGTGGCGAACGCGGCGTCGGTGGTGCGGCGCGGACCCCAGTCGGGGTGGAAGTCGACGAAGACCTCCCCGGCGAGATCCTCCGGGCCGAGCACGGCCGGGGCGGAGGCCAGGCGGTGGCTCGGGTGGCACAGCACGGTCATCGGCTCGCTGGTCAGCGACACCGAACGCAGCTGGTCGGTGTCGGCCTGGGTGCGGTAGGCGAAGGCCAGGTCGAGCCGCCCGGCCGCGACCTCCTCGGCCAGCGCGCCGGAGCCGGCCTGCCGCAGCCGGATCTCCACATCCGGGTGCCGGCCCCGGAAGGCCGCCAGCAGCCGGGCCACGTGCACCCCGGCGATGCACTGCTCGGTGCCGAGGGCCAGCGTGCCCCGCAGGACACCCTGCACCGCGGCCACCGCCTCGTGCGCGGAACGCACCTGTGCCAGGATGCGCTCGGCCTCCCCCAGCAGCGCGCGCCCCGCCTCGGTGAGCGTCACCCGGCGGGTGGTCCGCACGAACAGCGGCGCCCGCAGCTCGCGCTCCAGCGCCCGGATGGACGCCGACAGGCCCGACTGGGACACCATCAGGCGTTCGGCGGCCCGGGTGAAGTGCTGGTCCTCGGCGACCGCGACGAAGTGCTGGAGATGGCGCAGTTCCATGATTGAGAAGCCTATCCGCTGAATTCCATCGGATTCTTCTGTTGGACCGCTGCCCGCCGCCCGGGGAAGAGTGGCACCGGTAGATCGTGTGCCAACCCCTCTGGAGTCGCGTTGTACACCGCACATCCCGACCGCTACGCCGACATGCCCTACCGGCGCACCGGCCGCAGCGGCCTGAAGCTCCCCGCCCTGTCGCTCGGCCTGTGGCACAACTTCGGGCCCGACCGGCCGGTGGAGACCCAGCGGGCCATCCTCCGCCGCGCCTTCGACCTCGGCGTCACCCACTTCGACCTCGCGAACAACTACGGCCCGCCGCCCGGCGCCGCCGAGTCCGCCTTCGGTGAGGCGCTGAAGGCGGACTTCGCCGGTTACCGCGACGAACTGGTGATCTCCACCAAGGCCGGTTACCTGATGTGGCCCGGCCCCTACGGCGAGTGGGGCTCGCGCAAGTACCTGCTGTCCTCGCTCGACCAGAGCCTCACGCGGATGGGCCTGGATCACGTCGACATCTTCTACTCGCACCGCTTCGACCCGGACACTCCCCTGGAGGAGACGATGGGCGCCCTGCACACGGCGGTGCAGCAGGGCAAGGCCCTCTACGTCGGCGTTTCCAACTACTCCGCCGAGCAGACCCGCGAGGCCGCCCGCATCCTCGGCGAGCTGGGCACGCCGCTCCTCATCCACCAGCCGCGCTACTCGATGCTCGACCGGCGCCCCGAGGACGAGGGCCTGCTCGACGCCCTGGACGAGCTCCAGGTCGGCTCCATCGTGTACTCCCCGCTGGAGCAGGGCCTGCTCACCGGCCGCTACCTCGACGGCATCCCCGAGGGCTCGCGGGCCGCGAGCGACAGCCCGTTCCTGAACTCGGACGCGGTCACCGCGGACCTGGTCGCCCGGCTGCGCGCGCTGGACGAGATCGCCAAGTCCCGTGGCCAGAGCCTGGCCCAGCTCGCCCTCGCCTGGGTGCTGCGCGGCGGCCGGGTGACGTCCGCCCTGGTCGGCGCGAGCAGCCCGCGGCAGATCGAGGACAGCGTCGCGGCCATCGGCAACCTTGACTTCGACGCCGACGAACTGGCACGGATCGACGCGATCGTGCGGCCGTAGTGCCGTAGTGCCGTAGTGCCGTAGCGCCTCAGCGCCGGCGTGCCGGACGGTCCGGGGGAGTGGCCGCGATGAACCGCGGCTGCTCCCCTCCGTCGTACCGCCACCCCGTCGCCCTCCCTGGAGGCGCCGGCACGGGCCCCGTCAGGCGCTCGCCGGAACCCGGTCCAGGAATCCCAGCACCTGCCGGATGCGGCCCTCCTCGTCCAGCGTGACCACGTCGAACCCGGCCACCGGCGCCGAGCCGTCCTGCTCGTTCACCAGCTCCCAGGCGAAGCGCGCGGTGTCGTGGTGGCCGTCGACCGCGCCGAGCGGACGGAACACGAAGCCGGGGAACTGCTCGTGGGCCGCCGCGATCACGGCCGCGATCTGCTCGTGCCCGCGGACGTCCACGAGCGGGTCGGTGTAGCCGCCGTCCTCGGTCCAGGCGGCGGCGACGGCCTTCCCGATGTCCTCAGGCCGGGTGGCGTTCCAGGCCTCGAAGTAACGGGCGGCGGCGTTGTCGTGACGGTCGGTGTGCGCGGCCATGGCGAAGCATCCTCCATAGAGGTCGTCTCTGCTGGTCAGGTCCCGGATGCGGGGTTCGCCGCTCCGGTGTGACCACCATGCGGGGGGAGGGGGTGCCGGGTCGATTACCTCCGGGGTCATGGCCCGGCGGGCGGGACGGCCCGCCTCATTTCGGTCAGAACAGGTGCTGAACATGCCAAGAGACTGGCCGGAAAGTCATGGTGACAGTGGTTCAGTAGTGAACATACTCAACTGTGAGGACTTCACTTCCAGCGAGGTTCCGATCACGCACCGCACACGGCCGCACCGCAGATGAGCCGCACCGAAAGCGAGGCCAGCCGGCAGGCGAACGACGCGACGGGGAGTGCGCATGCACGACGAGTTCCTGTGCCATGTCACCGCGTACGGCACCTGCGGTGGGCAGCGCATCGGAGTGCCCCTGGGCACCTATCGGGCTCCCACCCTGGCCCTCGCCCTGTGGTGGCTGCGCGACCGCGCCAACTGGATCGCCGACCGCCTCGACCCGAGTCCCGAGGCCGGGCACTTCCCGCCGAGCGCGCTCGTCCCGGTCGCGGACACCGTGCCCGACGTGCCGGGCGTCCTGCGCGGGTGGTGCGGCGACCCGGCCCAGCAGGAGCTGGTCGCCGACGAGCTGGCCGCGGGGAGGCTGGTGCGGATCGCGACCGGCGACGAGACGACCGAGTACGAGCTGCTCGCGGAGTCCGTCGACGCCCTGCGCATGCAGCGGACCGTCCCGGCCCTCGTCGTGCCCGTCGCCTGACCGGCCGCCGTACCCGTCACCCGGCCGGCCTCCGCCGTGGCCGGCCGGCTTGCCGCAGGCGCCCCGCGCCCGGCCGGCCACCCGGTCCGTTCCGGCCTCTCGTGACGGCGTGCGGCGTGACCCTCGCCACTGTGCGCGGTGGGCGAACGCATCCGGTGGACTGGAGGGCCGGGCTCGGGGTACGAGGACTGGTGCAACAGCGACCGGCCGGACCGGGTTTTCGAGAGAGACAGCATGATCAAGCACCTGGGCGGGGCAGTGATACCGACTGGTTTCGATGTACCCGTGGAGCCGCTGCGGCGCGCGGCGCACTACACCGGCGAACCCGGATGCATCGCCGAAGCGCGTGCCTTCGCCTCCCAGTTCCTCCAGCAGCTGCGCACCGAATGGTGCGCCACCGCCGACGGCCGGGCCGACGGCGAGCTGCTGCTGATGGTGAGCGAACTGGTCACCAACGCCGACCAGCACAGCGACGGCCCCTACATCCTGGAACTGGAGGGCACGGCCGCTTCGGTCGCGGTGTCCGTGTACGACAGCAGCACCGCCCTGCCCCGCCGCTACCCGAAGGACCCGAAGCGCGTCGGACGGCACGGGCTGGAGATCGTGCACGCCCTGGCCTCGGAGGTCACCGTGGAGCGCGTGCCCGTGGGCAAACGCGTGCGGGCCGTCTTCCCGCTCCGGCAGCCGGAGCCGGCCCCTCCCGAACGGACTGCCCCGCGCCTGACGGGCTGACCCACCCCCGACGGACTGGGATGTCGGGCCGACGCCGGGGCGCCGCGCCGGCCCGAGGTGTCAGGCGCAGCCGAGTTCGCCCAGCATCCCCTGCCGCAGCCGGGTGATGATCCGCTTGATCAGCCGGGAGACGTGCATCTGGGAGCACCCCAGCCGCTCCCCGATCTCCGCCTGGGTGGCCTCCTCCACGAACCGCATGTGGATGATCTGCCGGTCACGGTCGCTCAGCTCCGCCATGAGCGGGGCGAGCGCGTGGAAGTCCTCGACGAGCCGCAGCCCCTCCTCCTCCACACCGATGAAGTCGGCGAGCACGGCCTCGCCGTCCTCGGGGCCGTCTCCGGTGAGCGCGGCGTCCAGGGAGGCGGAGTTGTAGCCGTTGGAGGCGAGCTGGGCCTCGACCACCTCCTTCTCGGAGAGGTTCATGAGGGTGGCCAGCTCGGCGACCGTCGGGTCCCGGTCCAGGCGGCTGGACAGCTCCTCCCGCGCCTTTGCCAGCTCCACCCGCAGCTCCTGGAGCCGGCGCGGCACATGGACGGCCCAGGTGGTGTCCCGGAAGAACCGCTTGATCTCGCCGACGATGTACGGCAGCGCGAAGGAGGTGAACTCGACCTCGCGTGCCAGTTCGAACCGGTCGATGGCCTTGATCAGGCCGATCATGCCGGTCTGGACGATGTCCTCCATGTCGTCGCCACGGCCCCGGAACCGTCCGGCCGCGAACCGCACCAGCGACATGTTCATCTCGATGAGCGTGTTGCGCGCGTACTGGTACTCGTGCGTCCCCTCTTCCAGCTCGGTCAGCCGGCGGAAGAACTGGCGGGACAGCTCCCGCGCGTCCCGCGGGGCGACGGACGCGGGGTCCGTGATGCCAGGCAGTGATCCCTCGCCCGTCCTGTCCTGCTCGGTCTGCTCGACGACCTCTGCTTCCGACCGGATCCCGGCGGCGGTGTTCATTGCCTCTCCCACGAAAGTCACGGTTCGACGTCTTCCTGTACGGCAGCTTCGTGGCTCCCGATGCAGGACGCGTTCCCTGCGGGTACCCGATGTGCGGCGGGTCATTCCTCCCGCGGAGCCGCTCACGGCGCGAGTACCCCCGGTGACGGCGCGCATGCGCACGCCGCGCCGCAGTGGCGAGAAACGACCGGTCCGGCCCGGATTTCCCTGAGGGCGGAACGCCGCGCCCTTGTCCCGCACCGTACCGCTTCTAGGCTGACGGGATGAGCAACCCGCTGAGCGAGGAAGCCCGAGTGATCCCCCTGCGGCCGGCGCCCGTCCGCCCGGACGCGCCGGACGGCGAACCCGCGCCCCGGGAACCTCTGTGGCGGGATCTGGTCGGCGAGGTGCTGCGCCGGGAGCGGCAGGCGCAGGAGCGCACGCTCAAGGACGTGGCCGACGCGGCCCGGATCTCGCTGCCCTACCTGTCGGAGGTCGAGCGGGGCCGCAAGGAGGCCTCGTCCGAGGTGCTGGCCGCCGCGGCCCACGCGCTCGGCCTGGGCCTCGGCGACCTGCTGTCGCTGGCGCACGGCGAGCTGGTCCGGCGCACGGCCGAGCGGCACCGGCCCGCCGTCGCACCGCACCGGTCCGCCACCGTGCCGAACCGGGCCGTCACCGCGCCGAACCGGCCGTACCAGGGGCTCTGCCTGGCTGCCTGACCGGCTGCCTGACCCGCTGTCCACGTCCGGGCGTCCTTCCGGCAGGTGCGGGGCGGACCGATGAGTTTCGCGTGGGGGAGCGGTCCCCACACACGACGGCGTTCCACGCCCGGTTCCACCCCCTCGTTCACGCCTCGGGAGGCGCTCATGACCACCGCCGGATTCACCACCTGTCTCTGGTTCGACGGCCAGGCGGAGGAGGCCGCGCACCACTACGTGTCCGTCTTCGAGGGCGCCGTGCTCGGGCGCGTCGTCCGCTGGCCCGAGGGCGGTCCCGGGCCGGCCGGCTCGGTGCTGACAGCGGAGTTCACGGCCAACGGCCAGAAGTTCGTCGCGCTCAACGGCGGCCCCGAGTTCACCTTCAACGAGGCGGTCTCGTTCCAGATCCTCTGCTCCGACCAGCAGGAGATCGACCACTACTGGACGAAGCTCACCGAGAACGGCGGCGAGGGCGGACCCTGCGGCTGGCTCAAGGACAAGTACGGCGTCTCCTGGCAGGTCGTCTACGCCCCGCTGCTCGACATGGTCGCCGACCCCGACCCGGAGAAGGCCGCGCGCGCCACCAAGGCCATGATGGGCATGGGCAAGCTGGACGCCGCCGCGCTGGAGGAGGCGTACGCGGGCGCGTAGCGGGACGCCCGGCCGGCCGCCGTCACCGTCGCCCGGCCTCGGCGAGGATCTCGGCGATCACATGCCGGGAGTTCTCCGCGAGGGCCGGGTTGGTGTGCCGGTAGTACGGCAACTGGATCAGCGAGATCGACAGCGCCCAGCCCCGCCCGCGCGCCCACTCCGCGTCGTCCGCGCCGACGGCCTTGCGGAAGGTGTCCCGGGCGGACGCGGGCAGCAGGTTCCAGGCCACGATCAGGTCCACGGCCGGGTCGCCGACGCCGGCGCAGCCGAAGTCGATGACCGCGCCCAGCCCGTCCCCGTCGACCAGCACGTTCCCCGGGGAGAGATCCCCGTGCGCCCAGGCCGGCGGACCGGAGTGGGCCGGGGCCCGCAGCGCCTCCTCCCACAGGGCCGTCACGGCCGCCGTGTCGATCCGGTCGGTGAGCTCGGTGAGCCGCCCCAGCGCGGCCCGGGTCGGCTCGTCCCGGGTGGCGAGCGGCACGCCCCGGGAGGCGGGCGGCCCGGCGTGCGGGTCGATCCGGCGCAGAGCCGCCACGAACGCCCCGAGCCGCTCGGCGAGGCACTCGGGCTCCGCGACGGCACCGGCGACCGGGTTCCGGCCGTCCACCCAGCGGTACACCGACCAGGGCCACGGGAAGTCCTCGTCGGGCGCGCCGAGACCGGCCGGCTCCGGCGTGGCCACCGGCAGCAGCGGGCCGAGACGGGGCAGCCAGCGCTGCTCGTGCGTCACGTCGGCGACGGCGCCGGGATGCCGGGGCAGCCGTACCACCAGGCCGGTGCCCAGGCGGAACATGGCGTTCTCCGTGCCGGAGGAGTCCACGCGCCGTACGGGCAGGGCCGCCCACCCCGGGAACTGCCGGGCGATCAGCCGGCCGACCAGCGGCGCGTCGATACCGACCTCGCCCTCACGCATCCTGACCGTGTTCACCGGGCCCATCACAGCGGGACGCGGGCCCCGCTGTCGACCGAATTACGGCTCCCGGCTCGACGCGCGGGCCGGACCCCTGATGACTAGCGTGAACAAACGGGACACACCACCTCAGGAGGGTCGCCAGCATGGCCGTGCAACCCGAAGGAACGCCCTGTTGGGCCGATGCGATGTTCAGTGACGTCGAGGGAGCCAAGCGGTTCTACGGCGACGTCCTCGGCTGGACCTTCGGCGAGTCGTCGTCGGAGTACGGCCACTACACCCAGGCCTATGCGGACGGCAGGGCCGTGGCGGCGGTCGTCCCGCCCATGCCCGGCCAGGAGGGCCAGTCGCAGTGGTGCCTGTACTTCGCCTCGCCGGACGCCGCGGCCACCGCGGAGAGGATCCGGGAGCACGGCGGCGATGTGCTGATGGAGCCGATGCAGGTCGGTGAGTTCGGCACGATGTGCCTGGCCCGGGAGCCCAGCGGAGCCGTGTTCGGCGTGTGGCAGGCGGGCACCCACGAGGGCTTCGAGGCGACGGCCACGCCCGGGGCCTACTGCTGGGCCGAGGTCTTCACCAGGGAGCCGGAACAGGCGGACGCCTTCCTCGCCGCGGTCTTCCCGTACCGGATGAAGGAGATCGAGGACGACGCGGTGGACTTCCGGATGTTCGACGTCGGCGAGGACACCGTCCTCGGCCGGATGCGGATGACCGACGACTTCCCGCCCGAGGTGCCGTCGTACATCAACGTGTACTTCACCGTCGACGACTGCGACGCTGCCGTCGACCGGGCCGTCAAGCTCGGCGGTGTCCTCCGCTTCGGGCCGATGAGCAGCCCCTTCGGCCGGTTCGCCGCGCTCAGCGACCCGCAGGGCGCGAACTTCTCGGTCATCGACATCACCACCACCGAGGGTGAGATGCCGCAGGTCAAGGACGTCTGACCGGTCCCGGAACAGCGCTCCGCACGGCCATGGCATGATCGGGCACATGCGTGAACGTGTGGTGGCCGCGTGCGACGGGGCTTCGAAGGGAAACCCCGGACCGGCCGGATGGGCGTGGGTGGTCTCGGACGACGACGAGCGGACCCCCGTCCGCTGGGCGGCGGGCCCGCTCGGCCGGGCCACCAACAACGTCGCCGAACTGACCGCCCTGGAGCGGCTGCTCACCGCCGTCGACCCGGACGTGCCGCTGGAGATCCGGATGGACTCCCAGTACGCGATGAAGGCCGTCACCACCTGGCTGCCCGGCTGGAAGCGCAACGGCTGGAAGACCTCCGCCGGCAAGCCCGTCGCCAACCAGGACCTCGTGGTCCGCATCGACGAACTGCTCGGCGGCCGGTCCGTCGAGTTCCGCTACGTCCCCGCCCATCAGGTCGACGGCGACCCGCTGAACGACTTCGCCGACCGCGCCGCCAGCCAGGCGGCCTCCGTCCAGGAAGCGGCCGGCAGCGCGCTCGGCTCGCCGGAGCCCCCGCCGTCGCCCGACACCCCGGCGGGCGCCGGGGCAGCGCGCAAGAAGGCGCCGCGCCGCACCGGTGGCACCGCGTCCTCACGCACCGGCGGCACCGCGTCCGCCCGCACCATCAAGGCGAAGTTCCCCGGCCGCTGCCTGTGCGGACGGTCCTACGCGGCCGGCGAGAAGATCGCCAAGAACGCGCAGGGCTGGGGCCACCCGGAGTGCCGTACCGCCGACGCCTGATCAGGCGTCGAACGTGTAGTACCGGTGTGGTCCAGCAGGTCCGCCGGACGCACCGTGTTCCACGGCTTCATCGTGTCGTTCAGGTCCACCACGTCCGGCGTGCCGCCCGCCGGCACTCCGACCACAGCGTGTCGACCTGGGCGTGATGCAGCCAGAACACCGGGTCGTCGGGGGAGACCCCGGTGGCCAACTGCCCGCCGACCCGCACGTGGACGCGGTGGTGCAGGTTGACCCCGTGCCAGCCCTCCAGGTGGTTGCGGAAGCCGTCCGAGGCGCTGTTGTACGGCGCCGTGTCGTACGCCGCGATCGACAGCACCGACTCCACCTCGGCGCGTGTGGGCAACTCGCGCACGCCGGTGCCGAGCGAGCGACGCAGTCCACCGCGGCACGGGCGGCGGCGCGCGGGGTGGGTGCCGGGGCGTAGTGGCTGACGGCGTTGAGCCAGCTGCCGTCGGCGTTCCGCGTCACGTGCAGCCGCACGCCGTCGACGAACACGGCGTAGTCGCCGCCGTGTTCGTGGTGGTGTCCGCCGCCGCTCGCCTCACGGCCCTGTATCCGGCGGCCCTTGTAGACCTCGTCGAAGGAACCGGGCGCGGCGGGCGCGTGGTGGCCGGCGGCGGGCGCGGCGAGGGTGGCGGCCGAGGCCGTCGCGGCGACGGCGGCTGCCGCGGTGAGCGCGCGGCGCCGGGTGATGTCGGGCATGCGGATACGGAGTCGAACCAAGATGATCTTGCCGTGACGGCGGCCCGATCCGCCCCGGAACGGGGAATTCCTTGCCCGGCCGGCCGGATTCCCGCCGATCCTTCCCGGCTGCCGTCCGTCCGGGTGGCGCGGTTCACCGCGCCAGACCGACGCGATCGGGCACGCCTCCACCCTGCTACCCTCCGGTTCCGATCGACCACGTAAGGTGACTGTCAGGGGTGTGCGCGTGAAGGTCGTCTGTGTCGGAGGCGGGCCCGCCGGTCTGTACCTCGCCATCCTGCTCAAGCGGCAGGACCCCTCCTGTGACATCACCGTCCACGAACGCAACCCGCAGGGCTCCACCTACGGCTGGGGCGTGACGTACTGGCGTGGCCTCCTCGACAAGCTCCAGGCCCACGACCCCGCATCGGCGCGGGCGATCGAGGAGCACTCCGTCCGCTGGAGCGACGGCGTCGCCCACGTACGGGACCTGACGACCCGGCACCACGGCGACGAGGGCTTCGGCATCGGCCGCCACCGCCTGCTCGACCTGCTCGCCACCCGGGCCCGCGCCCTGGGTGTCCACCTGGAGTACGAGAGCGAACTCACCGAACCGCCCGCCGACGCGGACCTGGTCGTCGCGGCCGACGGCGTGCACAGCGCCCTGCGCACCCGCCGGGCCGGCCACTTCGGCACCCGGATCACCTCCGGCCGCAACCCCTACATCTGGCTCGGCACCAGCAAGGTCTTCGACGCCTTCACCTTCGCCTTCACCGAGACCGAGCACGGCTGGATCTGGGCCTACGGCTACGGCTACAGCGGCGACCACAGCACCTGTGTCGTCGAGTGCTCCCCGCAGACCTTCGCCGGCCTCGGCCTGGACCGGGCCGACGAGGGGGAGGGCCTCGCCCTGCTGGAGAAGCTCTTCGCCGGTGTCCTCGACGGCCACCCGCTGACCGCCCGCTCCGGCGCCTCCTGGCTGACCTTCCGCACCCTCACCAACGAGACCTGGCACGACGGCAACCTGGTCCTGCTCGGCGACGCGGCCCACACCACCCACTACTCCATCGGCGCCGGCACCACCCTCGCCCTGGAGGACGCCATGTGCCTCGCCGACGCCCTGCGCGCACACGCGGCCCTGCCCGATGCCCTCGCCGCCTACCAGCGCCGGCGCCAGGCCGAACTGCTGTCCGTGCAGAGCGCGGCCCGCTACAGCGCCCAGTGGTACGAGAACCTGCCCCGCTACGTCCACCTGCCCCCGCACCGGATGTTCGCCCTGCTCGGCCAGCGCCACTCGCCCCTGCTGCCGTACGTCCCGCCACAGCTCTACTACGGCCTGGACAAGGCGGCCGGACGACTGGAGGCACTGCGCCGGCTCAAGCGCTGGCTCGGCCCGCGCGCCGCCCGCGCCCTGCACGCCCGCGCCGCGGCCCGCCGGGACTAGCCGCTCCCTCCCGCCCCCACCCGAGGAGCCCCGCATGGCCGTACCCGTCGCGTTCGACCACACCTCCACCGGCTACAGCCTCCAGCGCGCCTACTGGCTGGCCCGCGCGGCCGACCTGGCGTACCGGGACCGGGCCGCCATCGAGGAACAGGCCGCCCGGTGGGGCTTCGAGGAGGTGCGGTACCACCACACCCGGTTCACCCCGCCCTTCCCGCTCCAGGACACCCAGGCATGCACCCTGGCGAGCGACCGGATGATCGTCACCGCGTTCCGCGGCACCGAACCCGGCCAGATCAAGGACTGGCTCTCCGACGCCACCACCCCGCCCCGGCCCGGACCCGGCGGCCACGGCTACGTCCACCAGGGCTTCGCCGAGGCTCTCGCCTCGGTCTACCCGGCGGTGCACGACACCCTCACCGAGCTGCGCACCGACGGCCAGGCCGTCTACTTCACCGGGCACAGCCTCGGCGGGGCGCTCGCGATGCTGGCCGGCGCCCGCCTCTACCTGGAGGAGCCGCACCTGGCCGCGGACGGTGTCTACACCTACGGCCAGCCCCGCACCTGCGACCGGCTGCTGGCCGAGGCGTTTTACGAGGGGTTCGGCGGCCGGATGTACCGCTTCGTCAACAACAACGACATCGTCGCCCAGCTCCCGCCGGAGCCCGCCTACACCCACGTACGAGCCCTGCGGTATTTCGACTCCAAGGGCCGGCTGCACGAGTCGATGCCCATGCTGTCGGCGCTGGGCGACCGGGCCAGGGGTCATACCGCGGACCCGTTCGCGCCCGCCTCCGACGGCTTCCGCGACCACTCCATGCGCACCTATCTGACGGTCCTGGAGCAGAACCTGGCCTGACGGTCCCGGAGCACGAATCGCGCCTGAGATCCGGCCGCCCGCACCCGGCCGTCGCGGCCTCCCCGTTCGGGCTAGGAAACGTTGGTGAATGACCATTCACTCGATAAGGTGAATGAGTATTCACCTCGTCACCGTGCCGCCCGCAGGAGCGCCGATGGACCAGCCCGTCCCGATATCCCCCTCGCCCCGGCTGCGCGACCGGCTCACCATTCCCGTGCTGGCGTCCGGCGGCATCCTCATGGCGGTCATGCAGACCGTGGTCGTTCCGCTCCTGCCCGACCTGCCCCGGCTCACCGGCGCGTCGGCCGCCGCCGTCTCCTGGACGGTCACCGCGACCCTGCTCTCCGGTGCCGTCCTCACCCCCGTCCTCGGCCGGGCCGGCGACATGTACGGCAAGCGCCGGGTGCTCACCGCCGCGCTCGCCCTGATGACCGTCGGCTCCGTGATGTGTGCGCTCTCCTCCGACATCGGCGTGCTCATCGCCGCCCGCGCCCTCCAGGGCGCCGCCGCCTCGGTGGTCCCGCTGTCCATCAGCATCCTGCGCGACGAACTCCCGCCGGAACGCCGTGGCTCGGCGGTGGCGCTGATGAGTTCCACCGTCGGCATCGGCGCCGCGCTCGGCCTGCCGCTCGCCGCGCTGGTCGTGCAGTACGCCGACTGGCACACCATGTTCTGGCTGACCAGCGTCCTCGGCGCGGCGGGCGTCACGGCGACCTGGTGGGCGGTCAAGGAGTCGCCGGTGCGGGAACCCGGCCGGTTCGACGTCCTCGGTGCCCTCGGCCTCGCCGCCGGGCTGGTCTGCCTGCTGCTGGGCGTCTCCCAGGGCGGCACGTGGGGCTGGGGGAGCGCACGGGTCCTCGGACTGTTCCTCGGGACGGTCGTCGTGCTCGCCCTGTGGTGCCGGCAGCAGCTGCGCACCGCACGGCCACTGGTCGACCTGCGGCTGGTCACCCGGCCACGGGTGGGCCTGTCCCATGTGGCGGCCCTGCTGACCGGGTTCGCCTTCTACGCCAACTCCCTGGTCACCGCCCAGCTGGTGCAGGCACCGAAGGCCACCGGGTACGGCCTCGGCCTGTCCATCGTCGCCACCGGCCTCTGCCTGCTGCCCGGCGGTGTCACCATGCTGCTGTTCTCCCCGCTGTCGGCCCGTATCTCGGCCACGCGGGGCCCCCGGATCACGCTCGCGCTGGGCGCCGCGGTCATCGCCTGCGGGTACGCGCTCCGCATCGCCGACAGCCGCGACCTGTGGATGATCATCCTCGGCGCCACCGTGGTGGCGACCGGCACCACGCTCGCCTACTCCGCGCTGCCGACCCTCATCCTGCGCGCCGTACCGGCCGCCCAGACCGCCTCCGCCAACGGCGTCAACGTCCTCATGCGCACCATCGGCCAGGCCGTCTCCAGCGCGGCCGTCGCCGCCGTCCTCGTCCACCACAGCAGCCCCCTCGGCGGCGTCCCCGTGCCCAGCCTGCACGGCTACCAGCTCGCCTTCGCCATGGCGGGCGCCGTCGCCCTCGCGGCCTGCGCGTCGGCCCTGTCCATCCCCGGCGACGGCCCCGCGCCGGGCACCCGGCGGGCCCGGAGCGGCACCCGGGGCGCCCGTGACGAGGCGATGGAGGGAGCATGAGGGCCATGACCACGCCACCCGGTCAGGCGCCCGCCCCCGCACGCAGGGACGCCGAGGCCACCAAGGCCGCCATCCTGAAGGCCGCCCGCCACCTCCTGGCCCGGCACGCGCACGCCGACATCACCCTCAAGGCCGTCGCCGAGCGCGCCGGGGTCAGCCCGCCGCTGATCCTGAAGTACTTCGGCAACAAGGACGCCCTGTTCGCCCGCGTGATGTCCTTCGACACCGACGCCGACGCCCTGCTGGACGCGCCGCTGGACGCACTCGGCCGGCACATGGTCCGGCACGTCGTGTCCAGCCAGCGCGAGCGGGGCGCCGACCCGCTGCTGCGCATCGCCTTCGCCCCGCTGCACGGCGACCACGGCGACGTCCTGCGCGCCAACTTCCGCGCCCAGGTCACCGAACGCCTCGCCGCCCGGCTCGCCGGCCCCGACGCGGGCCTGCGCGCCGAACTCGCCGTCGCCGCCCTGGTCGGCCTCGGCGTCATGTACGGCATCGCCCGCGGCCCCCACCTGCGCGAGACCGGCACCGACGCCCTCGCCGACCGCTACGGGCCCGCCGTCCAGGCGCAGCTGACACCCGGTGCCGACCAGCGGGATCCGGCCGGGGCGGACCCCCGGCGGTGATCTCGCGGAGCCGGCCGGTGAGCGCCGTGCGGGGTCCATCTCGTCCGGAAGCCCGGGGAGTTCCGCCGGGGCCACCGCCGGGGTGGCCGCCGACGCGGGCTCCCCGGCCGGATGACAGACTGACGGCATGGACGAACGCGTAATCGGCAGGTCGGGTCAGTGGGCATCGGTGGTCGGGCTCGGCACATGGCAGCTGGGCGCCGACTGGGGCGACGTGGACGACAAGGAGGCGCTGTCCGTCCTGGAGGCGGCGGCCGAGGCCGGGGTGACCTTCTTCGACACGGCCGACGTGTACGGCGACGGGCGCAGCGAGGCCACCATCGCCTCGTTCCTGCGCGGCCGGCCCGATCTGCACGTGCTGGTGGCCACCAAGATGGGCCGCCGGGTCGAACAGGTCCCGGAGAACTACGTCCTGGACAACTTCCGCGCCTGGAACGACCGCTCGCGCCGCAACCTCGGCGTCGACCGCATCGACCTGGTGCAGCTGCACTGCCCGCCCACCCCGGTCTACTCCTCGGACGCGGTGTTCGATGCCCTGGACACCCTGGTCGAGGAGGAACGGATCGCCGCCTACGGCGTGAGCGTGGAGACCTGCGCCGAGGCGCTCACCGCCATCGCCCGGCCGAACGTGGCGAGTGTGCAGATCATCCTCAACCCGTTCCGGATGAAGCCCCTGTACGAGGTGCTGCCCGCCGCCCGCGCGGCCGGCGTCGGCATCATCGCGCGCGTGCCGCTCGCCTCCGGGCTGCTGTCCGGCAAGTACACGAAGGAGACGGTGTTCGCGGCCAACGACCACCGCACCTACAACCGGCACGGCGAGGCCTTCGACCAGGGCGAGACCTTCTCCGGCGTCGACTACGGGACGGGCGTCGAGGCCGCCGCCGAGTTCGCCGCGCTCGCCCCGGAGGGGTACACCCCGGCCCAGCTGGCGCTGCGCTGGATCATCGAGCAGGACGGCGTGACCACGGTGATCCCGGGCGCCCGCAACCCCGAGCAGGCCCGCGCCAACGCCGCCGCGGTCAAGCTGCCGCCGCTGCCGCCGCAGACGTCCACCGCGATCCGCGAGCTGTACGACCGCCGGATCAAGGACCAGGTCGAGCACCGCTGGTAGCCGCGGGCTTGCGGACCGTTTGAAGGCACGGCCGGGCGGTTACACGCAACCGCATGACGGAGGCAGGACGGCGCAGAGGGCGGAACGAGACCGAGGAGGAGCGGGCCGACCGGATGTGGGGCGAGCTCATCCAGGAGGTCCGGGTGGCGCAGACGGGGGTGCAGATCCTCTTCGGTTTCCTGCTGACCGTCGTCTTCCAGCCGAAGTACGCGCAGCTCACCCCCGCCGACCAGGTCATCTACATCGTGACCGTCGTCCTGGGCGCCTGCGCGACCGGCGCCCTCATCGGACCGGTGTCCCTGCACCGCCTGGTCTCCGGCCGCCGGGTCAAGCCGCAGGCGGTACGGCTGGCGTCCCGGATGACCTTCGTCGGCCTGGTCCTGCTGCTCGCCACGATGACGTCGTCCCTGCTGCTGATCCTCCGGGTGGCCACCCACGACACCTATGTGCCGTACCTGGTAGCGGCCGTCGTCGCCTGGTACCTGCTGTGCTGGTACGGCCTGCCGCTGTGGGCCCGCCGCCGGCACACGTCCCGGACGGACGGCTAGGCCCGGCGGGCCGCCAGCGCCCTCAGGTGCCGGTCGTGCGTCCCGCTGAGCAGCAGCAGGGACAGGACCGAGCCGATCAGGGCGCAGAACATGTCCCACTGGGTGTCCCACACATCGCCCTGGGTGGCAAGGAACGCGTCCGCGCCGTGTCCGCCGATCTCGGCCGCCAGCCACTCCAGCAGCTCGAAGCAGGCGCTGAAGGCCAGGCAGGCGCACACCGTGAGCGGCGCCAGCCAGCGGCTGCCGCGCAACGGCGAGGTGCGGCTGAGCAGTTCACGGACCAGCACGGCCGGGACGAAGCCCTGCATCAGGTGGCCGAACCGGTCGTACGGGTTGCGTTCCAGGCCGAAGGTGTCGCGCACCCAGTCGCCCACCGGGACCTGCGCGTAGGTGTAGTGCCCGCCGACCGCGAGGACCAGCGCGTGCGCGGTCAGCAGTCCGCACAGCAGCCCGGTCAGGGGGAAGCGCCGCCAGAGCAGCACCACCAGGGGCAGCCCGGCCAGCGCCCACACCGTCTCCAGGAACCAGGTGGTGCGGTCGCGTGCGCCCCACGCCGACACGGCCAGCCCCACGGCCACCACGCCGGCGAAGAGGGCGGGCGGCACGCGGCGCGGCGCGCGGAGCGGGGCGGGGTGCACTGCGGTCACGGCGGGGCTCCTTGCCTGGGGACGGCCTGGGGGTCGTAGGAGCCCCATCGTGGCGCCCGGCCGGGGCCGCCGGCATGAGTACGGCTACTCAGCCGCGGAGAGGATCTCCGCCAGCAGTTCGTCCACGGACATGCGCTCCCGGCCCGGTGGGACGATCTGGTAGGTCTCGCGCAAGAACGCGGCGACGGCGGGCGCCCAGGCGAACACCACCGCGTGGTGCCGGCCGCCGTCCGGCCGGGCGTCGCCGAGGAACTCCAGGCGCAGCTCGTGCCACAGGCCGGTGGCCTCCGGCCGCATCCGGACGTCGCCGATGCCGACCGGCCCGGCCAGTGCGTCGGCGAGCATCTGCCGGTCCAGCCGCCAGCAGGCCAGCACCCTGCCGTCGTGGGCGAACACGGCGGTGACGGCGAACGGGTCGTCGGCGTCGTAGCCGAGGTGGGCCAGCACCGGGCACCGGCCGGTGCCGTGCGCGAGGAGCTGCACCACCAGGGTCTTGTGCACGAACGAGTTCACGCGGGGGCCTTTCGGGACGATCGGCTTAGGGCCCTCTAGTACCCCCGCTGCGCCCGGAATGCTCACCCGTGTGACTGAATCCCGAACACGGCGCGCCGCCCGGCCGGGCAGCCGCCGGGGCCGCCCGGACCGGGAGGGCACGCCCGGGAGGCGTGCCGCGAGGTGGTACCCCGTCAGGCGAACGCCTCCCGCAGGGCCGGCAGCAGGGTCTTCGCCGACCAGTCCAGGAACTCGGGCTGCGTGTCACCGCCGATCTGGACCAGGGCGACCTCCCCGAACCCGGCCTCGGCGTAGGGCCGTACGGCCTCCACGAACGCGTCCGGGTCGTCTCCGCACGGGATGGAGGAGGCGACGTCGTCCTCGGTCACGAACTGGGTCGCGGCCTCGAAGGAGTCCGGGTGCGGCAGTTCGGCGTTCACCTTCCAGCCCAGCCCGAACCAGCGGAACTGGGAGTGGGCGCGCTTGATCGCCGTCTCCCGGTCCGGGTCGTAGCACACCGGCAGCTGGCCGACCCGGGGCTTGCCGGTGCCGCCGTGCCGGTCGAACGCCTCCAGCAGGCCCGCCTTCGGCTCGGTCGCGATCACCAGGTCGGCGAGGTGCCCGGCCAGCTCGCAGGACTGGTCGCCGGAGACGGCGATGCCGATCGGCGGCGCCTGCTCCGGCAGGTCCCACAGCCGGGCCGACTCCACGTCGTAGTGCTGCCCGTGACGCGTGACATGACCGCCCTCGAACAGCGCCCGGATGATCTCCACCGCCTCTTCGAGCATCTCGTGGCGGACGTCGACCGGGGGCCAGCCGCCGCCCACGACATGCTCGTTCAGGTTCTCGCCGGCGCCGAGGCCGAGCCGGAACCTGCCCTGGGACAGCAGCTGCACGGTCGCCGCCTTCTGCGCCACGATCGCCGGGTGGTAGCGCAGGATGGGGCAGGTCACGTACGTCATCAGGGGGATCCGCGAAGTGGCCTGGGCGGCGGCGCCCAGCACGCTCCACGCGTACGAGGAGTGCCCCTGCGAGCGCAGCCACGGGAAGTAGTGGTCGGAGATCACCGAGAAGTCGAAACCCGCCTCCTCGGCCTGCACCACGTGATCCACCAGGTCACGGGGACCTGCCTGCTCGGTCATCATCGTGTATCCGATTCGCACCATAGGTGGCGAGTCCCCGGGTCGGCGTCCGGAAAACGGCCGATGGGCCCGGGTCACTCCTCCGGCGTGCGGAAGGTCCCGAGGAACGTCTTCAGCGCCAGCCGGTTCGCCGCGTCGTCCCAGGCCGCGGCCGGGGTGGTGAAGCGCAGCGAGAAGCCCCGCGTCCCGCCCAGCAGGAACCCCCGCCCGAAGGTGTGCGCCCGCGCGGCCCCGGACCCCGCCAGCCACTCCAGGTCGGCGGCCCTGCGGCCCCGGTAGGTGGTCGCCCGCACGGCGCCGACGCGGCCGTAACCGGGCAGCTTCCGCAACCCGGGCTCGACGTCGTCCCGCCAGACGGCGACCGGGTCGGGGCCGACGCGCTCGCTGTAGGTCACCGCGAGCGTGGGCGAGTCGCCGCCCCGGCCGAAGGTGACGCGATAGGCCAGGTCGGACACCCGGGAAGTGGTCAGCCGCTGCCAGCCGTCGGGCAGCGCCACCGAGAAGCCCTCCGGGGCGGTGTACCGGCGGTAACCGGCCGGCGGGGCGGGAGCCGGCTTCGAGGAGGGGGCCGAGGTGGGTGTCGAGGCGGGTGTGGCGCCGCCGCCCGGTTGCCGGGCCGCGGGGCCGGACGGGGTGGCCCGGGGCGGCGCCCCCGCCGTGTCCGTGCCGGACGACAGCGCGCCGGACGCGGCCAGTGCTGCCGCGGCCACGGTGACCACGGCCAGCGCGGTGCCGGCGGCCAGGACCCGTCCGCCCCGCAGCGGTCCGGTCTGGCGCACGGCCCGGAACGCGCCGCGCGGCCGGGGCTCCGGGCCCGGCCGCCGCTCCGCGTCCGCGTCCTCGCGCAGCGCCCGGGTCAGCGCCTCGCGGACCACCGGCCGGGTCGGCCGCTCCCGCGCGTTCTTGCGCAGCAGACCCTGGACGACCTGGGTGAGCGGCCCGGCGCGCAGCGGGGTGCGCAGCGGCAGCCGGTCCACCGCCCTCAGCGTGGCGTCGGGCCGGCCGCGGTCCCGGAACGGCGGCCGGCCCTCGACCATCGTGTAGAGCAGCGCGCCCAGCGCCCACAGGTCGGCGGCCGGGCCGATGCGCTCGTCACGGGCCTGCTCCGGTGAGGCGTACGACGGTGCCGTCAGCCGGGGCACGAGCGTCGCGCCCGCCAGCCCGAACCCGGTGACGACGACCGGGCCGCCGTCCCGCACGAAGACCTGGCCGGGGCTCAGCTCGCCGTGCGTGACGCCTTCGTCGTGCGCGGCCTGGAGCACGTCCAGCAGCTCCAGGCCCAGCCGGGCCGCCCGCACCGGGTGGAACGAGCCCTCCCGGGCGAGGAGTTCGCCCAGGGGCGTCCCGTCGACCCACTCGGTGACCGTCCACAGGGCGTCCGCCTCCACCACGGCGTCGACGACCGCCGCCACCTGGCCGGGGCGCAGCAGCCGCACCGTCTCCGAGGTGCGGACGACCCGGGCGGTGACGCGCCGCGCGGTGTCCTGGCCGACGGGCCCCGGCAGGGCCGTCCGCGCCACCAGGCGGGGCTGCCCCGCCGCCACGTCCTCGGCGTACCACCACAGGCGGTTCGTCTCGCGGGCGAAGACCTCCAGGAGCCGGTACCGTCCGGCGACCGACCGGTGTGCGGAGACGTGCGCCTTGACCATGGTCATCCCTCGCTGAAACCCCTGCCTCGTCTTTCCCAGAGGTACGCGGGGCGAGCGGGGGAGCGTTCAGGGGTACGTCCAAAAGCTCCCCCGGCGGAGTCCTGGCGGCGGAGTTCTCACGGCGGCGCTGTCACAGCAGCCCGAAGCGGCCGGCCCAGTCGGTGATTTCCCGGGGCGTCGTGTTGCCCCCGCACACCACGAGCCCGATCCGTGCCCCGTCGCCGACCCGCTCCACCACCTGCCGGGCCGCCGGCAGCAGACAGCCCGCGGCCGGCTCGGCCCACACCTTGGCGTGCTCGGCGAGGTCCAGACAGCCCCGCACCGCGTCCCGGTCCGGGACCACCAGCACCTCCTCGACCAACGCGGACACATGGTCGTACGTCAGCCGCGACGCCGAGGGCGCGCTCAACGTGGTGACCAGGGAGGACAGCGGCACAGGCACCGGACCGCCGGCCTTCAGCGCGCCGGACACCGCCTCCGCGCCCGCGGTCTCCACGCCCCACACGCGCACCCCGGGCCGCCGGGCGCGCAGGGCCGCCGCGACCCCGGCGATCAGACCGCCGCCGCCCACGCTGACGACGACGTCCGTCAGCTCCCCGGCGTCCTCGGCCAGCTCAAGACCCACGGTGCCCTGTCCGGCGATCACGACCGGGTCGTCGAACGGATGGACCAGGGTCAGGCCCTCGTCCCGCAGCCGTGTCACCAGCTCGAAGGCGCTGTCCATGCCGTCGGTCAGCCGCACCACCGCCCCGGCCTCCTCGGCGAGGGCGAGGGAACGCGCGGGCGCGGTGCGCGGCATGACCACGGTCGCCTTCACATCGAGGGCCGCAGCCATCACCGCGAGCGCGATCCCGTGGTTGCCGCCGCTCACCGCGACCACGCCCGCCGCCCGCTCGGCCTCGCTCAGCGACAGCAGCTTCGCCGTGGCCCCGCGGGCCTTGAACGAGCCGGTGCGCTGGAGCAGTTCGAGCTTGGCGGTGACGGGGACGCCGAGCAGCGCGCCGAGGCCGGGGCTCGGTACCGTCGGCGTGCGGACGACGTGCCCGGCGATCCGCCGGGCGGCGGTTTCGATGTCCGAGATCTCGATCACGGTGCTCCACCCTTCCGGCGCGGGTCGGGACCGCGCCGCTCGCACCTTCACCCGCCGGGAGGCCGGAGGTCAACGGCGTTCCGGATCATGGCTACAGCGCGCGGCCCACCAGGGACTCCAGCAGCTCCGTCAGCGCCTCGGCGGCCCCGGTGGCCAGGGAAGCGGTGGCGAGCAGTTCCCGTGCCGCGGCCGTGTGGGTCCGGGCCTCGGCCAGGGCCGCCGTACGGCCCCCCGCCGCCTCGATCAGCGCGGCGGCCTCCTCGGCGTGCCCGTCCGGGCCGAGCAGCGCGGGCAGCCGCCGGGCCGCCGGGGAGCCGAGCGCGGCCAGCACCGGGAACGTCTTCTTCCGCTCCCGCAGATCGCCGCCCACGGGCTTGCCGGTGACGGCCGGATCGCCCCAGATGCCGAGCACGTCGTCCACCAGCTGGAAGGCGACCCCGAGGTGGCGGCCGGCCCGGTCGAGCGCGTCGGCCGTGTCCCGGGGCGCCCCGCCGAGGGTGGCGCCCAGCGCCGCGGCACAGCCCAGCAGCGCGCCGGTCTTGCCCTCCGCCATCGCCCGGTACTCCTCGGGTGTCACCCGGTCCGGGCCGCTCCAGGGCCGGGTGGCGAACAGCAGGTCGTCGGCCTGCCCGCGCACCAGTTCGGCGAGGGCCGCCGACAGCAGCCGTACCGCGCCGGCGCCCTCCGGCGCGGCGGCGAGGGTGTCGACCGCCAGCGCGAACAGGGCGTCCCCGGCCAGCACCGCGGGACCCGTGCCGTAGGCCTGCCAGACGGCGGGGCGGCGGCGCCGGGTCGCGTCGCCGTCCATGATGTCGTCGTGCAGCAGCGAGAAGGCGTGCACCAGCTCCACCGCGACCGCCGCCGGGACCCCGGCCCGGCCGTCGGCGCCCGCCGCCTCGGCCCCGAGGACCGCCAGTGCCTGCCGTACGCCCTTGCCGCCCGGCGCGGTGACGGGTGCCCCGCCGACCTCGCACCAGCCGAAGGAGTACGCGGCCATCTCGGCGACCCACGGGTGCAGCCGCCCCACCGCGTTCCGCAGCTCCGGCCGGACCAGTTCCCCGCAGCGGGCGAGGACGTGCCGGGCGGACTCCCGCACCGGCGAGACGGGCGCCGTCATCGCACGGCCTCCGCGTCGAGGCCGAACTCCCGCTGGGCCCGGGCCACCATCTCCCGCGCGTGCCGCAGCCCGCTGCGCTCCAGGGTCCGGGCCAGGTCGGCGAGTTCGGCGGCGGTCTCGGCACGGTCGCGGCCGAGCCGGGCGAGGGACTTGGCGAGGCCCAGCCGGGACAGCGCCTCGCCGCGCGGTTCGCTGATCGCCCGGAACTCGGTGAGCGCCAGCTCGTAGCGCTCGCGGGCCTCGGCGTGACGGCCCGCGCGGTACAGGACGTTGCCCTGCATCTTGTGGTTGTAGGCGAGCGCGCTGGAGAGGTTCATCTCCCGGCAGGTCGCCTCCGCCTCGGACAGCAGCTCCAGCGCCCGCCCGGTGGCGCCGTCGCGCACCGAGAGGACGTCCGCGAGTCCGCGCAGCGCCCAGGCGTGCCCACGCCGGTCGTCGGCCCGGCCGGCTATCTCCGCCGCCTCCTCGAACAGGGCGTAGGCCCTGTCGTAGTCCCCGGTGTTGCGGTGCATCTGGGCGATGCCCTCCAGGGCCCACACCGTGTGCCGGGCCTCACCCCGTTCGCGCGCCTCGGCCAGCAACTGCTCGTGCAGCCGGCCCACCGCCGCGTAGTCGCCCTGGATGCGGCCGGTCTCGGCGAGGCCGGCCAGCGAGTAGCCGCGCACGACGACGTCCCCGCCGCGCTCGCCGAGTTCGGCCGCGAGCCCCAGCAGCCGCCAGGCCAGCGGGAAGGCCCCGCGCTGCCGGGCGAGTGTGCCCCCGCTCCACAGCGCCCACGCCATCGCGGCGGTGTCGCCGGCCTCGCGGGCGGCGCGGTAACTCGCCTTCCAGGCCCGGTCGGCGTCCCGCACATGACCGAGCCGCCGGTGTGCCTCGGCGACGGCGAGCCCGCAGCGCGCCGCCTCGCCGGGGCGTCCGGCGTCCTCGGCCTCGCGCAGCCGCTCGGTGCCGGCGGCCAGCACGTCGACCAGCGAGGAGTTCACGGACAGGGTGGTCAGGGCGCCCTGGTACTCCGGGGCGAAAGCCTTGCCGTACATGCGTACCCTTCTACACACTGAGTGTATACATGGTGTGTATAGCATCGTGAAAATCACCCCGGCCCGAGGGGCCGGGGCTCGGTCTGTCGATGATCAAGACGCCGGTACGAAGACGGGGGTTGCCCGCCCTAGAGGATCACCTGTGAAGGTTCAGTGCTGGTCCTTCTGGGGGGTCACCTCGCTCGGCCGCACCACCACGAAGCCCTCACCCTGGAGCATCAGCTGCACGGCCTCACCCGAACCGCCGCGCAGCATCGAGCCGATGGACTGCGAGCGGTGCAGCGAGGTCTCCAGGTGCGCGGTCCAGCCGACCACGGCGTCCGTGTCGACGTACACCGGCGCCTGCGCCGACACCGGTATGACCAGCGGGTTGCCGTCGCAGACCAGGCCGAGCCGGCCCTGCCCGCTGAAGACGCTGTTGAACAGGCCGCCGCCGGCGATGCCGGAGCCCTTCACCGTCTTGATCTCGTACGAGAGCGAGGCGTCGAAACACAGGACGTTGCGGCCGTTGACGGTGAACTGGTCACCGGCCTCCACCTCCACGATGAAGCAGTTCTGCGCCTCGTGCGCGAACCAGGCCTCGCCCTGCCCGCGCACCGCCATGAGGGGCAGCCCCTCACCGGTGACCGCACGCTTGAGCATGCCGCCGACGCCCTGCCCCTTGCGTTCGAACTTGAGGCTGCCGCGGTAGGCCACCATCGCGCCCTGCCGGGCGTACATCTCGTCGTTCACCGCGTACTTGATGCACTTGGCGTTCTCGACGGACATTCCCGGCTCCACGGCCGGCTGCACCACGTGCTGACTGGAAAAGAGATCACCCTTCATGCGGGGCATGGTGTCCCGGAGGATGTCATTCCGCCAAGATCACGGAACATACCGGTTCTTCCGGGACAGGCGCCCGCCCGTGCCGGCGCACGTCGGCCGGCACGGGCGGCCCCCCTCCCCGTCAGGCGGCCTGCCACAGCGCCGGCACCGCCGGGGGCTCCCAGCCGGGCTGGGACGTGTGCGGCTGGAGGCAGACGTACGCGCGCGCCGCGTACGTGACCCAGTCGCCCGTCCGGTAGGCGGTCCCCGGCATCCAGGTGTTCTCCGGCGAGGAGGGACCGGGACCCGGGCCGGGGTCCTGCGGGACGTCGAGGACGAAGTCGAACGCCGCCTCCCGGCCGCCGCTCCCGTCGCGCACCGTCATCAGCAGGCGGGAGTCGAAGATGGTGTCGGTGTTGTTGCGCGGTTCGTTCGGGAAGTACAGCTGCGTGGTCAGGACGGGACGGTGCGGTGCCTGCACCTTGACGTGCAGGTGGCGGGTCCGGCCCGGATACAGGCCCGGCACGATCGTGGTCAGCGCGAAGGAGCCGCGGGAGTCGGTGAACTGGTGGCCGCGCAGCCGGAAACCGGTGCCGTCGTACGCGCCGTTGGTGTCGGCCTGCCAGAAGTCCAGCAGGACGCCGGACAGGGGGAGGCAGGCCCGGCCGAAGACGTAGCCGGTCACGGTGAGCCGGGTGCCCGGCAGGCCCGGTTCCAGCAGACTCGTGCGCTCCGGTGAGTTCGGTTTGAAATAGGGGCCCTCGATCTGCTGCGGAGTGGGGTCGTCGCCGTCGTCGCACGGCGGGGTGAGCCCGGGCGCCGTGCCGCCCGCGACGAACGTGCGGGCGAGCGCCGGACCGCCGATCAGGGCGACGGGCACCGCGGCGGTGGCGGCGAGTGCCGCGCGCAGCACCGTCTTGCGGTGGACGAGCCGCCCGGACCTCGGCTCCTCCTGCGCCCCGGCGCCGTCCTTGCCTGCTCCGTCCATGTCTCCTCCTCGTGGGGGGTCGGATGCGGAACGAAACTAGGGGCGCGCGGGCGGCACTTCGAGGGACTGGTCGCGGTGGCTGTGGTGTTTTCGGAAGTCACCGGGGCTGCTGCCGGTCTCCCGCCGGAAGAACCGGCTGAAGTAGGCCGGATCGGTGAAGCCGGTGCGGGCGGCGACCTGCCGGACCGACAGCCGGGTGTGGGCGAGCAGTTGCTGCGCCTGGTACACCCGGGCCTCGATGAGCAGCCGTCCCGGCGGACGGCCGGTGGCGGCCCGTACCGCCTGGGTGAGGTAGCCGGGCGTCACGCCGAGCCGGCTCGCGCACTCCCGCACCGTCCACCCGGCCGCCCCCGGACGTGCGATCAGCCGCGTGAACTCCTCGGAGACGGCGGCCGGCCGGCCCAGCACCCGCGCGTCGCGGTCGTCCCCGGCGTGCCGTGGCAACCGGGCGGCGCGTACGACGAGCACGTGCAGCAGCGAGCGCAGGACGCTCTCGTGACCCGGGGCGCGCTGCCGGTGCTCCGCCACGAGTTCGGCCATCAACCGCCCCACGGACCGGTCGTGTTCGGCGTCCAGGGCGAACCAGCCCCGCTCCCCGAGCCGCCGCAGCACCTCGCGGTCGCCGGGGTGGTCGACCAGGAAGTCGTCGGTGAACAGCGCCAGCGTCCCCTCCGGGCCCCGGCCGCCTTCCCAGTGGTGCACCTGCCCGGGCAGGACCACGGCCAGGCGCGGCGGCCGGACCGGCCACCGCGCCAGGTCGACGACGTGCGTGCCGGAACCGGAACTGACGTGGATGATCTCGTAGAACGTGTGCCGGTGCGGACGGCCCCACCGGGACAGCGGCCCCACCGCCTCGAAGGAGCCCGCGGCGAACGGTGGGTCCCCCGGCCCGGCCACCTCCAGCCGGTGCAGGGGCACGTCGCCCGAGGCTGTCGGCAGACCGGGGGTTCCCGGTGGGACGGTGGTGCCGCGCATGGCTCGTGCTCCCCTCCTCCGGGCGAGCCGGACGGCTCGCCGTTCCTCACCGGCAGGGATCACCTACCGCACTATGGTCTGTACCAACCCCTTGCCCCGTGCCCCACGGCGTCGCAAGCTCCCCTCATGGAGTTGGAGCTGCGGCATCTCAGGACCCTTCGGACCATCGCGGAGGCAGGCAGTCTGACCAGGGCGGCGACGGTGCTCGGGCTCGCGCAGCCCGCACTCAGCGCGCAGCTCAGGCGCATCGAGCGGACCCTGGGCGGCACCCTGTTCGAACGGGGGCGGCACGGGGTGCGGGCCACCGCGCTCGGCGAACTGGTCCTGGAACGCACCCGCATCGTGCTCCCCGCGGTCAGCGAACTGCAACAGGAGGCGGCCGAGTTCGCCCGCGGGCGCCGGGAGGCGGAGCGGCTGCGGCTCGGCGGCACCCACGGGCCGCTGCTCGGCGCGCTGGTGGACCGGCTCGCCGACGCCGCCCCCGGCACCAGCCTGACCACCCGCGCCTCCTGGTCGGAACGGGAACTGGCCGGTCTGCTCGCCGAGGGGCGCCTGGACTTCGCCCTGGCCGGTACCTGTGGATCCGCGCCCCCGCCCGACGGCACGCACCTGGTCTGGGAGGAGATCGCCGTCGACCCGGTCTTCGTCATGCTCGCCGACACCCATCCGCTCGCCGGGGGGCGGGAGATCGACCTGGCCGCGCTCGCGGACGAGGAGTGGGCGTGCGTCCCGGGTGACGGCTGTTTCGGCGACTGCTTCACCGCGGCCTGCGCCCGGGCCGGCTTCACCCCCCGCCGCATGTACGAGACGGACACCGCGTCCTGCGTCCACCTGGCGCAGGTCGGCCGGGCCGTGGGCCTGTGCCGGGCCACCTTCCCGTCGACGCCCGGCCTCACCACCCGTCCGCTCGCCGGCACCCCGCTGGTCTGGCGGCACCTGCTGGGCTGGCGCCCGGCCGGCCAGCGACCGGGCACGGCGGCCACGGTGCTCGCGCAGAGCCGCAAGGCACACGAGGACGCGGCGGCGCGCAGCGACGGCTACGCCCGCTGGCTCGCCCACCGCGGGGAACCGGCGGCACGGCGCACCGCCGCACCGGGCGCCCGTCCTTGAGGGCACGCGGGCGGGACGCGCGGCTGCCATAACACCGGGGCAGGGGGTCGGTTGACGTCTTACGGGAACGGGCGGGTGCTCCGTACGGTTTCCGGCACTCCACCGAATCCGAGGAGACCTCCCCATGCTCCAACGACACCTCAGAGCCGCGTGCGCCGCCGCCGTCGCGGTGGGTGCCCTGCTCGTGGCCGGGCTCAGCGGCTCCGCGAGCGCCCGGCCGTCCGGCCTCCCGGCCGCGCCCACGGCGGCTGAGACGCTGCGCACCGACGCGGCCCCGCCCGCCCTCCTGCGGGCGCTGCAACGGGACTTGGGCCTCAACCGGCACCAGGCCGAACGCCGCCTGGGCAACGAGGCGGAGGCGGGCGCCGCCTCCGGCCGGCTGCGGGCCGCACTGGGCGCGCACTACGCGGGCGCCTGGGTGCGCGGCGCGGAGTCGGACACGCTGACCGTGGCCACCACGGACCCGGCCGACGTGCCGGCGATCCGGGCCCAGGGCGCCGTCGCGCGCGTGGTGGACCACTCCCTGACCGCGCTCGACGCGGCCAAGGCACGCCTGGACCGGGTCGCCGCCCGGCGCGCCACCACGGACACCCCGGTCTGGTACGTCGACGTCCCGACCAACACGCTGGTGGTGCGGGCGGTACGCACGGACGCCGCACGCTCCCTGCTCGCCGCGGCCCACGTCGACGCCTCCCTCGCCCGCACGGTGAAGTCCGCCGAGCACCCCCGTCCGCTCTACGACCTGCGCGGCGGCGACGCCTACTACATCGACGGCAGCACCCGCTGCTCGATCGGCTTCCCGGTGACCCGCGGCACCCAGCATGGGTTCGCCACGGCCGGCCACTGCGGCCGGGCCGGCAGCACCACCACCGGCTCCAACCAGGTCGCGCAGGGCACCTTCCAGGCGTCCGTCTTCCCCGGCAACGACATGGCGTGGGTGGCCGCGAACGCCAACTGGACGGCGACGCCGTACGTCAACGGTTCCAGCGCGCAGGTCACCGGTTCCACCCAGGCCACGGTGGGCTCCTCCGTGTGCCGTTCCGGCTCGACAACGGGCTGGCACTGCGGGACGGTGCAGCAACTGAACAGCAGCGTCACCTACCAGGAGGGCACGGTCACCGGGGTCACCCGCACCTCGGTGTGCGCCGAACCGGGCGACTCGGGCGGCTCGTTCATCTCCGGCAGCCAGGCGCAGGGCGTCACCTCGGGCGGCACGGGCAACTGCACGAGCGGCGGCACGACGTACTTCCAGCCGCTCAACCCGATCCTCCAGTCGTACGGCCTGACGCTGAAGACGACCGCGAGCGGTCCCGGCGACCCGGGCGATCCCGGTGATCCGGGCAACCCGGGCGGCACCTGGTCGGCCGGCACCGTCTACCAGGCGGGCGCCACGGTCACCTACGGCGGCGCCACGTACCGCTGCCTCCAGACCCACCAGGCCCAGCAGGGCTGGGAGCCGCCGAACACCCCCGCGCTGTGGCAGCGGCAGTGAACGGCTGATCCCGGGCACCGCCGTCCGCCCGGACACTCCGGATGTCCCGAGCCCTCCGGACGTCACGACCGGAGCGTCCCGGCGGACGGCACCGTCGCGCGGTGGCTAGCCCCCGGCCGTTCCCGGCTTGCCGCAGAACGCCGATTCCAGGGCACCCGCCAACGTCTCCCACACCTTCCCGTTGTTCGACGTGTTGGCCACGGCCGTCAGGCTCCGCCCCCCGTCCTTCGTGCTGAACGCATACGTGTAGTACCCCTGCACCGCCCCCGTGTGCCCGTACACCGACACCCCGCAGGACAGGTCCCGCCGCCGCAGCCCGAGCCCGTACGCCGTCGTGCTGTTCACCTTGGTGAACCGCTCCATCTCGGCGAGCCGCGCGGCGGACATCAGCTTCCCTCTGAGCAGCGCGCGGTAGAAGACGTCGAGGTCCCGCGCGCTGGAGATGACCGCCCCGGCGCTCTGCGCCCAGGAAACGGTCTGTGCGGTCGCGTCGACCAGCGGGGCGCCCGCCGTGTCCGGCGTCAGGTACCCGCGGGCGTACCGGCCCGGGATCGCGGTGTCCGGATGGACGTAGAACGTGTCCTTCAGCTTCAGCGGCCCGATGACGCGCTTTTGGTACGCCGTCCGCACGGACCGCCCGGTGAGCTTCTCGATGAGCAGCCCGGCGACGACGAAGTTGGTGTTGGAGTACGCGTACGCGGCGCCCGGCGCGTTGGTGCGGGGCTTCTTCAGGGAGAGGGCGACCAGCTGCCGGTAGGTGAAGACCTTCTTCCGGACCGCCTCGAAGCCGGAGACACTGCTCGCGAACATGTCGTCGGTGTAGTCGTACAGCCCGCTGCGGTGGCTGAGCACATGACGGACCGTGATCCGGTCGTCCGGCAGCAGGTTCGGCAGGTAGCGGTTGACCGGCGCGTCGAGCGAGAGCCGGTGTTCGTCGACGAGCTGGAGCAGCACGACGGCCGAGAAGGTCTTGGTGACGCTGCCGATCCGGAAGCGGTCGTCGGTGCTGATGGCCCGCCGGGTGGCGCGGTCGGCGACGCCCTGGGCGACCCGGTACGTCCTGCCCCGGTCGTCGATCCGGGCCAGCGCCCCCGGCGCGCCCTGCGCCACCGCCGACCGCAGCACAGCGGCCAGTCCTGCGGTGTCGGGTGCCGGCAGCGCCGCCGGCACCGGCGTGCCCGGGCCTGTGCTCGCGGCCCGCGCCGGGACCGCGAGCAGCGACAGCGCGACCGCTCCGAGGACCGCTCCCCGCCCCACCGTTGCCGAGACCATCCCTCACCACTCCCATCGGTCGGTTTCCGCTGCGATATCGGTCCGTCTGGGAACCTAGGGGATCGCGACCGCGTCTCCACAGCCGACACACAGTTGGCCATCTCGCGATCACTCTGCGGCTGCCGTTCGTAAAGGATTGCCATAGAAGTTCGCGAAATAGATCATTCCGGCTTTACGTGCCCATGACTGATCCGCAAGGGTTGTCCCTCGGGGCCGGACCGGCCCCCGTGACGCCCAACCGCGCCACGTCGCAAGGCGGTTGGGCAGACCGGCCGCCCTCGAACGGAGGAACCCTGATCAGATTGCGTAGACCGCACATACGCACCGTGGCTGTCGCCGTCGCGGTGACGACCGCTGCCACGGGCCTGGCCGGTACGGCCTTCGCGGCTCCTTCCACGGGGGTGGAGCGGTCCGCCGCCTCCGCCGCCCCGAGCGCCACGGTGGTGGTGGAGGCGGCGCGCACCGCGGCCTTCGCGCACGCCTCGGCGACCGGTGTCTCCCAGGGCGACGACCTGCACGCGCAGGACGTCATGATCGACCCCGAGGGTGCCCGGCACGTCCGTTTCGTCCGCACCCACGACGACCTGCCGGTGCTCGGTGGCGACCTCGTCGTCCACCTCGACCGCCGGCTCGGCTACACGGGTGTGACCCGCGCCGCCGACCACGCCGTCAAGCCGGCCGCCGCCAAGGCCAAGCTGACCGCGGGCCAGGCCGCCGCCAAGGCCGCCCAGGCCGCGAAGGGCGACGCCGGCAGCGCGCGGCTCGTCGTCGACGCCCGCGGCGGTGCCTCCGCACTCGCCTACCAGGTCACCGTCACCGGCAAGGACAGCGCCCGCACGGTCGTCGTGGACGCGGTCACCGGCAAGGTGCGCAGCAACACCCCGACCAGGGACGAGTTCCTGTCGCCGAAGCTGCTCGACGCCCTGCGCGAGCGCGGCGAGACCCTCGACCCGGCCACCGGCACCGGCTCCGGCGCCGCCGTCTCCGGCCTGGTCGGCTCCCGCGGCGCCGGCGCCGCGGCCTACCCGTCGGCCGCCAAGGGCACCGGCAAGACCCTCTTCGTGGGCACCGTCGGTCTGACCACCACGCAGACGTCGCGCGGCCACTACCAGCTCAAGGACCCGAACCGGTACGGCACCGAGACGCGGGACGCCAAGGGCTCGTACACGGAGAAGTTCAGCGCCGGTACGAAGCTCACCAACACCACCAACGTGTGGGGCAACGGCGCGACCACCAGCCGGGTCAGCGCCGCCGCGGACGCCCAGTACGGCATCACCAAGACGCTGGACTTCTACAAGGCCACGTTCCAGCGCAAGGGCATCGCCAACAACAGCAAGCCCGCGCAGGGGATGGTCCACTGGGGCAAGCAGGTCGCCAACGCCTTCTGGGACCCGACCTGCAACTGCATGCTGTACGGCGACGGCGACGGCCAGATGTTCAAGAAGCCGCTCGTCGTGCTCGACGTCACGGGACACGAGCTGACCCACGGCGTGGTGGAGGCGACCGCCAACCTCCAGCCGACCTTCGTCGACTCCGACGGCAACCAGTACGGCGAGCCGGGCTCGCTGAACGAGTCGCTCGCGGACATCTTCGGCTCGAACGTCGAGTTCTACGCCAAGAACACGAAGGACACGCCGGACTACCTGGTCGGCGAGAAGCTGGGCCTCGCGCAGAAGTTCCTGCGCCGCCTGGACCACCCGTCCCTCGACAAGCTCGAAGGCACGATCGACTACTGGTCGGCGGACACCTACTACACCGAGGTGCACGCCGGTTCGGGTGTCTCCTCGCACGCCTACTACCTCCTTGCCGAGGGCAGCGGCAAGAAGACGATCAACGGCGTCAACTACAACTCGCCGACGTACCACAGCATCGCGGTCAAGGGCATCGGCCGTACCAAGGCGACGGCCATCTACTACCGCGCACTGACCCGGTACATGGTCTCCACGACCGACTTCCACCAGGCGCGCACCGCGACGCTGAAGGCGGCCAAGGACCTGTACGGCGCGAACAGCACCGAGTACAAGACCGTGGACAAGTCGTGGGCCGCGGTCAACGTCACCGCCGCCAACACGCCGAGCGTCCGTCACTGACGGACACCGGACCACACCGGCACCACCGGATGCCCCGCCCCGTGCGGGGCATCCGCGTGTCCGGGGCCGTTTCAGCCCCAACAGCCCCCGCAACAACCGCTGTTTCTTTTATTGACAGCGGAAAATAAGAGCCCTAGGTTCCCGTGCCATGCGCTCGACCCCGCGCGCCGAGACCTTCCCGGCGCAGACGCCCGCCGCTGCCCAGGTCTTCACGACGGTCCTGTCCCACGGCCCCCTGACCCGCCTGGAGGCGGGCCGCCGGGCCGGGCTGTCCCCGGCCGCGGTGACCAAGGCGGTACGGCCCCTGCTGGCGGCGGGATACCTGGTGGAGGGCGGTGACCCGGCCGGGGGCGCCGGCTCGGGGGAGGGCCCGGTGGCAGAGGCCCGCCCGGTTCTCGGCCGGCCCGCCGGCCTGGTCCGGGTCAACGGCGAACGCGCCCTGTTCATCGGGGTGAAGGCGACCGGGGACGAGCTGATCGCCGTCCTGACCGACCTGTGCTGCCGGGTCCGCCTGGCCTGCCGCACCCCCCTGCCCGACCGGGCCGCCGGGCCCGCGCTGGCGTCGATCGCGGACCTGGTCCACGAACTCCTCGCCCACGCCGCCGAGTCGGGCGCGCCGGTGGCCGGCCTCGGTATCGCCGTGTCCGGCGACGTCGACCGCGCCGAGGGAGCCGTACGCTACTCGCCGTTCCTGGACTGGCGGGACGTGCCGCTGGCCGCACTCGCCGCCACCGCCTGCGGACTGCCGGTCACCGTCGACAACGATGTCCGTGCGCTGACCGTCGCCGAGCAGTGGTTCGGCGCCGGAGCGGGGCTCAGCGACTTCGCCGTGGTGACCGTCGGCGCCGGCATCGGCTGCGGACTCGTGGTCCACGGCCGGGTGGTGGCCGGCGCCCACGGGGTGGCCGGCGAGATCGGGCACCTCGTCGTCGACCCCGCCGGGCCCCCGTGCCACTGCGGCAACCGAGGCTGCGTGGAGGCGATCGCCGGGGACGCCGCGATCGTCGCCCGGATGCGCGAGGTGACCGGGCACCAGGTCCCCGACCGCGCCGCCGCCGTGGCCCTCGCCCACCAGGACCTGCCCGGCGCGCGCGAGGTGTACGCGCGGGCGGGCGAGGCCATCGGCCGGGGCATCGCCACCGTCGCCAATCTGCTCGGCCCCGAACGCGTGATCATCTCCGGTGAGGGGCTCGCCGCCTACGACCTCTTCGCCGAACAGATCCGGGAGGCGTTCACCACGGCCGCCTTCGGGTCCGCCGCCCGGTGCGACGTACAGACCCGCCCGCTCCCCTTCGAGGAGTGGGCGCGGGGCGCGGCCGCCGTCGCGATCCAGACCTTCATCACCGACAACCCCGCCCGCGGAAAGGGCTGAGCCGCCCCGACCCGAACCCACCCAGGAGGCAGACCCATGCGGTCACCCTCGTCGTCCGTCCTGCCCGCTCGCGGGCTCACAGCCGCCGTCGTCCTCGCCCTCACCGCGGGCCTCGCGACGGCCGTCCCGGCCACCGCCCACGCCGACACCGCACCCGTCCCGGCCGCCAAGCCCTACATGGGCTGGTCCAGTTGGAGCATGCAGTCGTCCAAGTACCCGGGCCTCAACCCGGACGGCGACTTCAGCTATCTGACCGAGGCGAACGTCCTCAAGCAGGCCGACGCCCTCGCCGCCAGGCTCAAGCCGTACGGCTACACCTACGTCAACATCGACTCCGGCTGGTGGCGGGACAAGGACTGGAAACCGCAGTTCGACGCCTACGCACGCCAGCAGGCCGACCCGGCCCGCTTCCCGCACGGCATGAAGGCGGTGGCCGACCACATCCACGGCCTCGGCCTCAAGGCCGGTATCTACCTGCCCGTCGGCCTGGAGAAGGAGGCGTACGGCGACGGCAAGGTGCCCGTCCGGTACGCCGAGGGCTGCACCACCGCCGACATCGTCTACGGCGACCTGCGCACCACCAACGGCTGGGACAGCGCCTACAAACTCGACTTCGACAAGCCCTGCACCCAGAAGTACGTCGACTCCCAGGCGCAGTTGATCGCCTCCTGGGGCTACGACTTCCTCAAACTCGACGGCGTCGGGCCCGGCTCCTTCAAGAGCGGCGAGAACTACGACAACGTCGCCGACGTCGCGGCCTGGCAGAAGGCGATCGCCGCCACCGGCCGCCCCGTCCACCTGGAGATCTCCTGGTCCCTGGACATCGGCCACGCCGCCGACTGGAAGAAGTACTCCAACGGCTGGCGCGTCGACACCGACGTCGAGTGCTACTGCAACACCCTCGTCAGCTGGGAGAACTCGGTGGACGACCGCTTCACCGACACCCCCGGCTGGACGAGGCACGCGGGCCCCGGCGGCTGGAACGACCTGGACTCCCTCGACGTCGGCAACGGCGCCATGGACGGTCTGACCAAGGCAGAACGGCAGACCTACGCCACCCTGTGGGCCATCGCCAAGTCCCCGCTCTACACCGGCGACGACCTGACGAAGCTCGACGACTACGGCGTGAAGCTCCTCACCAACCGTGAGGTCATCGCCGTCGACCAGGGCGACCTTCCGCCCGCCCGGCCGGTCACCCCCTCCGACCCCCAGCAGGTGTGGGCCGCGAAGAACCCCAACGGCACCTACACCGTCGCCCTGTTCAACCTCGCCGACGCCCCCGCCGCCGTCACCGCCGACTTCTCCTCCCTCGGCTTCACCGGCAAGGCGTCCGTCCGCGACCTGTGGAACCACGAGAACCTCGGCTCCTACAAGAACAGGATCACCGAGGCCCTGCCGGCCCACGGCTCCCGGCTGTTCACCGTCACCCCGCGCGGCAGCGCCCTCACCACCACCGGCTACGAGGCCGAGGCCGGCGCCAACACCCTCGGCGGCCGGGCCTCCGTGGCCGACTGCTCCGCCTGCTCCGGCGGCAAGAAGGTCGGCGACCTCTACGTCGGCGGCACCCTCCGCTTCCACGACGTGGTCGTGGACCGCCCCGGCACCTACCTGATCAAGGTGGCCTATGTCAGCGGCGACCCCCGCCCGGTGAACGTCTCCGCCAACTCCGGCGCCGCCACCCGCCACAGCTTCCCCTCCACCGGCGACTGGGGGACCGTCGAGACGGTCAGCGTCCCCGTCACCCTCAAGGCCGGCAGCAACACCGTCACCTTCGACAGCGGTTCGGACTACGCCCCGGACATCGACCGCATCGACGTCCCCTCGTCCCCGCGCTGACGCCACGGAAGTTCGGAGCCCGCCGTGATACCCACCCCGCCCAGCAGACGCGGCTTCCTCGCGCTCGCCGCGGCCACCGGAGCCCTCGCCTCACTGCCCGCCTTCACCGCCACCGCCGCACCGCGCCGGCCCACCGCGGTGCCCTCCGCCGACGCCCGCCACCGGCTGTGGTGGCGGGCCCCCGCCGACGAGCACTCGCTCATCGAGCAGGGCCTGCCCGTCGGCAACGGCCGCCTCGGCGCCCTCGCCACCAACGACCCCGGCCGGGAGGTGCTCCTCGTCACCGACGTCACGATGTGGACCGGCGGCCTCAACGACACCCTCGACGCCGACGGCCAGTTCCCCTACGGACGCGACGACTTCGGCTCCCTCACCCTCCTCGCCCGGCTCACCGTCGACATCCCCGACCACGACCTGTCCGCCGTCACCGGCTACCGCCGCACCCTCGACCTCGCCCAGGGCGTGGTCACCACCTCCTACGTCCGCTCCGGCGTCACCTACCGGCGGCAGATGTTCGCCAGCCACCCCGACGACGTCATCGTGCTGCACTTCGGCCAGAGCGGCGGCGGCCGGTACACCGGCACGATCACGCTCGACGGCACCCACGGCGAGAACGGCACGGCGGACTCCTTCGCCGGCGCCTTCCCCGGCGGCCTGCGCTACGGCGCCGCCGTCGAGGCGCGCGGCGACGGCGGCACCGTCCGCACGACCGGCTCGCGCCTGGAGTTCACCGGCTGCCGCGAACTGACCGTCGTGCTCAGCGGCGGCACCAACTACACCCCTGACGCCGCCGCCCACTACCGCGACCCCGGCCTGGACCCCCGGGCACTGGCCCGCACCAAGGTCCGTACCGCCGCACGGCACTCCGCCGGCACCCTGCTGCGCACCCACGTCGCCGACCACCGCGCCCTGTTCGACCGGTTCGGGCTCTCCCTCGGCACCTCCTCCGCCGAACAGCGCGCCCTGGACACCTGGGAGCGGATCCAGGCCCGCGCCCGCGACGACGTGCCCGACCCCGAACTGGAAGCGGCCTACGTCCACTTCGGCCGGTACCTGATGATCGCCGGCTCCCGGGACAGCCTGCCGCTCGGCCTCCAGGGCCCCTGGCTCGACGGCAACGACCCGGACTGGATGGGCGACTACCACACCGACATCAACCTCCAGATGAACTACTGGATGGCCGACCGGGCCGGCCTGTCGTCCTGCTTCGACGCGTTCACCGACTACTGCGTCTCCCAGCTCCCCTCCTGGACCGACCTCACCCGAAGGCTCTTCAACGACCCCCGCAACCGCTACCGCAACTCCAGCGGCGAGAACGCCGGCTGGACCCTCGCCATCTCCACCAACCCCTTCGGCGGCGGAGGCTGGTGGTGGCACCCGGCCGGGAACGCCTGGCTGTGCAACTCCCTGTTCGAGCACTACGAGTACACGCGGTCCCGCTCCCACCTGGAGAAGATCTACCCGCTGCTCAAGGGCGCCTGCGAGTTCTGGGAGGCCCGGCTGCTCACCACCACGCTGCCCGACAACGGCCGCGAGGTGCTGATCGCCGACAGCGACTGGTCCCCCGAGCAGGGCCCGCTCGACGCCAAGGGCATCACCTACGCCCAGGAACTGGTGTGGGCCCTCTTCGGCAACTACCGCACCGCGGCGCGTGAGCTGGGCCGGGACGCCGGGTACGCGCGCACCGTCGGCGCCCTGCGCGACAAGCTGTACCTGCCCGTGGTGAGCCCCAAGACCGGCCGGCTGGAGGAGTGGATGTCGCCGGACGACCTCGGCGAGACCACCCACCGGCACCTCTCCCCGCTCGTCGGCCTGTTCCCCGGCGACCGCATCCGGCCCGACGGCTCCACCCCCGCCGACATCGTCACCGGCGCCACCGCCCTGCTCACCGCGCGCGGCATGAACAGCTTCGGCTGGGCCAACGCCTGGCGCGCCCTGTGCTGGGCCCGGCTGAAGAACGCCGACAAGGCCTACCAGCTCGTCGTCACCAACCTGCGCCCCTCCACCGGCGGCGGCAACGGCACCGCGCCCAACCTCTTCGACATCTACGAGGTCGAGCGGGGCCGGGGCATCTTCCAGATCGACGCCAACTTCGGCACCCCGGCCGCCGTGGCCGAGATGCTGCTCTACTCCCGCCCCGGGCACCTGGAACTGCTGCCGGCCCTCCCGGACGCCTGGGCCGCGGCCGGCTCGCTCACCGGTGCCGGGGCCCGCGGCGGCTTCCTCGTCGACCTTCGGTGGCGGGACGGGAAACCCACCGAGGTACGGCTGCACAGCGTCGGCGGCACCACGACCTCCGTGGGACACGCGGGGACGTTCCGCACGGTCCGGGTCCGGCCCGGCGAGACCGTCACGCTCCGGGACCTCGACCGGTGAGCGCCCGCCCCGCACGCCGCCGGCGCGTCCTCGCGGTCCTGCTCACCGCCGCCGCCCTCCAGACCGCGCCCGCCGCCCGGGCCGCCACCCCGCCCGGGTCGGCCGCCCTGCCCGAGTCGACCACCCGGGCCACCGGAGTGGTCACCTGGGCGGCGAGCGCCGACCGCATGGGCGAGGGCACGGCCGGCCAGGGCTACCGGCTCGTCGTCCACACCAGCGTCGGCGGCAGCGACCTCCGCGTCCGCTTCACCAACGCCTTCGGCGACCGGCCGCTGACCCTGGACGGCGTCCACGCGGGAGTGCGTGCCCAGGGCGCCGCCCTGCGGCCGGGCAGCAACCGGCCGCTCACCTTCGGCGGCGCCCGCACGGTCACCGTCCCGGCCGGGGCCGTCGCCTGGAGCGACCCGCTGCCCGGCCGGATCGCCGCCGGCACCGACCTGGTCGTCAGTCTGCGCACCCCGGACGCGGCCGGCCCGGCCACCGGTCACGGGATGGCGATGCAGACGTCGTACACCGGACCGGGCGAGTACACCGCCGAGGAGAGCGGGACGCACTGGACGCGGACCACCGGGTCCTGGTGGTACGTCGACTCGGTCGCCGTACGGCCCTCCCGGGCGGCCGGCGGTGCCGTGGTCGCGCTCGGCGACTCCATCACCGACGGCTGGCAGTCCACCACCGACCTGAACCGGCGCTGGCCCGACTACCTCGCCCGGCGCCTGAACGCGGCCGGCGGACCCGTCCAGGGCGTGGCCAACGAGGGCATCTCGGGCAACAAGGTCCTCACCGACGGCGCCGGGCAGGCCGCGCCGCACCGGCTGGACCGGGACGTGCTGTCCCAGCCCGGGGCGCGCACGGTCTTCCTCTTCGAGGGCGTGAACGACATCAAGGCCCACACCGGGGTCACCGCCGACGATCTGATCGCCGGTTACCGGGAGATCGCCCGGCGGGTGCACGCGGCCGGCACGTGCGTGGTCGCCGCCACCGTCGGACCGTTCAAGGGCTGGCCGGAATGGGACCCGGCCGGCGAAGCCGTACGGCAGGAGGTGAACCGGTACCTGCGCGGCAGCGACGACTTCGACGCCGTCACCGACTTCGACCGCGTGCTGCGCAGCCCGTACGACCCCGAGCGCATGCTGCCGTTCCTCGACGGCGGCGACCACCTGCACCCCAACGACAAGGGCATGCAGGCCATGGCCGACGCCGTCGACCTGGACAGCCTCGACTGCGCCCGCTGAGGGCCGCGCCCGGGACGCGCGACGGCCGGGCCGGGGGCGACCCCGGCCCGGCCGTCGCGTTCCTCAGCGCAGTGTCCGCGCCCAGTCCGCCGGCACCCGGCCCGCCGGGCCCGGCACCGGCTGGTCGGCGGGATGGGAGTCCGGGGGAGCGAGCGTGGGCCCGGAGCCGTACAGCTGGTCCGTGCTGAAGTCCCAGAACCAGTCCTCGCCCGGCTCGAAGCTCTGGATGATCGGGTGTCCCGTCTCGCGGTAGTGGGCGGTGGCGTGCTTCGAGGGGGAGTCGTCGCAGCAACCGACGTGCCCGCACTGAGCGCACCGGCGGAGGTGGAACCACCAGCCACCCGCCTCCTCGCACTCCACGCAGCCCGTGCCGCTGGGCGGGACGCTGGGGTCGATTCCCTCGATGTCGTTCATACCGGCTCCTCGTCGGGCGTCTCGGCGGTCAGGGGGAGCAGCACCTGGAAGCGGGTGTCGCCGGGGACCGACTCCACCCGCAGGGCGCCGTGGTGCTTGTTGACGACGATCCGCCAGGAGATGTCCAGGCCGAGCCCGGTGCCCTCGCCGACCGGTTTGGTGGTGAAGAACGGGTCGAAGATCCGGTCCCTGATCTCCGGCGGCACACCGGGACCGGTGTCCCGGAACTCGACCAGCAACTGCTCGTTGTGGAGCGCCGTGCGCACGGTCAGCGTGCCCTGGCCGCCCGCGCTGTTCATGGCCGAGACGGCGTTGTCCACCAGGTTGGTCCACACCTGGTTCAGCTCGGCCGGGTAGGCGGGCACCGGCGGGAGCGTGCGGTCGTACTCCTTGACGACCTCGATGCCCCGCCCGATCTTCCCGGAGAGCATCAGCAGCGTGCTGTCGAGGAGTTCGTGCACGTCCACCACCCGGTACGGCGCCCGGTCGAGCTGCGAGTACTGCTTGGCCGCGTCGACGAGGTGCGAGATGCGGGTGGTGGAGTCCTCGATCTCGTTCATCAACAGCTCGGTCTCGATGGTGTAGTTGAGCCAGCCGACCGCGTTCGGCAGGATCTCCTGGTCCACCGCCGCCGCGACCTGCTCCAGCCAGTCCACGTCGACCCCGGCCTGCACGAAGGTGGGCGCCAGCTGCCAGGCCTGCTCGACGCCGTGGTCCTCCAGCCAGTCGGTGAGCGTGTCCTCCCGGTCGCTGGCCTCCAGCGGGCTGAGCGCCGGGGCCTTCGCCACCCGCTCCGCGGTGCGCTCCTGGATCTCGACCAGGCGCGCCAGCACATCGCGGGAGAACGGGCCCTCGGCGATCAGGCCGAGCTTGCGCCGCATCTTCGCGACCCGCTCCCGCAGGGTCGCGGTGGCCCGGACCGCCGCCGCGGCGGGGTTGTTCAGCTCGTGCGTGAGCCCCGCCGACAGCGAGCCCAGTGCCAGCAGCCGCTCCCGCTGCCCGATCATCGCCTGGGTGTTCTTCGTCCCGAAGAACAGGCCCTCCAGCAGGTGCACGGCCATCGGGAACCACTCGCGCACGACGTCCGCGAAGACCTCCGCCGGCAGCACGAAGAACCGCGTCGGCTCGGTGACCCGCATGGAGTTGTTGTAGACCTGCGGGACCCGGTCGCCGAGGTACGCCTGCATAGCGCCCCCGTACACCCCGGGCTGCGAGGTCCGGATGACCTCCACGTCGTCACCGCCGACCCGGCGGGACAGGACGACCGCCCCCTCGATCATCACGTAGAAGCAGATGGCCGGGTCGCCCTCGGCGTAGACCGGGCCGGGCTGGAACAGCTCCACCCGCCCCTGGGCGCACAGCCGGCCCAGCTGCTCGTCGCTGAGCTTCTCGAAGAGGAACAGCGAGCCGACCTCCTGCGGGCTGCACGCCACGACCTGCCCGCTCACGACTGCTCCAGGTACCGGTGGACGAGCATCACGGCCATGGCTCCCTCTCCGACGGCGGACGCGACCCGCTTGGCGGACTCGGAGCGCGCGTCACCCGCCACGAACACCCCGGGGATGCTGGTCTCCAGGTGGTACGGCGGCCGGTCCAGCTCCCAGCCGGCCGGTGGCCGCCCGTCGGCGGTCAGGTCGGGCCCGGCCAGGATGAACCCGCGCCGGTCGCGCAGCACCGCCTCGCCCAGCCAGTCGGTCAGCGGGGCGGCGCCGATGAACACGAACATCCACTGCGCGTCGACCCGCTCCGTCTCCCCGGTCACCGTGTTCCGCAGCGTCAGCTGCTCCAGGTGCTCGGCGCCGTGCGCCTCCTCGACGACCGTGTGGCAGCGCACCGAGATGTTCGGGGCCTCGCCGATCTGCTGGATCAGATAGTGCGACATGGACGCCGACAGGTCCGGGCCGCGCACCAGCAGCGTCACCGACTTCGCGCCCCGGGACAGGTACATGGCCGCCTGGCCCGCGGAGTTGGCGCCGCCGACGATGTACACGTCCTGGCCCTGGCAGGAGGCGGCCTCGGTCAGCGCCGAGCCGTAGAACACCCCGCAGCCGGTCAGGTCGGTGCAGCCCGCCGCCTCAAGCTGGCGGTACTGCACCCCGGTCGCGAGGATCACGCTGTGCGCGGCGATCGCCGAGCCGTCCGCGAACCGTACGACGCGCGCGGCGCCGTTGACCTCCAGGCCCGTCACCTCACGGGCGGTCAGCATCTCGGCGCCGAACTTGGCGGCCTGCCGCCGTGCCCGGTCGGTGAGCTGGGCGCCGGAGACCCCGTCGGGGAAGCCGAGGTAGTTCTCGATCCGGGAGCTCTGCCCGGCCTGCCCCCCGGTCGCCGAGCGCTCCACCAGCACGGTTCGCAGGCCCTCGGAGGCCCCGTACACGGCCGCGCCGAGCCCGGCCGGGCCGCCGCCGATCACGATGAGGTCGTAGAAGTCGGCCGTCGGTGTCGTCGCCAGGCCCACGTGCGCGGCCAGCTCGGGCGCCTCGGGTTCCACCAGGACCGTGCAGTCCGGGGTGATCACCAGCGGCAGCCGCTGCCCGTCCTGCCCGGCCGCCGCCAGCAGCCGCTGCCCCTCCGGCTCCTCCACCGAGTACCAGCGGTAGGGCACCTGGTTGCGGGCCAGGAACTCCCGCACGTCCGAGGAGCGCGCCGACCAGCGGTGCCCGACGACCTTGGTGCTGGGCACCGGCTTGTAGGCGCTGTTGCGCCACGCGTCCAGCAGATCGTCCAGGACCGGGTAGAGCTTCTCCTCCGGCGGGTCCCAGGGCTTGAGCAGGTAGTGGTCCAGGTCGACCACGTTGATCGCGTCGATCGCCGCGTTGGTGTCCGCGTACGCGGTCAGCAGCACCCGGCGCGCCCCCGGGTACACGTCGAGCGCCTGCTCCAGGAACTCGATGCCGTTCATCTGCGGCATGCGGTAGTCGGCCAGGATCACCGCGACGAGGTCGCCGCGCAGCTTCAGCTCGCGCAGTGCGTCCAGCGCGGACTCGCCGGACTCCGCGCGCACGATCCGGTACGACTCGCCGTAGCGCCGTCTGAGATCGCGGGCGACGGCACGGGAGACCCCCGGGTCGTCGTCCACGGTCAGGATGACGGTCCGCGCGGTGTCGGCGGCCTGTGCCATACGTCTCCCACCCGAGTGTCGGATCCCCCCCGGCCGGTGTCATGCGGACACCGCACCGGTTCCAGGCCATCGTAGGGTCGGTGCGCCCGGACGCGCTTGTCCGACGGAGACCGGTACTTGCCTGACAGTGACCATCCAGCGCGCCCGCCGCCCGGGGGACCGGTGCGGCGGTTCGTGAAAGAGATCATCATGACCGTGCGCACCGGCGCCCGACAGCGGGCACCCGGAACCCGAGGACACGACGACGAGGAGGCCCACGGATGACACGCCCGATCACGGCAGGGGTGGACGGTACGGCGGAGAGCCTGGCCGCGCTGGACTGGGCGGCCCGGGAGGCCGTCCGCCGCGGGCTGCCGCTGCGGGTGGTCCATGCCTGGCGGTACGCCGAGGCGCTCGCCACCGCCGACCGGGACACCCAGCACGGGTGGGTGTCGGAGGCCGCCGCGCAGGCCGTGCGCACCGTCTCCGAGCGGCACCCCGAGCTGACGGTGAGCACCGACGTGGTGGAGGGCGCGGCGGCGCACGCGCTGGCCGGCGCGGCGGCCGACGCCGAGATGCTGGTGCTCGGCTCGCGCGGCCACGGACCCGTCGTCGGGTTCCTGCTGGGCTCGGTCGGCCAGCAGGTGATCGCGGAGGCGACCCGGCCCGTGGTCCTGGTGCGCGCCGAGGACCAGCCCGCGGCGGAGGCGGCCGGCCGGGACGTCGTGGTCGGCCAGCACGGCGGCCCCGAGGACAGCGCGGCGGCGCTGCGGTTCGCGTTCGAGACGGCGGCGGCCCGTGGCGCCGCCGTCCGTGCCGTCCGGGCCTGGACCCTGCCGCCGGTCTTCGCCTACAGCCCCGGTTCGCTCAAGCTGCTGGACGACGCGGGCGGTCTCGAACCGTACGAGAAGCAGGCGCTGGCCGATGCCCTGCGGCCCTGGCGGGAGCGGTTCCCCGAGGTGCCCGTGGCCGAGCACGTCGAGATGGGCAGCGCCGCCCAGGTGCTGCTGTCGATGACCGGCCGGGCCCAGCTGATGGTCGTCGGACGCCGGGCGCGCCGTACGGCCGTCGGCGCCCGGATCGGTTCGGTCGCGCACGGGGTGCTGCACCACGCCGACTGCCCGGTGGCCGTGGTCCCGCACGAGTGACCTACTCCGGGTCGGCCGTCTCCAGGCCGGCCCGGGCCTTGGGCAGGACGTTGTCGATGTAGTCCTTGACGGCGGTGTCGAGACCTATGTCGTGCTGCGCGCGCTCGGACAGGTACCAGCGGTGTTCGAGGAGCTCGTGGTAGATCTCGGCGGGGTCCATGGAGCCGCGCAGCTCCGGCGGCACCGCCCGCACCGTCGGCCGGAACACGTCCCGCACCCAGCGGTGGGCGAGCACCTCCGGGCGGGCGGCGAGGGGATCGCCGGGCGCGTAGTCGTCCTGGGTGGCCATCCAGCTCTCCAGGTCGTTCAGCAGCCGCCGGGCCTGGTTCTCCTCGGCGTCCAGACCGGTCAGCCGGAGCAGCTGCCGCTGGTGGTGCCCGGCGTCGACGACCTTGGGCACGAAGGTGACGGTGTCGCCGTTGGAGGAGTGCTCGATCTGCATCTCGGCGACGTCGAAGCCGAGGTCGTTCAGGCGGCGGATCCGGCGCTCGATGTAGTGGTACTTGCCCGCCGGGTAGACCGAGGTGCGGGTCAGCTCCTGCCACAGGCCGTGGTAGCGGGTGCAGATCTCGTGGCCGAACTCGACCGGGTCGACGGACGGGTGCAGCGCGCCGGACGCCTCCAGGTCCAGCAGTTCCCCGCTGATGTTCACGCGGGCCAGGTCCAGGTCGTAGTCGCGTTGTCCGGGGCTGAGCCGGGGGTGCAGGTCGCCGGTCTCGGCGTCGACCAGATAGGCCGCGTAGGCGCCCGCGTCCCGCCGGAACAGGGTGTTGGACAGCGAGCAGTCGCCCCAGGCGAACCCCGCCAGGTGGAGGCGGACCAGCAGCACGGCGAGGGCGTCCATGAGCCGGTGCATGGTCGCCGGGCGCATGGTCGTCTCGAACATCGACCGGTACGGCATCGAGCCGCGCAGGTGCCGGGTGACGAGCACCGGCTCCAGCGGGGCGCCGGCGGGGTCGGTGCGGCCGGTGACCACGGCGAGCGGGTCGACGGCGGGGATGCCGAGCCGGTCCAGGTCGCGCAGGAGCTCGTACTCGCGCAGCGCGGGCCGTTCGGCCAGTTCCTTGACGGCGATCACCTCGTCGCCGGCGTGGGCGTAGCGCACCACGTGCCGGGAGATGCCGCGGGGGAGCGGCACGAGGTACTCCTCGGGCCACTCCTCCAGCGGGGTGTCCCAGGGGAGCGCGAGCAGGAGCGCGGGGTGCTCCGGGTTCGTGGCGCTGATCTGCAAGGCCATGGCACGAACCCTAAGGCCCCGCACCCCGGTCCGAGGAGGCCGGTCCCCTCCGGGAGGCTCGGCGGGCTCCGGGCGGACCTGTGCACCAGGCGGCCCGGCGCCTGTGGGAGGCCGGGCGTGCTGCGGGCGGCCCGGCGCCTGCGGGAGCCCCACGCGTCGGGCGGCGCCCGATCATTCTGGGCGGTCGGGCAGGCTCCGGGCGGCTCGGTCCCTCCGCGGTCCGCGCTCCGGGCGGCTCGGTCCCTCCGCGGTCCGCGCTCCAGGGCGGTCGGGGCCCTCCGGGAGGCTCGGCGCGTTACGGGTGGCCCCGTGCGCCAGGTGGCCTGGCCCTGTGGGAGGTCAGGCGTGCTGCTGGTGGCCCGGCCTCCTGCGGGAGCCAGCCATGCTTCGGGCGGCCCGGTCCTTCTGGGAGGCCAGGCAGGCTTCGGGCGGGTCCGCTGCTCCGGGCGACCCGGCGCCTGGGGGAGCCCCACGCGTCGGGCGGTCCGGTCTTTCTGGGCGGCCAGGCAGGTGTTGGGCGGGTCCGGTCCCTCCGGCGGTCCGCGCTCCGGGCGGCTCGGCCCCTCCGCGGTCCGGCGCTCCAGGCGGTCGGGGCCCTCGGAGAGGCTCGGCGCGTGACGGGCGGATCTGTGCGCCAGGCGGCCGGCCCCTGCGGGAGGTCAGGCGCGCGTCGGGCGGTCCGGCCCTTGCGGGAGCCAGCCATGCTTCGGGCGGCCCGGTCCTTCTGGGAGGCCAGGCAGGCTTCGGCCGGGTCCGGTCCCTCCGGGCGGCTCGGTTTCTCCGCCCGGTCCGGTCCCTCCGCCCGGTCCGGTCCCTCCGGGAGGTTCGGCGCGCTTCGGGAGAACCCGTGCTTCAGGCGGACCGGTCCCTCCGGGCGGACCGGTCCCTGCGCGTGGCTCGTTCGTCTACGACGCCCGTTCCCGGGCCTGTTCGGCCGCGGCCCGTACCGAACCGTGGTGGAGCGGTCCGTGGCCGGGCAGCAGGGTGTCGCCGTCGAGCGCGCCGACCACGTCCAGCGAGGCCAGTGTCCGGGCGCGGTCGTGGTGGAAGAAGTCGGGCAGCAGCTGCGGGCCCTTGAGCCGGGAGATGGCGTGCCCGCTGACCAGGGCGTCCCCGGAGATCACGATGCCGGCGTCAGGCAGGTGGTAGACGCAGTGGCCGTCCGTGTGGCCGGGGGTGTGCACCGGGACCGGCCGCCCCGGCAGGTCGAGCGCCCCCTCGGTGGGGAACGGCTCGGGGGACGTGACGGGGTGCTGCTCGGTGCCGCCCACGCGGATCACGTGCACCGCCCAGGGCAGCACGCCGGGCCGCCAGGCGTTGCGCACCACGTCGGCGATGGTCGCCTGCTGGAGGAAGTCGCGCCGGGCGTGCGGGACCTCAGCCGGGTGGAGGTAGACCGGGGTGCCGTGGGCGGCGCGCAGGTACTCGGCCGAGCCCAGGTGGTCGTTGTGCGCGTGGGTGATGAGGACGGCGGCGACCGCGTCCGGTGAACTCCCCACCTCCGCGAGGGACTCCAGCAGCCCGGTCCGGTCCCCGGGATATCCGGTGTCCACCAGCGTGACGGCGTCGCCGTCCTTCAGGATCACCCAGTTGGTGTTGTGGCCGTGCACCAGGTAGGTGCCGTCGGCGACTTGTCTTACTTCTGCCCGCATGATCTCTCCGAGCCCTCAGCGGCGGATCGTCGGGGACAGCCAACCAGACGGGGGCTCGTCCCGCGCGAGCGGGCCCCGTCGTCAGTGCACACCGTGCGGGCGGAACTGGACGCTGATGCGCGGTCCCGTGGCCCGGCTGGTCTTGGGGACGCAGTGCTCCCAGGTGCGCTGGCAGGAGCCGCCCATCACGATGAGGTCGCCGTGGCCGAGCGGGCGCCGGACCGCCGTACCGCCCCCGCCGGCCGGCCGCAGCAGCAGGTCGCGGGGCTCGCCGACGGAGAGGATCGCGACCATCGTGTCCTCCCGGGAGCCCCGGCCGATCCGGTCGCCGTGCCAGGCGACGCTGTCCCGGCCGTCGCGGTAGTAGCACAGCCCGGCGGTGGTGAACGGCTCGCCCAGTTCGCCGGCGTAGTGCCGGGACAGGGCGGTGCGGGCCTCGTCGAGGACCGGGTGGGGCAGCGGGTCCTCGGCCCGGTAGAAGGCGAGCAGGCGCGGCACGGCCACCACGTTGTCGTACATCTTGCGCTGCTCGGCCCGCCAGGGGACCTCGGCCGCCAGGTGTTCGAACAGGGCGTCGGCGCCGCTCAGCCAGCCCGGCAGGACGTCGATCCAGGCGCCCGAGCCCAGTTCGGTCCGGCGCAGCCCGTCGAGCGGGCCGAGCCTCAGCTCGTCGGTCTGGTCGAACAGGGAGCCCTGGAGGTGCGTGGACATGGGTCCAGCGTACTCCTTAATCGAAAATCCGTTCCATTTGATCGGTGGGTGCGCAGAAGGTTTCGATACATCGGTGTATCCGATACATTCGCGTATCCGATGGAGGAGGCAGCCATGGAGACGGCCGGACGCGTCACCCGGCGCCGGGTCCGCACCCGTGCCCGGCTGCTCGACGCCGCGTTCGCGGTGTTCGCGGCCAAGGGCTACGGGCGCGTCTCCATCGAGGAGGTCTGCGAGGCGGCCGGGTTCAGCCGGGGCGCCTTCTACTCGAACTTCGCCACCCTGGACGAGCTGTTCTTCGCCCTCTACCAGGAGCGCGCCGACCTCATCGCCGCCCAGGTGGCCGACGCGCTCGCCCAGGACGGGCCCGACCTCGACGTGCCCGCCTCCGTGGACCGGGTCACCGAGGTACTGCTGCTCGACGTCGACTGGCTGCTGGTGAAGACCGACTTCCTGGTGCACGCCGCCCGGAACCCGGCCGTCGCCCGGGCCCTCCTCGGCCACCGCGCTCGGCTGCGGCGGGCCATCGCCGACCGGCTCTCCCGGGCCCGGGGCCACACCGCACTGCCCGCCGCGCTCGGCGACGCCGAGGGCGCCGCGCACGCCGTGGTCGCCGCGTACGACGGGGTCACCACCCAGCTGCTGCTGGACCGGGACGTCGAGGCCGCCCGGGCCTGGCTGAAACAGCTGCTCACCGCGCTGCTCACGGACGGCAGCCGCACCCCCGCCGCATGAGCACAGCCGGAACGGCACCGTCGTACGAGCGCGCGCGCACCGGCACGGGCCGGCACCGAACACCGTACCGAGCACCGTCAGGAAGGACACAGTCGTCATGGACGCGGACGTCATCGTCGTCGGAGCGGGTCTCGCCGGCCTGGTCGCGGCTCACGAACTCACCAGCCGGGGCCGCCGGGTGGCCCTGGTCGACCAGGAGAACGCCGCCAACCTCGGCGGCCAGGCGTTCTGGGCCTTCGGCGGGCTCTTCCTCGTCGACTCGCCCGAGCAGCGCCGCCTCGGCGTCAAGGACTCCTTGGCCCTCGCCTGGAACGACTGGCAGGGCAGCGCGCGGTTCGACCGGCTCGCCGACGAGGACTCCTGGGCGGTGCGCTGGGCCCGCGCCTACGTCGAGTTCGCGGCCGGCGAGAAGCGGTCCTGGCTCCAGGGGCACGGCATCGAGCTGCTGCCCACGGTGGGCTGGGCCGAGCGCGGTGACCTGCGGGCGGACGGACACGGCAACTCCGTACCCCGCTTCCACATCGCCTGGGGCAGCGGCACCGGCGTGGTCGAGCCCTTCGTGCGGTACGCCCGGCAGGCCGCCCGGGAGGGGCTGCTGACCTTCCACCACCGCCACCGGGTGGACGAACTGGTCGTCGAGGCGGGCACGGCACGCGGTGTGCGCGGGACCGTCCTCGCCCCCGACGACTCCCCGCGCGGCGTCGCCTCCAGCCGCGACCGCGCCGGCGACTTCGAACTCACCGCTCAGGCCGTGGTCCTCACCACCGGCGGCATCGGCGCCGACCACGACATCGTCCGCCGCCACTGGCCCGAGCGGCTCGGCACACCCCCCGCCGAGATGGTCACCGGCGTCCCCGCCTACGTCGACGGCCGCATGCTCGACATCAGCGCCGAGGCCGGCGTACGGCTCGTGAACCGCGACCGCATGTGGCACTACACCGAGGGACTGCGCAACTGGGACCCGATCTGGCCCGGCCACGGCATACGCCTTCTGCCCGGCCCGTCCTCCCTGTGGCTCGACGCCCTCGGCCGCCGGCTGCCCGACCCCTGCCTGCCCGGCTACGACACCCTCAGCACCCTCAGGTACCTGCGCACCACCGAGGACATCGCCGGGTACGACCACTCCTGGTTCATCCTCACCCGGAAGATCATCGAGAAGGAGTTCGCGCTCTCCGGCTCCGAGCAGAACCCCGACGTCACCGCCAAGGACCGCAAGGCCGTGCTGCGCGACCGGCTGCTCGGCAAGGGCGCCCCCCCACCGGTGCGGGCCTTCCTCGAACACGGCGCCGACTTCGTCACCGCCGGGAACCTGGAGCAGCTCGTCGGGAAGATGAACGCCCTGACCGGCGAGCCGCTGCTGGACGCGGCCGTGGTGCGCCGCCAGATCGAGGCCCGCGACCTCCAGATCGCCCACCCCTACAGCAAGGACGCCCAGGTCCAGGGCATCCGCAACGCCCGCCGCTACATCGGCGACCGCCTCGCCCGCGTCGCCGCCCCCCACCGCCTCCTCGACCCGGCCGCGGGCCCCCTCATCGCGGTCCGGCTGCACGTGCTGACCCGCAAGGCCCTCGGCGGCATCCAGACCGACCTGGACTCCCGGGCGCTCGGCACCGACGGCACACCGGTCGAGGGGCTGTACGCGGCCGGCGAGGTCGCCGGCTTCGGCGGTGGCGGTGTCCACGGCTACAACGCCCTGGAGGGCACCTTCCTCGGCGGCTGCCTCTTCTCCGGTCGCGCGGCGGGCCGGCACGCGGCCCGGCACACCGGCTGACCTCAGCCCTGCACCAGCTCCGCGAGGACGTGCGCGTGGCTCTCCTCGGTCTTCCTGGACGCCGTGAGGAGGGTCACCGTGCCCGTGCGGGCCGACTCCCTGAGGCCGTCCAGCAGTTCGGCGGCCCGGGGGGCTTCCAGCTCCTGCTCGTAGCGGCTCCTGAACTCCTCGTAGGAGCCCCCGCCGTGGTACCACGTGCGCAGCTCGCTCGACGGGGTCAGTTCCTTCGGCCACTCGTCCACGTGCGCCGCGTCCTTGGCGAGGCCGCGCGGCCACAGCCGGTCGACCAGGACCCGCAGGCCGTCGTCGGGCTCGGGCGGTTCGTAGATCCGGCGCACACGCACGCTCACGGTCGGGCCCCTCTCGGGTCGTGGACGGTTGTGCGAGCCTACTGCGCCGGCCCGCGCCCACCCGGCGGCGACGCGGCACGTCTTGACCCGAACAAGGGGGAAACCGGACCCGCACGGCGCCTAGTCTGACGGCCAGTCGATCATCGGCCACTTCCGAGGAGCACATGTGACGCCGTCCCGCAGACAGCCCGCCCGCCGCCGTACCGCCGTCCTCGCCACCGTCCCCGTCGCCGTGGCCGCCCTCCTCGGCGCCGCCGGACCCACGGCCCCGGGCACCACCGGAGCACCCGGCGCGGGCGACCCGTACTTCCCGCTCAGCGGCAACGGCGGCTACGACGTCCGCCACTACGACCTGACGCTGGCTTACGACACCTCGGCCCGCCGCCTGGACGCCACCGCCGTGCTCACCGCCCGCGCCACCCAGCGGCTCACCCGCTTCGACCTCGACCTCACCGGCCTGAAGGTCACCGCCGTCACCGTCGACCGCACGAAGGCGGCCTTCCGGCGCGACGGCCAGGAACTCGTCGTCACCCCGCGCCACGCCCTGCGCGCCGGGCAGGAGTTCCGTGTCACGGTCGCCTACCACGGCACCCCCGAGCCGGTCACCGACCCCGACGGCTCGGCGGACGGCTGGATCCCCACCGACGACGGCGCGTTCGTCGCCGGCGAGCCGCAGGGCGCGATGACGTGGTTCCCGGCCAATGCCCACCCCAAGGACAAGGCGTCGTACGACTTCACCATCACCGTGCCCGAGGGGCGCGCCGCCGTCGCCAACGGCGTCCTGCTCGGACAGCGCACCGCCGGCGGGAGGACGACCTTCCGCTGGCGCGAGACCCAGCCCATGGCCGCCTACCTGGCGACCGCCACCATAGGCAAGTTCCAGGTCGAGCGGTACACCACCCGCGACGGCATCCAGGTGTACAACGCCGTGGACGCCCGCGAGGCCCGCGCCGCGGCGCCCGTGCTGAAGAAGCTGCCCTCCGTGCTGGAGTGGGAGAGCAAGCTGTTCGGGCCCTACCCGTTCCGGGCCGCCGGAGCCATCGTCGACCACGCCCCGGACGTCGGCTACGCCCTGGAGACCCAGACCCGGCCGGTCTACGACTCCGCACCCGACCTCGACACCCTCGTCCACGAGAGCGCCCACCAGTGGTTCGGCGACTCCGTCACCCTCACCGCCTGGAAGGACATCTGGCTCAACGAGGGCTTCGCCACCTACGCCGAGTGGCTCTACGCCGAGCAGCACGGCGGCCGGAGCGCCCAGCAGGCGTTCGACTCCCTCTACGCCCGCCCCGCGAGCGACGAGCTGTGGGCCTACCCGCCCGGCGACCCGGGCAGCGGCGGGAACATCTTCGGCACCCCCGTCTACGCCCGCGGCGCCATGGCCCTGCACGAACTGCGCCGGACCGTCGGCGACCGGGACTTCTTCCGGATCCTGCGCGCCTGGGCGACCGGGCACCGCGGCGGACACGGGACCACGGCACAGTTCGTCAGGCTCGCCGAGGCGACGTCGGGCAAGCGGCTGGGCGGGCTGTTCCACACCTGGCTGTACACGTCGGGCAAGCCGAACCACCCCTGAAATCCGGCCAGTTCGCCTGCTTTCCCAACGCTGACCGGTTCCAAACAACTGCCGGTCAAGATCGACTCATGATCCGACGCAGAACCGCTGTCGCTCTCCTCGCCTCCCCGCTGCTGCTCACCGGCTGCGGCGGCGGAGCCGAGGCGACCGAAGCCCGGACCCCGGCCCGCCGTCCGGCACCGGCACCCACCCCCGGCACCCCCAGCCCGTCGGCCCCGCGCGGCATACCCGGCCTCGGGCCCGAGCGGACCGCGGCGATACCCGCGCGCTGCACCCAGGCCGTCGTCGTCACCGGGCGCGGCGAGAACTCCCCGCTCTGCACCGTCGTCCTGCACCAGCGCACCCCCGCCGGCTGGCAGGCCGGAGCCGCCTGGCCCGCCCACAACGCGCTGCACGGCTGGAGCGCCCACCACATGCTCGGCGACCTCCGCTCCCCGCTCGGCGTCTACACCCTCTCCGACGCCGGCGGGCTGCTCCCGGACCCGGGCGGCAAGCTCCCGTACCACCACTCCAGCGGCTTCCACTCGCCCGGCACCGGCTTCAAGGGCGAGCCCCTGGAGGGCTCCTTCGACTACGTCATCGCCATCGACTACAACCGCGAGCCCGGTACCTCGCCCCTGGACTGGACCCGGCCCCTCGGCCCGGAACGCGGTGGGGGAGTGTGGCTGCACGTCGACCACGGCGGACCCACCCATGGCTGCGTCAGCGTCGCCAAGGCGCACATGAAGGACCTCCTGCGCACCCTCGACCCCGACCGGCACCCGGTCGTCGTCATGGGACACGCCGACTGGCTCGCGCACTGAGCCGCTTAGGATCCGCATTCGTGTGCGCACATGTACTGGTCGCCGAGGACGACGAGAAACAGGCCGAACTGCTCCGCCGCTCCCTGCTGGCCGAGGGTCACACCGCCACGGTCGTGCACGACGGCGCGGCGGCGCTCGACGCCGCCCGCCGGCTGCGGCCCGACCTCGTCGTCCTGGACCTGATGCTGCCGGTCCTCGACGGCTTCGGCGTGTGCCGGGCGCTGCGCGCCGGCCCGGAGCGGCCGGACATACCGGTCGTCATGCTCACCGCCCGCTCCGCCGAGGACGACGTCCTGCTCGGCCTCGACATCGGCGCCGACGACTACCTGACCAAGCCGTACAGCCCGCGCGAGCTGATGGCCCGCATCCGTACGGTCCTCAGGCGCAGCGGGCGGGGCGTCGGCGCCCGGGACGAGGACCCGGTCGTCCGGGCCGCCGGGATCAGCGTCGACCCGGTACGGCACGAGGTGCGCTGCGACGGCGCGCCGGTGGAGTGCACACCGGCCGAGTTCCAGATCCTGCTGGCCATGGCGGGCGAGCCGGAGCGGGTGTTCACCCGGCGGCAACTGCTGCACTGCACCCGGGGCTTCGACCGGGCCTCCACCGAGCGGGCCGTCGACGTGCACATCATGAACCTGCGCCGCAAGATCGAGGCCGACCCGCGGCGGCCGGTGCGGCTGCTGACCGTGTTCGGCGTCGGCTACAAGCTGAGCGGCACCCGGCGGTGAGGCGCCGGATCCCGGTGCGCAAACGGCTGGTCGTCCGGCTGCTGTTCGTCTCCGCGCTGATCGCCGTCTGCTCCGTGGCGGCCACCGCCTGGCTCGCCGTGACCACCACCACCAGCGCCCTGAAGGAGGAGCAGGGGCAGGACCTCGCCGCCGACAACCGCATCCTCGCCCAGCTCAGCGGCTACGCCGCCACCCACTCCGACTGGGCGGGGGTCCGTCCCACCCTGCGGGAACTGGCCGCCCGCACCGGACGCCGGATCGCCCTCACCACCGCCGACCGCACCCCGGTCGCCGACTCCGCGCCCCGCGGCACCCCGCTGCCGCCCCGGGCCGCCGCCACCGTCGACCCGCTGCGCACCGACACCTACACCGAGACCGGCGCCCAGCTCAGCGGCGTGGACCCGCGCGTGGTGGGCCCCTACCGGCTGCCGGCCGCGGAACGCGTCACACTGGACTCGCTGGCCGAGCGACGCGAACACTGCTACGAACGCCACGGCCTCCAGGCCACCGTCGAACGGACCGAGAGCGGGCGGCCGGTGGTCACCGTCGCGGACGGCGCCGATCCCTTCGCCTACGGCGCCGACGTGTGCCTGGACGGCCGGCTCAACACCCCCACCGCGACCGAGCACAAGGCCCTGGACGCCCTGTCCGACCTGGTCCGGCCCTGCTTGCGCAAGAACGGACTGAACCTCGACGGACGGCTGTTCTTCACCTTCGACCCTCGCGGCAAGGACTCCATCGGGGGCGGATTCCTGGTCGCCAAGTTGCCCAAGCTCGGCACCGATGAGGCCACGCGGACCGCCCGGCGCTGTGTCCAGACCGCCCGCCGCACCCAGCTCCAGCCCTACGTCGCCCCGGTGGCCGAGCTGTTCCTCGGCATCGGCGACCAGAACCCGGCCCGCTTCGACATGTCACCGGCCAACAAGGCCAAGGTGGTCGGCGTGGCCGGTCTGGTCCTCGCCGTCACCGTCGCCGTGACCGCCGTCGTCGCCGTCCGGCTGGTACGGCCGCTGCGCGCGCTCACGCTCGCCGCGCAGCAGCCGCCCGAACTGCACGTGCGCGTGCCCGTGACCACCCGGGACGAGACCGGCATCCTCGCCGAGGCCTTCAACGACCTGGCCGAGCGCCGTGCCCGCCTGGAGGCGCAGCGCAAGGCCATGGTCAGCGACATCGCGCACGAGCTGCGCAGTCCGCTCACCAACATCCGGGGCTGGCTTGAGGTCGTCCGGGACGGCGTGGTCGAGCCCGACCCGGCGCTGCTCGACTCGCTGCACGAGGAGGCGCTCGTCCTCCAGCGGATCATCGACGACCTCCAGGACCTCGCCGCGGCCGACGCCGGCACCCTGCGCCTGCACCGGGAGCCGCTGCGGGCGGGCGACCTGCTCGACCAGGTCGCCGCCGCCCACCGCGTCGCCGCCGACGCCGCCGGGGTCGCCCTGCGCACCGAGGCCGACACCGCCGCCTGGCTGGAGGCCGACCCGGTGCGGATGCGGCAGGTCCTCGGGAACCTGGTCTCCAACGCGCTGCGGCACACCCCCGCCGACGGCACCGTCACGCTCTCCGCCCGCCGGGACGGCGACGAGGCCGTGTTCACCGTCGCCGACACCGGCTCGGGCATCACACCCGAGGACCTGCCGCACGTCTTCGAGCGGTTCTGGCGCGCGGAGAAGTCCCGCAGCCGCCGCACCGGGGGCAGCGGGCTCGGCCTGCCGATCGTCCGCCACCTGGTGGCCGCCCACGGCGGCACGGCCGGGGTCGCGAGCGAGCCGGGCGTGGGAACGGTGTTCACGCTGCGGCTCCCGGCCGCGCCACCGCCCGGCGACGAGCCCTGAGAGCGGCGCATGCGGGGCCCTCAGGGCGGAGCACACGGGGCCTGAGAGCGGCGCATGCGGGGCCGGAGAGCGGAGCGGCGGAATCCGATTTCCGGCCCGCGCCGGGGGTACCCCGGTCGCGCGAGCGCAGCACAGCGGGGCAGAGGGAGGCCATGCCATGAGCGGACCGGACGACCTTCCGGTCATGTCCACGCTGGCCGAAGTGGCCCGCCTGGTGCAACGGCACCAGGGTCTGTACGTGCGCTGGTCCAAGGGACCGGGCACCGACCTCGACGACGTCTCCAGCACCGACGAACTGACCGGCGTCCCCATGCCGGGGCTGTCCGCCAACCCGCTCGACGTGCAGAACTGGTGGGAGGACCGGTCGGTGGAGCTGTGGGTGGCGCGCCGCCTCTACGACTACGCGCACCTGCCGCACGACAAGGGCCCCGGCGTGCGCCCCTGGGTCCTGCGGGGCCGGGAGACGGGCCGGGGCCCCGACAACGAGCCGCTCGTGGCCGACGTCGAGCCGCTGTGCTGGATCGCCGACGAGGTGATCGACGCGGCCCGGGACGAGGTGGCCCGGCAGGAGCGGGAGTGGGGGACCCTGCGGCGCGGTGGCCGCTGAGCCCCCCCGCCGGGCCCCCGGTCAGCCGGAGCGCTGCCGGGAGCGGGCGCGGCGCCGCAGAGCCCGGCGTTCCAGCTCCGTCGTACCGCCCCAGATCCCGATGCTCTGGCCCGTGTCCAGCGCCCAGTCCAGGCACTGCTCCCGCACCGGGCAGCGCCCGCACACCGCCTTGGCCTGCTGTGCCTGCACCTGCGCGGGTCCGGTGGTGCCGATCGGGAAGAACAGGTCCGGGTCCTCGTGACGGCACGCGGCTTGTTCGCGCCAGTTGTCCATCGGAAATCTCCTGGTTCGGGATCGAAGTCGTCCGTGCCCTGTCGCATGCGGCGCCGAGGGGTCGTGGAGGCGTTCCGCACGCGTTCTCCGGTCTCGGGTGACCGGTCGGGAGGGCATGAAACGGCACAAGAGGCGGAGATCGGGTGAGGAGCGCGCGGCGATCTCCCCGGGCGGCGCCGGTTTGACGGGTCCGGACACGGTCAACAGGCCGGGCAGCGGGGCCCGGAGAACACCGGACCACCCGACCGGCCACCCCCGGCGAGGAGTTCGAACCGGCAGACCGCCCGGCCCGACACCGAGGGGGCTCCGCCACTCCGCCAGGAACCGTCCGCCGCCGACGAGGTGACGGGCCGCCGGGCGAGGAGCCCGTGAGGGCCCGGAGCTCGGCTTCGACCCGCGCCGGACCGCACCGCGGAAGCGGCCTGCGACACGGCGCCCGGCCCCGCCGGGCCGTCAGCGCCGATGCGTCACGACGGCACGGCATGTCGCCTCGCGGGGTTCGACGGGGGAGCGGTACGGCGTCTCGGCCTGGCCGGGTTTGGGCCCCGGACCGGGACAGGGCCACAGCGCCCCGGCCTTGCCGGCCTCCAGCACCGATGAGTGGCCCGGCGGCACGCCCCTCGGCCCCGCCGGACTCCGCCGGCGGAGCAGCATGGCGGGACAGTGCCCCGGTTCCGTCGGGCTTCGGCGGGGGAGCGGCGCGGCCGGACGGCGCCTCGGCCCCGCCGGGCTCTCGCAGCGGAGCGGGACGGCGCTTCGAGGGTCAGCCGCGCAGCGTTTCCGATGCTGTCGTCGTCACCGCCTCGGCCAGGGACGCCAGCGCGGGCGAGTCGAGCTTCCACTGCTGCCAGTACAGCGTGACGTCCATCCACTCGCCGGGGGCGAGCACGACCAGCCGCCCCCGGTCGAGCAGCGGGCCCGCCTGCACCTCCGGGACCATGCCCCAGCCGAGCCCCGCGGCGACCGCGTCCAGGAACCCCTCCGAGGTGGGCACGTGGTGCCGGAACGGGCCGGCGGACGCGCGGCCGTGCCGGCGGGCGAAGGCGTCCTGGAAGTCGTCCTTGCGGTCGAAGACCACGACGGGCGCCCGGGACAGCGCCTCCGGCAGGGGCCGCCCGTCGAGGTGGGCCGCGGTGAACTCGGGGGCGGCCACCGGCAGATAGCGCATCCGGCCCAGCGGACGGACCGTGCAGCCGGGCACCGGGTCGGCCGAGGAGGTCACCGCCGCCATCACCAGGCCCTCGCGCAGCAGCGCCGCCGTGTGGTCCTCGTCCTCCCGGTGCAGCTCGTAGCACAGGCCCGCGACCCGGGTCAGGGCCGGCAGGAACCAGGTCGCCAGCGAGTCCGCGTTCACCGCGACCGACACCCGCGTCGGCTCCCCGGTGCCGTTCAGCCCCAGCTCGCCCCAGGCGTCCCGCTCCAGCCGGGCGAGCTGCCGGGCGAACCGCACGAGCACGGCGCCGGACTCCGTGGGCCGTACCGGTTTGGTGCGCTGGAGCAGCACCCGGCCGGTGCGCTGTTCGAGGGCCTTGACCCGCTGGCTGACCGCGGACGGCGTCACGTGCAGCGCGGCGGCGGCCGCGTCGAAGGTGCCCTCGTCCACCACGGCCAGCAGCGTCCGCACCTGCTCCAGAGGCAGTTCTGACATCACACGCGCTAATGATACGTAAAAACCTTTAGCTGTACTTGCCACCAGGACTTTTCTAGCGTCGACGGCATGAACCACGCCCTGACCACCGCTGCCGCCGGCTTCGGCACCGGCCTCTCCCTGATCGTCGCCATCGGCGCCCAGAACGCCTTCGTCCTGCGGCAGGGGGTGCGCCGGGACGCCGTCCTCGCCGTCGTCGGCATCTGCGCCCTGTCCGACGCGGCGCTCATCGCGCTCGGCGTCGGCGGCGTCGGCGCGGTCGTGGTCGCCTGGCCCGGCGCGCTGCGGGCGATCGGGATCGTCGGCGGTGTGTTCCTGCTCTGCTACGGCGCCCTCGCCGCCCGCCGGGTGCTCAGACCCGGCACCGGACTGCGCGCGGAGGGCGACGCGGCCGGCTCGCGCCGCCGGGCCGTGCTCACCTGCCTGGCGATGACCTGGCTGAACCCGCACGTCTACCTGGACACCGTGTTCCTGCTGGGCTCCCTGGCCGCCGACCGGGGCCCGCTGCGCTGGACGTTCGGGCTCGGCGCCGCGCTCGCCAGCCTGTGCTGGTTCGCCGCGCTCGGCTTCGGCGCCCGGCTGCTCGGCAGGTTCCTGGCCCGGCCCGGCGCCTGGCGGGTCCTGGACGGCCTGGTGGCCCTCACCATGCTGGCCCTCGGCGCGACCCTGGTCGTCGGATCCTGAGACGAACCGGTTCGGCGCGCACAGCAGTTCCTGGGACAGTTAGGCTCTCGAAGCGAAAAGATGTAACGAGCAACCAGGACATCCGTGGACACCAGCGAGAGCAGCAGCACCCAGGCCGACCGGTCCGAGAGCCGAACGGAGGGCCCGTCCGGCACCGAAGCGCCGACGGCCGGGGACCCGCCCCGGCGCGGCTGGCGCCGCTGGGCGATGGACACCCGCCCGTTGCGCATCCCCGCCTACCGGCGCCTGTGGTCGTCGACGATCGTCACCGCCGTCGGCAGCCAGCTCACCGCCGTCGCCGTACCCAAGCAGATCTACGACATCACCCACTCCTCGGCCTGGGTCGGCTACGCGAGCCTCGCGGGCCTCGTGCCCCTGGTGGCCTTCGCGCTGTGGGGCGGGGCGGTCGCCGACAGCGTGGACCGGCGCAAGCTGCTGCTGGTCACCAACATCGGTATCGCGGTGACCTCGCTGCTGTTCTGGGCACAGGCCGTCACCGGTCTGGACTCGGTCGTCGTCCTCATGGTCCTGCTCGCGCTGCAACAAGCGTTCTTCGGGCTCAACTCGCCCGCCCGCACCGCGTCCATCGCCCGGCTGGTCCCCGCGGAGCAGCTGCCGGCCGCCAACGCCCTCGGCTCGACGGTGATGCAGACGGGCCTGGTGGCCGGCCCGCTGCTCGCCGGTGTGCTCATCCCGGTCATCGGGCTGCCCGAGCTGTACCTGATCGACGCGCTGGCGCTGTGCGTGACGGTGTGGGCCGTCTTCCGGCTGCCCGCGCTGCCGCCGCTCGGCGCCACCGCCCGCCGGGCCGGACTGCGCGAGATAGCGGCGGGCTTCCGGTACATCTCCCGGCACAAGGTGCTGCTGCTGTCCTTCCTCGCCGACATCGTCGCCATGGTGTTCGGCATGCCCCGCGCCCTGTTCCCGGAACTGGCCGCGCACACGTACGGCTCGTACGGCGAGGGTCTCGCGCTCGGTGTGCTGTTCGCCGGCATCCCGGTCGGCGCGGTGCTCGGCGGCCTGTTCTCCGGCGTGTTCTCGCGGGCCCGCCGGCACGGCTGGATGGTCATCGGGGCGGTCGTCGCCTGGGGTCTGGCCGTGGCCGGGTTCGGGCTGAGCGCGAACCTCTGGGTCGCCGTGGCCTTCCTCGCCGTGGCCGGTGTCGCCGACATGGTCTCGATGGTGTTCCGCGGCGCCATCCTGCTGTCCGCCGCGACCGACGAGATGCGCGGCCGGATGCAGGGCGTGTTCACGGTGGTCGTCGCGGGCGGGCCGCGGCTGGCCGACGTGCTGCACGGCACGGCCGGTTCGGCGTTCGGCCCGCGGGCCGCCGTCGCGGGCGGCGGCGTCCTGGTCGTCGTGGTGATGCTGGCCCTGGCCGTCACCGTCCCGGCCCTGCGCCGCTACCGGATCTGAGGGCCGGGCGCGCCGGGGGCCCGGCGGATCCAGTGCCCTAGATCGGGCTGCTGCGCCGCCGCATCGTGTACTGCTCCATCAGCTTTCCCCGGGTCGTCTCCAGCCGGTGGGCGAGGATCTCGGCCACCGTCCGCACCAGCGAGAGCCCGAGCAGCGGATCCTCCACGCACAGCCCGAGCACCGACGGCCCGTCGAACTCGTAGGCCCGTACGTTGCTGAAGGCGACGGCGCCGAAGTCCCACTGGTACGGCGGGAAGAGCCAGGACCAGCCGAGCATGTCGCCCGCGCCCAGCGTGGCGACGGTCACCCGCTGCCGCGAGGTGACCTGCTGGTCCAGGTGAACCGCGCCCGAGCGGATCACCCAGAACCGGTCGGCGGTGCCGCCGGCCTCGAAGATGTGGGTGTCCTCCGGGAAGGACACCTCCTTCGCCAGCTCCATCAGGCGCTCGCGCTGCGCCTGGGGGAGGGCGGTCAGCAGTTTGATCGCTTTGGTCATGGCGCATGGCTCCTCGCCGGCGGCGGTCGCGGTCCGGGTGGTGTGCTCCCAAGCCCATTTCAGCCGCTGTGACCGTCCGGAGCATGTCGAGGGAGGCGGACCTCCGCCCGCGTGTCGTGTTCGGGGCAGCAAAAAGCCCTGGCTGGACGGGGGAAACCAGCCAGGGCCGTATGTGGTGACACAAGGAGCGGGGAAGAACGGCTTCCACGCCGCTCCCGCGTCAGTTATGGATGAACCATAAACCAGCTGCCGTACCTTTGGGTAACCAGAAGTGGGTCAGGTGACCTGTTTCACTCCTTCCGTCCGCACCGGGTCCCCGCCCGGTCGGACGATCTCCTCCAGCACCCGCAGCACCGCCTCGAACGCCCGGGCCCGGTCCGCCGCCTCCCGCGCGCCCTCCGGATCCGTCGCCGTCAGGCTCTGCGCCCGCTCCCGCCAGGCCCGCTCCTCCTCGGCCGCGCGCTCCTGGCCCCTTCGGATCCGCCGCAACAACTCGTCCGCGTCCACCACATCGGTCATGTCCGTGCGGGTACCCGCTCGGTCCGCCGTGATGACACGGGCACCGAGGGTGTTTGACGGCGCTCCGACGGGTCAGCCGGATGAGGGAGAGAACCCTGCAATCCGGGCACCGCTCAAGGAGGAAGGGATGCTCGACAAGCACCGGACCGGTTCCACCGCGACCCTGCCACAGACGCACGGCCGGGTGCCGTGCCGGCCGGCCGAGGCCCGCAGAACGGTGGAGCGCGTCATGACCGAGCGGTGCCGGGCCCGCGCCCTGCCGTGTCCGCCCGAGGCCGTCGAGGACGCACTGCTGGTCACGTCGGAACTCGCCACCAACGCCCTGCTGCACGGCGGCGGCATCACCGGCTTCGACGTCGACGTCGACGGCGGGGGCGTCCGGGTCTCGGTGAGCGACAACAGCGACGACCTCCCGGTCACCGATCCGGCCGGCGACGAGCCCGGCCACGCCCTCCCCGGCGGCCGTGGCTGGCCCATCGTGTGCCGGCTGGCCCGGGACATCCGGGTGGCCGAGCTGCCCCGCGGCGGCAAGTGCATCACGGCCGTCGTCCCGCTGCGCTGAAGCGGTCCGGGAAGTTCCGCTCAGCGCGTTTGCGCGTGGGGGCGAGGGGCAGACGGAATCTCGTGCTTCGGACCGGAGGCGCCTGCCCCGCGGGGACAATCCCGCTGCCTGGGCCCCCTTCCGGCGGGCCCGGTGGCTCACCCGCGGAGAACCCTGACACCACCGTTCGGGCCAGGACCTGGAACCGCAGTTCCGGCCATGTGCCCTGAAACCCCGTTCAGGAGCGATTCCGCATGCTGACCGACATGTCGACAAGCCGTCCCGGCACGACCGCCACCCCCAGCGACACCGCCGGTTCCGCCGCGGCGACCACCCGACGGAACCACGACGACGCTCCGGACACCGCGGAGCTGTTCGTCCGGCTGGCGGAACTGGAGGACGGACCCGAGCGGGACGCCGTACGCGACGAACTCGTCACCGCCTGGCTCCCCATGGCCCACCGGATCGCCGGCCGCTTCCGCGACCGGGGCGAGTCCGTCGAGGACCTGCGCCAGGTGGCGGCCCTGGGCCTGGTGAAGGCCATCGACCGTTTCGACCCCTCACGCGGGGCCTTCGAGAGCTACGCCGTGCCGACCATCACCGGGGAGGTCAAGCGGCACTTCCGCGACCGGATGTGGGCCCTCAGGGTGCCGCGCCGGGTGCAGGAACTGCGCAACCGGGTGCGCGTCGCCCGGCGGGAACTCACCCAGAACCCCGGCAGCCCCGAACCCACCGTCGCCGACATCGCCGCCCACACCGGGCTCAGCGAGGAGGACGTGACCGCCGGCATGGAGGCGCTGGAGAGCTTCAGCACCCTCTCGCTGGACGCCGAGCTCTCCAGCGGCGACGACGGCTACAGCCTCGCCGACACCCTGGGCGCCACGGACACCTCCTACGACGTCGTGGTCGACCGCGAGGCCGCCAAGGAGGGGCTGCGCCGGCTGCCCGAGCGAGAGCGGGCCATCCTCTACATGCGCTTCTTCGAGGACATGACCCAGAGCCGCATCGCCGACCGGCTCGGCATCTCCCAGATGCACGTCTCCCGGCTGATCAGCCGCAGCTGCGCCCGCGTCCGCGACGAGGTGCTGGGCAGCCGCCGCCCCGGCGCCGACCCGCGGTGAGCGCTCACTTCCGCGGCTGAGCCGGCCCACCGGCCAGGCCCAGTGGCCGGGCCAGGCCGGAGACGGCCTCGTCCAGGCGTTGCAGATGGCGCAGCACCCGGTCGGTCACACGGCCGTAGCGCGGGGTGCGCAGGGTTCCCGGCTCCAGCATCGACGCGATGCTAGAGCCGGTCTCGATCCGTGCGGGGGACTTCGGGTCCGTGACGTGCGCGGCGATCGCCTCGATGTTGTGCACGATCCGTCCGCACGCCCCGCGCAGCCGGGGGTCCGCCGCGATCGACGGGTGCGTCGGCAGCAGCTCGGCCGTGGCCGCGAGGGACCGCCCGTGGTACGCGCAGGTCTCCAGCAGCGCCACCACATAGCGGACCGTGTTCCGGCGCGAGCGCAGCGGGGTGATCGGGTGCGTGAGCGGCTGGGTGGCCGCGCGCAGGTCGGCCAGCGCCTGGTCCAGCTCGCGCGCCTGCTCCACCAGGTCGCCGCCCGCCCCGCCGCTGAGCTGGTCGACGGCGCCCCGGGTGACGTCGGCGAGCCGGTCCAGCACCGCGACCAGCAGCTCGTTGGTACGGCGGTCGGTGTGGACCGGCAGCACCACGGCCGCCGCGATCACCCCGCAGGCCGCGCCGAGCGCCGTCTCCTCGATCCGCAGCACCAGCACCGACAGGCTGTAGGTGTTCAGCAGGGTGTACAGCAGCCCCAGCATGGCCGTGACGAAGAACGACATCAGCGTGTAGGACAGGGGCGCGGTGTAGAACATCGCGAAGATGAACAGCAGCACCAGCGCGAACGCCGTCCACGTGTGGTGTCCCACCAGGGCGGCGAGCCCGATGCCGGCCACCACGCCGAGCACCGTGCCCAGCAGCCGCCGGTAGCCCTTCACCAGGATCTCGCCGGTGGAGGCGGTGTTCAGGAAGACGATCCAGCACGTCAGCACCGCCCAGTACCAGCGCTGGGCGGACAGCAGCTCACCGCCGACGATGGCCAGCGAGGAGCCGACGGCCACCTGGACGGCGGCCCGGGTCGTGGGCCGTTTCAGGCCGGTCGGCCGCGGCTCCTCCGTTTCGCTCCCCTCGCTGATCTCGATCGCGGTGTCCTCCGCGTCCAGCTCCTCGCGTGAGCGTGCGGTCGCCGGGGTGTCGTCGGACTCGTCCTGCGGCCCGTCCAGGGCGAGCCGCAGGCCCAGGGCGGCCCGCGCGGCCTCGCCGAGGCCACGGAAGACGTCCTGCACGGCCGGGGCGGCCGGGGGCAGGTTCTCCTCCTCCCGGTAGCCGAGCAGCCGGTTGCGCACCTGGGCGAGCGCCGTCCCCGACGCCTCCCCGGCCGGCCGCAGCATCAGCAGCCGCAGGGCCTGGAGATCCCGGCGCAGCGCGACCGTCGCCTCGTCCCGCACCGGCAGCTCGCCGCCGGCGGGCAGCGGGGCGCCCGGCAGATGCAGGGTGAGCGTGTCGGTCCGCTGCGCGCTGCGCGCGGTGAGCAGCAGCAGGCCGAGCCGCTCGGCCGCGATCTCCGCGTCCGCGACCCTGCGCTGGAGCAGCCGGGCCACCGCCGGGTCCGAGGTGCCGTCCTCCAGCCGGCCCTGGATCAGCAACGCCGTCTCGTGCAGCCGTGCGGTGCCGGTGCGCAGGTCCGCGAGCACCTTCTCGGCCTCTTCGGGACCGGCGTCCAGCAACTCGGCCTGGGTGGCGAGGAGCTGGGCGAGCCGGGCCCGGAAGGCCCGCCGCAGCCGGTCCAGGGTGCCCGCCGGGGTCTGCGGGAGCAGCACGAAGCGGGCGGCGGCGCTGCACGCGAACGCGACGCAGATGACGCCGTACAGCTCCGGCAGTACGGACGCCGTCGCGCCCACGAACAGCGACAGGAAGTAGACCTGGAAGCCGATCAGCCCCAGGGCCGTGCCCCGGTCGCCGAACCGGCGGCCGTAGACGGCGCAGAAGATGAGGACGACGAAGAACAGGTCGCCGGCGACGACCCGTTGGTTGAGCAGCGCGCCCAGCGACACCGAGGCCAGCGCCACCGGCAGGCCGACCGCCAGCGTCACGGCCTGCTGGGCGCGCTGCTTCTCCCGGATGGCGAAGGTGGCGACCATCGCCGCGATCGCCCCGGCGACCAGCTGGGACACCGGGACGTGCAGCGCGGCGAGGACGGCGAGGGTGAGGGCGATCGCGGTGACCGTGCGCAGTCCCGCGGTCAGGCGGAGCAGCCCGGGATCCGACGCCGCGAGCCGGTCCCACATCCGTACCCGTCCCGACCGTGCCACTGCCCTCACGCCGCCGCGCTCTCTCCCGTGCCGGTAATCGATCTCCGCCCCAGCATCGCACGCGGCCCCGGCTCACCTCTCTCCGGCCAGGGTGGCGGCCACCAGCGCGTTGGCATGCCCGTGCCCCATACCGTGCTCCGACTTCAGCCAGCCGACCAGCTCCATGTGCTTCGTCAGCGGTGAGCGGCGGATCAGTTCCTGCCACTCGCCGACCGGGCGGCCGTACTTCTTCTCGATCGACGGGAAGTAGCTCGCCGGGCCCTTGACGGTCTTCTCGGTCATGCTGGGGTGCCCCCTCCGTGCGACGTCTGCGGTCACATGGGAAGACCGCCGATCCACGGTGGAATGATCGGCGGTCCTCAGTGATCCACGTCACCTCACGGATGGTCGATGCCCGCGCCCTCCACCCGAGCCCGGACCTCGTCCGGTGTCAGGTAGGAGTCGGTGAACTCGAAGTCCTTCAGCCGGGCGGGCTTGCGCGCCTGGAAGCCGGTGCGGACGAAATCGTCGCCCGCGACCGCGTTCAGCAGCCAGTTGGTCATCACCCGGGCCTTGGCGACGTTGGTGCGCAGCGCCGACCAGTGGTAGCCGCGGGCCACCACCTGCGCGGGCACCCCGCGCAGCTCGATCCCCAGCGGCTTGGACACCGCGTCCTTGCCGCCGAGGTCGACGACGAGGCCCAGGTCCTTGTGGACGTACGGCTGCATCTGCTGCCCGCGCAGCGTCGCGATGACGTTGTCGGCGACCTTCCTGCCCTGCCGCATGGCGTGCTGCGCGGTGGGCGGGCAGACCGCGCCCTCCTGGCCCTTGGCCAGGTCCGGCACGGCCGCCGAGTCGCCGAGCGCGAACACCCCGTCGTGGCCCGGCAGGCACATCTCGGCGGTGACCGCCAGCCGGCCCTTCAACGTCTTCGCGCCGAGCGTGGCGATGAGCGGGCTGGCGACCACCCCGGCCGTCCAGATGAGGGTGTGCGTCGGCACCACCCGGCCGTCGGTGAAGGTCACCTCCTCCGGGCCGGCCTTGTCGATCGACACGCCCAGCGAGACCTCGATGCCGCGCCGCCCGAGGATCTCCTGCGCGCTGCGGCCGAGCTTGTCGCCCAACTCGGGCATCAGCTTGGGCGCGATGTCGATCAGGTGCCACTTGATCAGGCCCGGGTCCAGCCGCGGGTAGCGCTGCACGGCCGCGTGCGTCAGCCGCTGGAGGCAGGCCGCGGTCTCGGTGCCCGCGTAGCCGCCGCCGACCACCACGAACTGAAGGCGCGCGGCCCGCTCGGCCGGGTCGTCGCTGGCGTCCGCCAGGTCGAGCTGCGAGATGACGTGGTCGCGGATGTAGGCGGCCTCGGCGAGGGTCTTCATCCCGAAGGCGTGCTCGGTCAGGCCCGGGATGTCGAAGGTGCGGGTCACGCTGCCCGGTGCCAGCACGATGTAGTCGTAGCGCTCGTTGACGATCTTGTCGGTGATGGTGCGGATGACGCACACCTTGGCCTTCAGGTCCACCCCGATCGCACCGCCGGGGATGATCCGGGTGCGGTACTTCCGGCTGCGGCGCAAGGACAGGGCGATCGACTGCGGCGTGAGCACGCCGGAGGCGACCTGGGGCAGCAGCGGCAGATAGAGCTGGTAGGCGAACGGCGTCACCAGGGTGACGTCGGCCTCGTCCGGGGCGAGTTTCCGCTCCAGGCGGCGGACGCAGTCGACTCCGGCGAAGCCTGCGCCAACCACCAGGATCCTGGGTCGTGTCACGGTGTTCATCCCTTTCTGCGGCTCCGGGCGGTCCGACTCGACGCCGTTCGCATGCCCTGGATCGCTCTGCGCCAACTCCGATCCCACCGTGCGTCCAGCCGTTCCGCGAGCCGGGTGCGGCAGGCAGACGAACGCGTGGGGACCAGCATGCCCCGACTGGGACGTGGAGTAACCGGATGGCGCACACCTACACGTCGAACACCTGTCACCAGGGCAGGAACGCGTGGATGTCCTTGCCGCGGTCGTGCACGACCACACTGACCTGGGTGCACAGCGTGTGCACCAGGTGCCAGCCGATGCCGCCACCGCCCGTGCGGGGGTGGAACGGCCTCGGCTCCGGCTTGGTCGTGCTGGTGTCCCGCATCGTCACGTGCACCCCGTCGAACGTGCGGCGCATCCGCAGGTCGAACGGACCGGGCGCGTACTGGATCGCGTTCGCGGCCAGTTCGGTCACGACCAGCAGGATGTCGTCCCAGTACTCGTGCGCGCCCGGCGGCGCGTCCCGGGCGAGGGAGCACAGGAACTCCTCCGCCGCGAGCCGCGCCCCCGTGACGTTGCGCAGCTCCCCGGGGAAGGAGAACGTACGCTCGTACCTCTCCTCCGAGGGTGGTGTGTCGTCCCAGCGCGGCTCCGTCACCATCTCGCATTCCCCGGCCCCGGCCCGGAAGCGGCCGGCTCGGCCCCTTCCGACCGGAACGGTCGTCGTTGCTGATCTCTCGCTGCGGGTTCCCCCAGCCGCGCAGGCTATCCGTCTCCCCTGGGACCCGCCGCCCGTACGCCGTACTTCCGCGGTCCTCGTCAGCGGAAGACATCGTCCGGCTCGTCCCAGTCGGCCGGCTCCGACGGACCCGGACGCGACCGGGAGCGCGCCTCGTACATCGCCTCGATCTCGGACGCGTAGTGCCGCACAACGGCGTCCCGGCGCAGCTTCATGGACGGCGTCAGCAGTCCGTTGTCCGGTGCGAACGGTTCCTGGAGGACACGGTAGACCCTGATCGACTCCGCCCGGGACACCGCACTGTTGGCGGAGGCCACCGCCCGCGCGATCTCCTCCCGCAGCGCGTTCTCCTCGCGGGCCTCCCGTCCCCGGGCGTCGCCCTGCAACGCCAGGGCGGCCCGCCAGTCCGCGAGGAACTCCGGGTCCAGGGTGATCAGGGCACCGACACAGGGCCGGTCGTCGCCGACCACCACCGCCTGGTGGACCAGCGGATGCATCCGCAGCCGCTGCTCCAGCGGGGCCGGGGCCACGCTCTTGCCGCCGCTGGTGACGATGATGTCCTTCTTGCGCCCGGTGATCGTCAGATAGCCCTCGGAATCCAGCCGGCCGATGTCCCCGGTGGCCAGCCGGCCGCCGCGCAGCGCGGCCCGGGTCGCGTGCTCGTCGCTGATGTAGCCCTGGAACACCGACGGGCCGCGCACCAGGATCTCCCCGTCGTCGGCCACCTGGATCTCGGTGCCGGGCAGCGGCAGGCCCACGGTCCCGGACTTCTCCCGGCCGAGCGGCTGCATGGTGATCCCGCCGGAGGCCTCGGTGAGCCCGTACCCGTCGTGGAGGTACACCCCGATGCCCGCGTAGAACAGGCCCAGTTCGCGGTCGAGCGCGCTGCCGCCGGAGGTCCCGCGCACCACCCGGCCGCCCAGTGCGGCCCGCAGCCTGCGGTACACCGTCCGCTCGTATAGAGCGTGTTGCAGCTTCAGTTCGAGCCCGGGGCCCGGCCCGGTGCCCAGCCGCCGGCGCTCCTCGGCGGCGGCGAAGTCCCGCGCGGTCTGCGCGGCCCGCTCGAACAGGGCGCCCCGGCCCGCCTGCCGGGCGGTGCGCAGGAACGTCTTGTAGAGCTTCTCGAACACCGACGGCACGCCGTACAGGTACGTCGGCCGGAACGTGCTCAGGGCCGCCGACAGGGCCGGCCCGGTCAGCTCCGGCTCGTGCGCCATCAGGACCCCGCCGCGCACACACATCAGCATGATCATGATGCCGTAGACGTGGGAGAACGGCAGGAACGCCAGCACGGACGGCTGTTCGCCCGGGGGTGCGGCGGTGTGCGCCCAGCCGGCCAGCAGCGTGTCGCAGGGGTACGCCAGACCGCGGTGGCTGAGCGCGCAGCCCATCGGGCGCCCCGAGGTGCCGGAGGTGTAGACGACGGCCGCCGTGGAGTCCGGCAGCACGATCCGGCGCAGCGACTCCACCGTGGTGTACGGGACGACCGTGCCCCGCTCCACGAGGTCCGCCAGGGCGCCCGCGTCGAGCTGCCAGACGTGCCGCAGCCGCGGCAGCCGGGTGCACACGGTGCCGACGGTCATGACGCCCTGCTCGTCCTCCACCACCACGGCCACACAGCCCGCGTCGCGCAGGATCCACTCCACCTGGTCCCGCGAGGAAGCCGGATGGACCGGCACGATCTCGGCACCCACCGCCCACAGCGCGTGCGCGAGCACCGTCCACTCGTAGCGGGTGCGGGCCATCAGGGCCACTCGGTGGCCGGGCGAGATCCCGGCGGCGATCAGGCCCTTGGCCAGGCCGACCACCTCGTCCCGCACCTCGGCCGCCGTCAGCTCCAGCCATCCTGCGGCGGCGGGACCGGCCCGGCGCGCGAGGACCGGCAGCGCCGGATCCCGTTCCGCCGTGGTGAACACGCTGTCGGCGAGGCCGCCGGTGAGCGGCGGGGCGACGGCGGGACCGGGGGCGAGGTTCCGCATGCGCTGCTCCTGGTGTACGGAGGGTCACTCCGCCGATCGGCTCGGTGTCGGCGGTGCCCGAATGTAGCCCAGGCAGGCGCGTTCGGTGAGGGGAACGTGGAAGTCGTGATCGGCTGATGATGTCGGCGTGTCCTGGGGACTCGGGACACATGAGTCATGTGAACCCCGATCCGGAACCCGAGCGCACGACCGGTCTGGAACCAGGTGGGGGAGTTCCGCCCGGCGAGACCCCGCCGGCCGAGAGCAGCATGCCCGAGGCCGGCCCCCGCGAGCCGCACGTCCAGCGCAGGGGCTGGGCCAAGGCACCGCTGACCCTGATCCTGCTGCTGGTCGTGCTGATCGCGGCCTTCTTCCTGGTGTACGCCCTGGTACTGATCCTCTGACCGGCCCGCTCAGCCCTGTGTGCGCCGCACGCACTCGGTGACGACGTCCCGCAGGCTGCCGGTGTGCTCCAGCAGCCTGCGCTGCTCCCGCGCGCCGTTGCCCGTGCGCAGCAGCTCCTCGACGGCCTGCTCGGCACGGGCCGCGTCGCCGTTCTCGGTGAGCGCGTCCCCCGTGTACTCCAGCAAGGAGCGCAGCACCCGGGGCGCGCGCCGGGGCCGCATGGCCACCGGGTCGAGCAGGTCCTCCTCCAGGCCGTACCGGGCGGCCTGCCAGTCGGCCAGCCGGAGCAGGCTCACGCCGGGGTCGGGCGCCGGCCGGCCCGCCCGCCACTCCCGGGCGGCCGTCTCCACGAGGGCACGGCAGAGCGTCGCGACCAGTACGGCGGTCTCCGCGCACAGGCACACGTCCGCCACCCGGATCTCCACCGTCGGGTAGCGGGCCGACAGCCGTGCGTCGAAGTAGGCCATGGCCTCGTCGAGGATCACACCGGTGGCCACCATGTCGGCCACCCTGCGGTGGTACCGCTCGGCGGACCCGAACGCCTCGGTCGGCCCGGCCGACGGCCACCGGTTCCACACCCGGCTGCGGTAGCTGGCGTAACCGGTGGGCCGGCCCTGCCAGAACGGGGAGTTCGCGCTGATCGCCCGCAGCACCGGCAGCCACGGACGGAGCCGGTCGAGGACCGCGACGCCCTCCTCGTCGGACTCCACCGACACATGGACGTGGCAGCCGCAGACCAGCTGCTCCCAGGTCGGTATCCCGAACCGCTCGGCCAGCCACTGGTACCGGTCGTTCACGCTGAGGGCGGGACTGACCGGCAGCGGCGAGGTGGCCAGCGCGGCGACCCCGCAGCCGATCTGCCCGGCGTGCCGGGCGGCCTCCTTGCGGCAGCGGACGATCTCGTCGCCCAGGGCCGCCATGTCCGACTGCGGATGCGTGGCGAACTCCAGCATCTGCCCGAACAGCTCCTTCTCGAAGACGTCCTGTCCGGGATCGTCCTGGGCGGCCCGCGCGAGGACGGCCGCCGCCAGTGCCTTCGGGTCGCCGCTGTCCGGATCGACCAGAAGGAGTTCCTCCTCCACTCCGACGGTGCGCACCTGGGTGCCGCCCTTCTGTCCGTGCCACGGGGGGCAGTCGCTGTCTGTACGACCCCGACTGCCCTTCGCACGGCCGCCGACACCTGCGGTTTTCAGTCCTCCGGCGTCAGCCAGACGGTGGCGAGCGGGGGCAGCGTCAGCCTCAGGAACCCCTCCTCGGGCTTGACGGGCCCCTCGGTGCGCACGCCGCTGCCGCCGTACCGGGTGTCGTCGGTGTTCAGCTCCTCGCGCCAGGCGGGGAACCCGTCGGGGACCCACAGGCGGTAGTCGTGCCGGACGACCGGGGAGAAGTTCGACACCGCCAGCAGCGGGCCGCCGTCGGCGGCGAAACGCAGGAACGCCAGTACGTTGTCGTCCGCCGCGTCGCACAGCACCCACCGGAAGCCGCCCGGGTCGGTGTCCCGCTGCCACAGCGCCGGCGTCGCCCGGTACACCGTGTTGAGGTCCCGCACCAGGGCCTGGACGCCCCGGTGGTCGCCGGCGGAGTGGTGGTCGTCGGAGAGCAGCCACCACTCGGGGCCGTGGGTGTGCGACCACTCGGCTCCCTGGGCGAACTCCTGCCCCATGAACAACAGCTGTTTGCCGGGGTGGGCCCACATGAAGCCGAGGTAGGCCCGGTGGTTGGCGCGCCGCTGCCACCAGTCGCCGGGCATCTTCGACACCAGCGCCTGCTTGCCGTAGACCACCTCGTCGTGGGAGATGGGCAGGACGTAGTTCTCGCTGTAGGCGTACACCATCGAGAAGGTCATCTCGTTGTGGTGGTACTTGCGGTGCACCGGCTCCTTCTGGATGTACTCCAGCGAGTCGTGCATCCAGCCCATGTTCCACTTCAGCCCGAAGCCGAGGCCGCCGCCGTCCGTCGGCCGGGTCACGCCGTCCCACGCGGTGGACTCCTCGGCGATGGTCACCACGCCCGGGCAGCGCCGGTACACGGTGGCGTTCATCTCCTGGAGGAAGGCCACGGCGTCCAGGTCCTCCCGGCCGCCGAACACATTGGGTTCCCACTGCCCGGAGTCCCGCGAGTAGTCCAGGTAGAGCATCGAGGCGACGGCGTCCACGCGCAGCCCGTCGATGTGGAACTCCTCGCACCAGTACACCGCGTTGGCGACGAGGAAGTTGCGCACCTCGGTGCGGCCGTAGTCGAACTCGTACGTCCCCCAGTCCGGGTGCTCCGCCCGCAGCGCGTTCCCGGGCTCGTACAGCGGGTCCCCGTCGAACCGGGCCAGCGCCCAGTCGTCCTTGGGGAAGTGCGCCGGCACCCAGTCCATGATCACGCCGAGACCGGCCCGGTGACAGGCGTCCACGAAGTACCGGAAGTCGTCCGGGGAGCCGAGCCGGGGCGTCGGCGCGTAGTAGGAGGTGACCTGGTACCCCCAGGAGCCGCTGAACGGGTACCCGGCCACCGGCATCAGCTCCACGTGCGTGAAGCCCATCTCCTTGACGTACGGTGGGAGTTCCTGCGCGAGCTGACGGTAGTTCAGCCCCGGCCGCCAGGACGGCAGGTGCACCTCGTACACCGAGAACGGCGCCTGGTGCACGGGAAGGTCACCGCGGTGCGCCATCCACTCCGCGTCACCCCACTCGTAGCGCGAGGACGTCACGACGGACGCCGTGTCCGGCGGGACCTCCGTGCCCCGCGCCATCGGGTCCGCCTTCAGGAACCGGTGCCCGTACCGCGAGGTGATCTCGAACTTGTACCGGGTGCCCTCGCCGATCCCGGGCAGGAACAGCTCCCACACCCCGGACGCGCCGAGCGACCGCATGGGGTACTGCGTGCCGTCCCAGTACGTGAAGTCCCCGGCCACCCGCACCCCCTGGGCGTTCGGCGCCCACACGGTGAAGCGGGTGCCGGCCACGCCCTGGTGGACCATCGGCTCGGCCCCGAGCGCCCGCCACAGCTGCTCGTGCCGGCCCTCCCGGATCAGGTGCAGGTCCAGTTCGCCGAGGGCGGGCAGGAAGCGGTACGGGTCGTGCACCTCCTGCTCGGTGTCGTCGTACGCGACCAGCAGCGTGTACGACGGGACCTGCGCGCAAGGCAGGACGGCGGCGAACAGACCGTCGCCCTCCGACGGCAGTTCGGTCGGCGTGCCGTCGATCACGACGCTCACCGCCCGCGCGTTCGGGCGCAGCGCCCGCAGCAGCGTGCCGCCCGGCACCGGGTGGGCGCCCAGCAGGGCGTGCGGATCGTGGTGCGCGCCGGCCAGCAGCCGGCCGCGGTCGGCGGGGTCCAGGGCCACGGCCGCGGGGGGCCTGGGCCCGGCGGCCTCGGGGCGCGTGGTGTCCTTCAGTGCCATGGGTCAGCCTCCCCACACGGCGAGCCGTTTGATCGCCGCCATCGGTACCGGCAGCCAGTCGGGCCGGTGTCTCGCCTCGTACAGCACCTCGTAGACCGCCCTGTCCGTCTCGTGCGCGCGCAGCAGCGCGTGCTTCTTGCGTGGGTCCCAGCCGGCGCGGGCCGCGTAGCCCGCGCAGAACGCCTCCCGGCAGCGGCGCGCCCACTCGGGTCGCCAGGGGCGGCGCTGCCGGGCCGCGTAGTCGAAGGAGCGGAGCATCCCGGCGACGTCCCGCACCGGGGACTGCGGGGCCCGCCGCTCGGCGAGCGGACGGGACGGCTCGCCCTCGAAGTCGATGACGAACCAGTCGCGGCCGGCCCGCAGCACCTGCCCGAGGTGCAGATCGCCGTGGATGCGCTGGGCGGGCGGCCCGGTGTCGCACGTGGCCAGCGCCCCGAACGCGGCCCGCAGACCGGGCACGTAGGGCAGCAGCCCGGGGACGGCGTGCGCGGCGGCGTCGAGCCGCGCGCACATCGCCTCGGCCGTACGGCCGTTCTCGCCCGGCCCGGCCGGCGGGAAGGCCTCGGCCAGCGCCAGGTGCACCTCGGCCATGGCCCGGCCCAGTGCGCGGGCCTCGGTGGTGAAGTGGTCGCCCGCGGCGAGCGCGCGCAGCGCCAGCGTCCAGCCGTCGGTGGCGTCCGGCAGGAACGGTTGCAGCACCCCGAGGGTGGCCGGGCGCGGGGCGGTCGTGGTGAACCAGGCCACCGGCGCGGGCACCCGGGTGCAGCCCTGCGCGGTCAGCGCCGCCGGCACCTCCAGGTCCGGGTTGACGCCCGGCTGGATCCGGCGGAACAGCTTCAGGATGTACGCGTCGCCGTACACGATCGAGGAGTTGGACTGCTCGGCGTCCAGCAGCCGCGGCGGCAGACCGCCGGGTACACGGGCGGCCGGGTCCGTCCCGAACCGCAGCGGGCCCACCGCGCCGGGCTGCCGCAGCCGCTCCAGCAGCAGATGGGCCGAGCGCGGGTCGTGCAGGGCGTCGTACACCGCGAGCCCGGCCAGCGGGCCGTCCACCGCGCGCCCGATGAACGCCCGTTCCAGCCGCGGGGCGAGGTGCCGGCGCAGGCCCAGCAGCAGCTGGTAGCAGTCGCCGGACGGGGGAGTGCCGCCGGGAGTGGGCACCGGCACGTGCGAGGCGTGCACCAGCAGGTGCAGACACCCCGGGAACAGCTCCGTCACGGACAACACCGACAGATCGGTGACCGGCCGGTCCTTGCCCGCGAACCAGCGTTGGCTCGGCAGCCAGTCGCGCAGCAGCCCGCCCAACGAGGCCAGTGGCCCGTCGGGCCCGGCCGCGGTGCGCGGTCGGGGGGTGATGGTCTTCGGCATGGTGACGCGTCCTTTCCTCGGCGCCGGGCGTTCAGCGGCGGCGGCCGATGCGGGATGCGACTCGGGTGAGCCGGAACCAGTAGAAGCCGTGGCCTTGCAGGGTGAGCAGGTAGGGCAGTTCACCGATGGCGGGGAAGCGCACTCCGCCGATCAGCTCGACGGGGTGCCGCCCGTCGTAGGCCCGCAGGTCGAGTTCGGTGGGCTGGGCGAAGCGGGAGAAGTTGTTCACGCACAGCACCAGGTCGTCGCCGTACTCGCGCAGGAACGCCAGGACCGCCGGGTTGGAGGACGTCAGTTCCGTGAACGAGCCCAGTCCGAAGGCGGGGTTCTGCTTGCGGATCTCGATCATGCGGCGGGTCCAGTGCAGCAGGCTGGACGGGGACGACATGGAGGCTTCCACGTTGGTGACCTGGTAGCCGTAGACCGGGTCCATGATCGTGGGGAGGTAGAGCCTGCCGGGGTCGCACGTCGAGAAGCCGGCGTTGCGGTCGGGGGTCCACTGCATGGGGGTGCGGACGGCGTCGCGGTCGCC